>CAYGQM010000005.1:0-132856 GCA_964352065.1 uncultured Opitutaceae bacterium
ACACGCCCCGCAAAGTTGACGTCGTCCATGACCAGATTTCCACTCGCATATAAGACGTTTTCCAATTGAAATTCCAGAAGTGGTTTAACGCTATCCGGGGTAACAGCAAGATCTGCTTCGGCTGAAATAAAACCCGTTATGTCGAACTCCCCAGTCAGCCATTTTGCCAAGTCTGGATAATCCTGAATCGCGTAATCTTCCAAGATCAGCTTCGCATTAAAAGCCTCAAACAGATTCTCGCTTCTGACCGCATAATTGAAGACAAAATCTCCCGGATTTAAAGACAGTCTTCCAACAGCCAATTCGCGCGTGGATTCTTCATCCGGTTCCAAGACCAGAACAGCCTCTCCAATACCCGCAAAGTTTCCTTCAACGCTCAATGGAGCTTTTTCACCAGGACTCCAATTCAGATTGATCGACTCTCCAATCACTTCTTCGTAGCGATAAAGCCTCGCGTCGTTCATGCTGGCGCCTTGAACAAATTCCCCCGGATTGAGAAAGAGACCAGGAAATAAAGAATCAGAAAATGAATGATCCACGATTCGCGCATTCAGCAAAGCTCCACCGAATTCAGCCTGAAACATGGGAGCCATAAAGATTCCATCGCGAAGCCAAAGATCAACTGACGCATTATTGATTTTATGACCCTTCCACTGACCATTAATCATCAAATCCAAAGTCGAGCTTGCAAGCTGTTCACCGAATTCGCCTCCGAGTTGAAAATCGAGGCCGAGAACCTGAAAGTCAAAATCTCCCCCATTCCCCAGCAAAGAAACCTCCAATGGAATCGGGGCTTCGGCACTTTGAGAGAAGTTAAAGGACCCGAAAGACCATTCCGGAGCAATCGAGGCTTCATACAGCTCGAATCCCATGATTGGGCCCGGTTCCCATGATAATGTTCCCGCCCAAGAAAAAGGAGCATCCAGAAGTTTTGAAAGCGCCCCATTCCCATCAAATTCCACCGTAATATGGCGAGGTGTCCAAATGATCGAAGCGACATGATTGGCGTTCTTGACATCCAGTGATTCGAAACCCACTCCCGCACCGCTGACGATTGCATGAATCTGCCCGTTTTGGTACCGATAATTCTCTCCCTCAAAGCGAAACGCAGCCTGCAATTCCCCTGCATTCCAATCGAATAAAGGCTCTTCGTTTAAAATATCCCAAATCGACCGACTCAGAGTGTGACTCAGGTTCATCTCACCCGCGATGTCGGATCGCCCCGTTTCCCAGTCAAAGAACCCACGGCCTTTGATGGGGTATTCGCTCACATCGATACTCAATTCCCAGTTCAAAACAGTATCTTCAATCGACAGTTTTCCATCTACCTTACCTTCGATCTGACGTTCCTGATTTTCATAAAGAATCGTGCCATCCTCAAATTCGATCTCGATGGGAATCGGCGATGCAAAGGTAGGTTTCTCAGGCAAAGCCAAAATCGCATTGTTTACTGAAAGTATCCCTTCCGGAATTTGAGCATTCACCCCCGACCACAAGCCATGCACCTTAACCTTCAAGGGTTTGTCTTTTCCGTACCCATCGAACAAGGAGCCAAAGGTGACCATCTCAGCAATCAGGTTAATTCCAGAAACTCTTACACTCAAGTCCCTCACCACGGGTCTGGAAAACCCTTCGATGCGAAACTCGATCGAGTCCGTCTCAATACCAACCTGTTCCAGCTTTTCAACAAACCGTGCTTCTGCGTAGGTAGGCACATAATACCACGCTGCCACGAAACCCGCGCTTAATAGCACGAGTACGAGAAGAGGAATCCAGATCCTTTTTTTTACCGCCACTGATTCTGCTTTAGAGAGTTATAGTCTGTGACCTTCAAACTAAGAGGGTGTTTATGGAGAGGGTCAATGAATCACAGATCAGGCGACACATCTTTTATTCGAGCCCCCTTAAAAGAATCCCACAAATAGAGAAAAATCCCCACCCATATGCAACCGAAGGTCACCAACTTGGCCGAGGAAAAGGGTTCATGGTACAGCCAGATCGCCAACACAAATTTAGTCATCGGACCGATAAACTGAATAAAACCCAAGGTATTGAGCTGTATTCGGGCCGCACCATATGAAAACAGCATCAGTGGAACTGACGTCACCACTCCAGCCAGCACCAAAAGGAACTGCAATTCCCAGGAACCTCGGAATAACACACCTTCCCCCCGGAAAAATAAAATTAACAGGCCAGCGGTCGCTATCGGAAAGATCGCCGTATTCTCCATCGTGAGTCCTGTGATTGTTCCCAGAGAAGTCTTTTTCTTAAGCAAACTGTAAATACCAAACGTCGTAGCCATAACCAATGCCAACCATGGGAAATCCTTTACCTGCCAGATCTCGTTGATCACACCCAAGGTAGCACAAAGGATCGCAACACCCTTGATCCTGGACAACCGTTCCTTAAGGATTAAATACCCCATCCCTGCATTTGTAAGCGGTACGATGAAGTAAGCCAAACTCGCCTGAAGAATTTCGCCATGGGTTACTGCATAAATAAATGCCAACCAATTCATGCCTAATAATATCCCCCCGAGTACATGAATCCCAACCATGCCCTTGTTTCGAAAAGCTTCCAAAAACGTCGAAAACTTCCCCCTCGAACGGACCAGGATCACAAGAAAAATAGCGGACCAAAAAATCCGATGCATCACCAACTCGTAGGCATCCACTGATTGGAGCAATTTCCAGTACACCGGTATTATTCCCCAGATGAGGAATGCACCTATCGCGGCTAGCACACCTTTAAAAGATTCTCCTGACTTAGGCCCCATACACGTATCGCAGATTTAGCTCTTCAAGTTGGATGAAGAAGACCCAGAAGCAATGGAAATATCAGGTTCAATCGAGGTCGGGATCATACCGTATTCATCATGTTCATACTAAATAAAAGTAAAGAAATGCATCGCTAATACTTAATCTGGAACCATAATATCGTCAGCTTACCTTTCGTTACCCCCTACTCTCCAATCGGAATCCTACCAACTCATGAAAAAATCCCTAGTATTTTACATCCTGATTTCCTGTTGCCTTATTTTCAGCATTGCTGCGGGTGAAATAGAATTCACCTACGCCATCAAAGAAAAAGAGTTTGTTCAGACAGCAAATCTCCAACCAACCTCCCCCAACGCATGGCTTTACGCTGCAGGCGTATCTGGGGATAATCAAGTCACAGGGGCCACCGTTACCTATCCAGGCTCTGGCGGAGCGATTAATATGCCTGGCGCAAACGGAGAATATGAATTGGACAGTGACAATCAGGAATATCCCACCCAAGCAGGCTTGGACGCAGCTTTTCCCAATGGAAATGTCAGTCTTTCTGTTACGGACAACGGTGGCACACTCAGCTTAGGTCCCTTCACTATTACAGGTGACGCCTATCCCACGGCTCCACACATCATGAACGCCGTCGAATTTCAGGCATCTGATCTCACCCAGAATTTTACCATTAATTGGAACATATTCAGTGGATCCAACGACGGTGACCAAATCCTCGTCCAAATATGGGATAACACTAACGATAATGACCTGCTCATGGAATTTGTCGATAGGAACGCGACTTCTTTTGAGATACCCGGTGGAACTCTAGTAGCTGACAGAAGCTACGACCTAAATCTTACTTTTATAAATCAAACCGCTACCCCACCTGAAGGTGTAAATGCCATAATCGGCTACCTGACAACCACTCGGGTCGAGATTTCAACCTTCCCGGACGATTCGCCCGGGTCCAATATCCTTATCTCCCGAGGAATCTCCGGCACCCAAACAACTGCTCTGGCGCCCGCATCATTCACTCACGGATTCCTCGTGGAGGCTTTTGGGACCGGTTTATCCTCGGTCACGCTCATTAAACCTGACACGAGTGAAATAGTAGTACCATCAAGTGGCCCTGACGAATTTGATCTCGAGGAATACTATGCGACCAGTGGAGAGAGAGATACCGCATACCCAGAGGGCAACTACTTAGTCCGAGTCAATAACAACGGACAAACGATCAACTTAGGGCCCTTAAACCAAACAGGCGGAACCCAACCGGTCACGCCATGGCTAACCAGTTGGGAAAGCGCCCAGGCGATTGATCCAGATGAAGACTTTTACCTGCTGTGGAATATCTTTTCGAACGCAGTTGAGGGAGCTCGTATCGAACTGGAAATCTGGAACAACAACGATCCCAACAACGAAATGGAATTCGATGTAGCAAGTACATCCGACGGCGTGACCCTTTCGAGCGACTTCCTCCAACCCAACTCCACCTACACAGGAGAGGTCATTTTTATCAATCCAGTAGAAAATCCACAGACTACAAACGGAATCCTTCTCAATTCATACTACGAAGCATTTACCTCATTCACGATTCAAACGGGTCCAGGAGGTGGCGTTATCGGCAATGATTCGACTTATCTTTTATACAAACGGGATCACTACGAACAAACCGGCCCCGAAACACTGGATGATGCAGGCTACGCGATCTTGGCCCGAGCAATTGGAAACTCCAATCTTATTAACTCAGTCGCTATAAACAACTTCAACGACATAACGCCCCTCAATGACCTCGGGAACAACACGCACATTTTAACTACGCCCTATAATTCTAAGAGTGAGTTGGATGCAGTGTTTCCAGCAGGCGATTTTTGGATCGATCTTTCTGAAAACGGTGAAGGAACTGGCTACGGCCCTTACAACCTTCCAGCCGACAATTATCCAGTCGCTCCGCAATTTTCCAACTTTAGTGATCTTGAGACCTTTGATTCAAGCGATCCTCTCACCATAACCTGGGCGGATGCACCCGGAGCCGTTTCAGACATTTTAGTATTTGTCCTCAATAATGGAATTGTTGAATGGATCGAATTTCTAGGGGGAAACGACTCCTCAGTGCAACTACCCGCAAATACGCTGGCACCGGACAGTGTTTATGACCTGGTTATTCAGTTTCGTGCTCCAGAAATCTCGTCCACCAATCCAACGGTTATCGCGGGCTATATTTCACAAACGTCGATGAGTATCCAAACCGCTTCAGGGGGAGGCGGAGGAAACAGCGATCCGGGAGTTGGCTTCGCCTATATCATTAAGGAAAAAGCCTATGAACAATCTGACAATTTTTTGCCAGGAGAACCCGCTAAAGAATGGTCATTTGGGGCAGGTGTTTCTGGAGGCGATAACATCACAGGAGCGACGGTAACCTATCAAGGCTCCAACGGCCCAGTAGATCTGCCAGGTGAACCAGGAGACTATGAACTCGAAGATGAAGTAAGGTATGAAAGTCAAGCTGCTATGGATGCGGTATTTCCCAACGGCTTGGTAAGCTTCAGTATCACAGAAGACGGAAACAAGACTGACCTCGGCTCTTTTTCGATCACCGGAGACAACTACCCTAATGCACCTCACATTCAAAATGCCGTTGCCCTCCGGTCATTTGATTTTTCCCAACCATTCACCGTATTCTGGAATGAATTTATCGGAGCCAACGCGGAAGATCGCATCGTGTTTCAACTTTGGAGAGAAGACGACAATCAGGAGCTGATTTTCGAATTTTTGGATAGCACCGCCACTTCCTTCGATATTCCAGCCAACACGTTGGGGATGAATAAGACCTACGAGCTCGATATCATTTTCGTAAAGGAAACGGATGGACTAGTCACCCCCGACACGATTATTGGCTACATAACAACGACACGTATCGAAATATCAACGTGGCCTCAGTTCAACAGCAGCCCCGACTTAGAAGTCTTCATGTCCAAAGGAACTGCAGCCCTGCAAACGTCTTCTACAGCTCCAGGGCCTCAACAATGGTTCTACTTCGTTGAAGCGGAGGTTTCCGGAATCACGACAGCAGCAGTCACCATACCGGGAGGTTCCACGATTCCCGTACCTGCAGCTACGAACGAATCTGGGCTTGTGGAGTTCGAGGCAATTTTCGGTAGCGAAGCCGAGCTGGATACGATGTATCCTGATGGAATCTACAGTATAGACCTAAACATCAATGGCGCCCAAACCATCATCGACTCTTTAACGATGGGAGGCGGGTCACCCCCTGCACAACCCTATTTCACCAATTTTGAATCCTTTCAGAATGCAGACCCATCGCTCCCGTTGACATTCGAATGGGCTGGGATAAGTTCCCCTCCTCAAAATGCACGCATAAGCTTGGAGATTGAAGGCGCACCCGGGTACAATAACTTGGACCTGGATCTAGACGGTATCAACACTTCCAGTACCTCCGGCGTATTGGCCGCCAATACCCTCGAACCGAACAACAAGTATATAGCTACGCTTTTCTATGAGATCCCGTCCTATACCAGTGACCAACCCGATGTCTTTGTGGGTTACGAGGTTCTGACACAGGCGGTGTTCTGGACCTCAGCAGCATCCATTGGGCCTGATCCTGCCAGCAATCTGACAGCTGCTATCGATAGCGAATCCAGCGTACGGCTAGAATGGACCGACAACTCAGCCACGGAAACCGGATTTCGGATAGAACGTAAGGCGATATGGGAAGCCAACTGGTCATCGTTATCATCCGTCGGATCCAACACCCATTCATACATAGACAATACAGTCAACCTCGGGGAAGCGTACCTTTATAGAGTTATCGCTTTTGACACAAACGACGACGGAGCAAGGTCCAACGAAGCAACGGTTCAAATCGCGCCGCCCGCGAATCCAACAGGGCTGGAAGTTGACCCTTACAACAGCAACACGCTTACCTTATCTTGGAACGATAATTCAGAAGGGGAATCCGGATTTGAAATAGACCGAAGCACAGACGGTACGTCCTGGGCGAATATCGGAACCACAGGAGCCAATGAAAACGTCTACATCGACGCCGGACTCGAAGATAATTCAAACTTCATATACAGAGTCAGGGCGCTCAGTGGACTAGGATCCTCCGAAGCATCTGAGCCCGACTCCGATTCCACGTACGAAGCAACAACCGGCAAGCCTATCAACATATCCACCCGTGGAACCGTAGGAGGTACTGAAGATACCATTATGATAGCCGGTTTCATTATCACCGGTTCTGAAAACAAAGATATCTACATTACTGGTATTGCTCCTTCGTTGGTGCTTCCAAGCAACCCACAACTATTGCAAGACCCTGAACTCGTTCTCTTCGACGGATCAGGTAATCAAATAGACACCAATGACAACTGGCAGGATAACCCACGCTCCGCGGATATTATTGCGACTACACTTGCCCCGAAAAACGAAAACGAGGCCGCATTATTCGTAAATCTAGCACCTGGCGTCTACACCGTATGGATGCGAGGCGCAGACATGGGAACCGGAGTCGGTCTCGTAGAGGTTTATGAAGCAAATCCTGACAATGAGGCCCGCTTAATCAATATTTCAACACGGGGAATCGTCGGATCCGACGACGGCCTCATGATAGCCGGAATTATCGTAAAAGGAACTGGCAACCGAACGCTCTACATCCGAGGGAATGGTCCGTCTCTTCCCGATAACCTGGAAGGACGCCTAACAGATACCACCCTAGAGATGCTCGACAGTTCCGGTGAGCGTATCGCGTTCAACGATAATTGGCGAGATAACCAGAACTTTGCTTCCATCGTAGCCACAACCATCCAGCCCGGATTCATCGAGGAGGCAGCCCTTTTAGTAAACGTTCCAGCCTCACCAACTGGAACCGCCTATACGATTGCACTTCGAGGAGCGAACAACAGCGAAGGACTCGCCATAATCGAAGTATTCGAAGTCCCGGACAATTGATTTTCGTATCAAGTTGGAGGCAAGCGCGGCTTCACCCTTCACACAGACTCTGGATCAGTATCACTCTAAAACAAAATAAGCACTGCCCGAAATGGACAGTGCTTACTGGAAAGCCTCTGTTACAAAACTTGGCTCAAGGATTGATTTTTAGGACTTCAACTTCAAAGATCAAAGTCGCCCCTGGCCCAATCGCCCCACCTGCACCTCTATCTCCGTAGGCGATATCAGATGGCATATAAAGTCGGATTTTCCCACCTTCACCGACTAAGGTCAGGCCTTCGCTGAATCCCTTTATCACACCATTCAATGGAAACGTTACCGGTTCACCCCGATCCACTGAACTATCAAAGACGGTACCGTCGATCAGGGTTCCATGATAGTGCACATTCACACTGTCGGATGCCGTCGCAAAGGTTTCTGACCCAGCATTCAATATCTCATACCTTAGCCCTGAAGCTGTCTTAACAACTCCGTCTTTGCCATCAATGGTTGCGAGGAATGCTTCTCCAGCCTTCTTATTGTCTGTCACAGCCGACTCCTGCAAAGCAGCCTGAGCCTGGGTTCGTTTATCATTCAGAATCTGAAAAGCGTCGCTTTGGAGTTCCTTGACATACTCCGGCTCATTCCCCTCCGAGGCAAGTCGGAGCCCCTCTAATATGCGGGCGGCTTCGTCTTTGCTGTAGGTATCGAGCATCAAATCTGCACCGATCGAATAACCGAGAGTTATGTGGGTTTTCTGAGAGTCTGTAAGTTCTTCTGGCATAATGGTATTTGAATTATCGCTACTTGCTTGTGAGTCTGGTTTTTGACCGCATCCAAAAAGTAACAGGACTAGGGAACTAACAGCTACCGTTGAGGCGGATTTCGAAAAAGAAATGGGTGACATAACGTGGTGGTTGATGGTGATTTTCTTTAAAAAGGGAGCAGAAAAGACTCACAGAGGCTTGGGGTAAAGGTATTTCTTCACCGACAGGTAATACAAAGATAGGCCACCTTGGTAAATAAATACCGCCAAAATCAGAGAAATGTAGGTTGCGTAGTAACTGACGGTGAGCATCGATTCGATAAGATAAACATCCGGGTTTATGGCCAAAACGAGTTCTTTGAATCTCGGAGAAAACATAGCCCATGGATTACTCGAATCAAATTGGTAAAGGTTGATTACGCAGTAGCTCCACAAGACGATCATCAAGTACCACTGGCTGATTACCAACCACGCCACCGCTCCGCCTTTTCTAGCGACCAGCAAATGATGGCCTCTCAATTCAAAATAACCACTCACTGCTACGGCACAGCCGATGACGAACCCAAATACATGCCCGAGCACCAGTGAAACTAAAGCAGATAGACCAGCCACCGCGAGAATACTCCACCCGTTCAGGCGCGATATATTTGTCACCCGCCGAAGTTTTTTCCTCGATTTTTCCTCATAGTCCATCGTTCTCAAAGCATTCATTTACCACTTCAAAAAGCAACCGTCGAAGCTCCATTTGATATACTGACAACACCCACTCAATACTCCATCAACCAAAGGTTGGTCTTACGGGTCTTGAACTTTTCCCATTCTATACACAACCTGTCTTTAAACGTCCACGTAAACTGCTGACTTAACCATGGATCTAAACACTCTGATATACGGACTTGGAATCTCAGGGCTCTTTGCTTCAAGGGCCTTCATCCCTGCATTCATCTCTGCGTTTGTGCTACGGTTCGGGGACTCATTCCCGTTTCTAAACAAGATTGATTTTATTCAAAATGCAGGAGGTGGCGAACCCACTTGGTTTACCAATGGTTATGTCATAACTGCGCTCGGCGTGCTATCGGCGTTGGAAATAATAGCTACCAAAATTCCAGAAGCAGAAGAAGCCCTCGAAAGCGTCAATAAATACTTGAAGACCGGGATGGTGGCGGCCACATACTTTGGCTTCCTCAGCACAGCTGACAAAAGTTACATCGAAGGTAACCTGTTGGTCATGCAAGCCGGTTTCATATCCAATATTTGGGGCCTGCTATCGACGGCTAACACCTACTTCTTTGCCAGTCTACGGAGTGGGTTGCTCGAAATGCTTTTTGAGGCAGATCAGGATGACGATCTGGGCTTAAGAAAACTGATAAGTTGGGCAGAAGACGGCTGGGCCGTGATTGGTTTCTTCTGGCTCATCCTTTACCCTTTGGTGGTCCTCGCAATTCTCGGCCTCGTTCTGGGCGGCGCTTTTCTGCTCAAGAAGTATTTTGAGTACAAGGAAGAAAAATCCCGCATCAATTGCAGCGGCTGCGATGAGAAGAACTACCCCTCAGCAACCGAATGTCACAGCTGTCATACCCCGGTGCCCTCGCCTGTTAAAATAGGTATGTTCGGTCAATCCAAGACCGACCCAGCTGAGGATATCGAAAAACACAAACTACGTCTGGTTGAGAAAAAAAGGTGCCCAGCCTGCGCAACCCGTTTGGAAAACCGCAATCCCAAACAATCCTGCCAAAGCTGCGGACACGAATTATTCTCGGATGAAATTTTTGCGAGAGACTACCTCAGTGGTATTGCTGGTCGCGTTCCCCTCGTATTGATCATCTCCCTGGGGCTAAGCTTCATTCCCTTCCTAGGTCTCGTCATCGGTATTATCATTTACCGGATTCAACTTGTCGCTCCGTTCAGAAGGTATATCCCACTGCATAGAAGCTTCTTCATCAAATGGATGATTCGGTTCTTTTTCCTGTTCATGATTATTCTTCAAGTGATACCCGGTGTTGGTGGGATTGCGGTTCCTATTATGGCATTCGTAAGCTACCGGACTTACAGAGGCTCATTTGTAAAAAGTCTGGGGCTGAATTCCTAAAGCGTTTCACCCAAGGTCCAAAACCAACTCGATTCTTTGCTCAGAAACGAATGAACGTAACCGATGCTGAGTCATCGCCGCTTAGTCCAACGACTTGGCACGCACACCCATAACGCCGCCCAAAGGACGCCGCCCGCGTATCCCTGTGTAAGGTAACACTCCTTTCGCTCCCTGTCCAACAATCAAGGTGGAGGCATCGTTAGAATCAAGCTTACCCCCTACAAATACTCCGACATCCCGGGCAATTGTGTTCATACCCAAATCATCAATTTTATCGTAAACGATAAACCACATGATTTTCTTGATCGGATCCACTCCAAGAAATGTTCGCGCGTCAAGATCCGCTACCTGGTTCATTGCCTCCATGCGAAGCTGTCCCTCCATCACACTAATACTCTGAACTCCTATTCCCCACTTCAATTTCTCAAGGAATTCCGGACGCGGAGGCTTTTGATGATCAAAATGGAAATTTCCCTCATCATCCCAGCCAAACATGTAAGAATTGGGGTGGATATGACTTAGGTTGCCGTCCCAAACCAGCGTTTCGAGTGAATCCACCTGTCTCAACGGATAGCTCTTATACCATTCTCCCGGTACATACCTTGTAGAATTCATCATCACTGACAAATCGTGTTTCCAAACGAGGTAATCCGCAGGAAGCAACGTGAAGTGTTTGCGCATCGCTGCACGGGGAAAGAATGGTCGGAAAAACAATTCAACACCTGGGTGATCCCAATGAATTTCAGCGACCACGGCCTTTCCCTCTCCAAAACGCTCAGGAATATTGACAGAGGATAAGTACACTCCCTCGTAAATTTCCTCCCGCCACATTTCTTTCGGCCTTAACACAACGTACATCATGATGTAAGCCCCAGCGGCTGAAACTATGGCCAGTGATACCAGAGTTATCAGGATTCTTTTTAATCGACGCGATCCGCGCTTTCTCCAACGGCGCCGTCTCATGCAAATAAATCCATCTGCTCGGGCAATTCGGGCTCCAATTCAAATGGCCACTTGGGAATGTCTATTTCGAGTCCAGCAGACATAAGGAGCTGCATGAATTGGCGTCCTAAATGAGGAGCTTGGAGGTCGTCTGGCATATGAGTAAAAAAGTAAGGTTCCCATCCTTGGTCAAGCCAGCGCATGACGGGTTCCACCCATTCCTGGAGATACCGCACGGTCAGCTCTCTATTGGGGTGACCTACAAATCGAACGAAAGGCCGGCTTGCGGTATTGACATGGGAAACTGGTAACTGGGGTTTTCTTCTTTGAGCCCCCTCAGTGGCTTCATCCTCTGCTTTAGCTGCAAATAATGCGCGCGTATCAAAGATGACCCGATCCACATTCAAGTCCGTCAATGCTTGATTAAATTCCATCTCCTCAATTTTCCCTGAGAAGAATCTGGGATTTCGGACCTCAACCGCAAACTTTCGGTCTCGGGGGAGTCGTTTAAGAAATGAAAGCAGGTTTTCCAGGTGACGGGGTTCGAAATGCGAAGGTAGTTGCAAAAAGAACGGCCCCAGATGTTCCCCTAAAGGCTCAACTCGTTTCATAAACTCCAAGGTCTCTTTCTCCGCATGGTTCAGCAATAGATCATGACTGACAACCCTTGGAAATTTAAAACAGAACTCAAACCCGGGCGCCACCTCAGCGCACCATCTGCGAACCGTTTCCGAAGATGGCAACCCATAGAATGATGAATTTCCCTCCACAGTCCGAAATACACTACCATATTGTGAAAGGTAATCAGATCGCTTGGCATCTGACGTAAAGAAGTTCCCGACCCAAGGCGTATGCGCCCAAACGGGGCATCCGAGACGTAATTGTTCAGCTTTTGTATCAGTCATGCTCGGGCTCTTCAATGCCTCACCTTGGCGTGCTTCTGCGCGGTGAAGCGATACCTTTCTGCCAAGCCTTGGGTGCCACGCCTCTTTCCTTCACGAAGAGCCTGGATAATTGGCTCGGCGATTCGAAACCAATCATCTTGGCAACCTCGCTCACGGGAAGGTTAAACGCAAGATACTGCTCAGCCAGTTGAACTCGTTTTCGGGCGATATACTCACTGACCGACATTCCAAGCTCCGCCTGAAAACGTCGACGTAGGGTTCTTTCTGATACGCCCACATATTGAGCCATCGCTTGAATCGTGAGTCCTTCATGTAAGTGGTCTTCCAGATAGCTTAAAGCCTGTAATACCACGAAACTGTATTTAGAGGAGATCCCCTCCGTGAGCACGGCCAATAACTCGTTCACCAGATACCGGGCTAACAGGCTCGACGAGACAGGATCCACCGGGTTTCCCAAGTGGTGCTTTGCTGCACTAGTTATAATCTCTTTCAGGCCTTCCGTCCTTAGGTATTTCGATGTTTCCAATCCGGGAAACTTTTGAATGCCCCCTCGGGATGATACAACCTCTGGCTTGATGTTGAAAAACAACCCCTGAAACGAAGTTCCGTTCAAAGCTGCGATACAATGACTAACTCCAGGCGCGACACTATAAACAGCACCAGGTTCGAGCGAATGGGTCTTGGCACCTAGTTGCAAAATACCGTTCCCAGTCAAAACAAAACCTACTTCGTAATATTCATGCGCATGGACAGGAATTTTAGGCCCCGAACAGAATTCCCCTACCCCCACAAAATCAAAACGATATCGACACGTCGGAGAAGCCTTTGCCCACGTCATAACGGTAGGAAAAAGTTTTCGCAGTGGGTAATTTACCTCATCCATCAGAGAAAGATCCAGAATGTTACCGCTTTCGCTCGAAACACACAGGTTTCAAACGAACGAACGATCCCTTGTTATTTAACAAGCTCATCGGACACACGCGCCTTGCCAAGCGTCGGAAGAAACCGAGCCTCGGACACTCTCATCAGACTAAACACGGTGAAAACCAAATAAACCAATGTGCCCAACACTTGCGACGGAATTCTCATTCGAACCGGAATAGCTTGGTAAGATTCTATGTGAAAGAAAAGCCCCACCCCGACCAAAAGAGAAACCATCGCCATGGTAGAGTAAAACAGCATGGATTGGTTCTTCGGCAAATAGATGTCACTTTTTCTATAAATAATTAGAAAATAACCAGAGCCAACCGCGCTCAAGAGTGTCGCACCGCCAAAGAGCAGCACCGCCTTTAACTCCGGCACGGTCGAAGCCAGAATAGTCCACACCAAAAAATAAAACGTGGTCAGTCCAAAGAAAAAGGCGAAGAAGGCCTTAAAGTAAACATGCGAAATCGGTGTCAGCATACTAAAACACTCTAGTAAGAGTTCCCGGGTTCCAAACCCAAAAAACCAACGATTCGCAACTAACTTCTAAAACTACATTTTACATACGATGAACGCCCGCATAATGCTTTGAAACGATGAGTTCAAATAGCTATCGAGGCCGAATCGCACCCTCTCCGACCGGATATTTACATCTCGGACATGCCAAAACCTTTTGGACCGCCTACGAACGCTGTCGAAATCAATCGGGATATCTCATCTATCGGGATGAAGACATTGACCCGAATCGTTGTAAGAAAGAGTTTTCTCAAGCAGCGCTGGAAGACCTTTCCCGCCTTGGAATCACTTGGGACGAGGGACCCATTCTACAAAGTACGAGATTGCCCCTCTATATTGATAAACTTCGAATGCTTATAGGTCTAGGGCTCGTATATCCTTGCTCCCGGTCCCGTAAAGACATCCGTGAGTATCGAAGCACTAGATTTTCATCCGAAGGAGAACCTCTTTTTCCAAGGGAGTGGCAGCCGCATACCGCCGGTCAACCTTACGATTTGGACTTAACGATCAATTGGCGGTTTCGTGTTGATGAGACGGATTCAGTGAGATTTACGGACCTTAAACAAGGAATTCAGTCATTTCAGGGGCAAGTGGACTTTGCCGACTTTCTGGTTTGGAGAAAAGAAGGCGTTCCTGCTTACGAATTAGCCGTTGTCGTCGACGATATCGCCATGCAAATCACAGAGATTGTAAGAGGCTGCGACCTTCTTACCTCTACGGCACGTCAATGGCTACTCTACGAAGCATTCGGTGCGATTCCTCCAAATTTCTTTCATGAGGACCTGGTTTGCAATTCGGATGGCGAAAAACTTGCGAAGCGTAACCACTCTTTGTCACTTCGAGCGCTTTTCGACCAAGGCTACGACCAAGAGTCTATACGGAAACTCGTCTAGCCCTTTCCGTGACTGGCACGCGTACGCGAAGAGGCCCTCGGATTTCTCCGAGGGCCTAAAAGATCGGGAGGAGCTCGCCACGCTCTCGTCCTTTACTGACATTGGGCACGCAACTTTCGTAGGTTGTCAGTTCCCCGACGCTATTCTTCCTGGCTGGGAAGCTATCGATCTCGTAGCAGGACCGCTTGGTTGATTGCTCAACTAAGTTGTTGAGTGAGGCCTCTCAGCCTGAACGTCGAAGTCTGCCGACTTGTTCATCCAGACACGGCTAGGAAATTATCCGCGACGGTTTCTTTCCTCTCCTTTTTCCCCCAGGTCGGCCTCCACTTTTGGTGAAGCGTTTGCCCGAGGGTACGGGTCTGGCCTCTTAACTCTCAGATTACTTTTTTATTCGCAGTCGGTTACGTTTTACCGCCCCCGCTTGGGATTTAGTGACTTGCCATGTCGTTCAATCCCTCAGGCAATTTTCAATCTTTTCGACCGTGATTTATAAAGGGTCGGAGCTATTGCTCGATTTCATTCTGCCTCCTGACTAATGGTAGTTAATCGCATCCTTTCTCAGGATACCATTTTCCGGTTTGGGTCGAAACCTCCCGCCCCTTCTAACTCGGCTAGTCTGTTGTTTCTTCCTCAGACTTCCGCCTAACTCCAATTCGTAATTGCAGTGGAATACGACCTCCGCTGCTGGAGTTGGTGACATATGCCTTAGGTCTGCTTTCGCTTTCCCAAGGAGCAAGGCCCGTCAGGTTTACCTTACTTTTCTCGAAGTAACCTTCGTTTTTATCTCAGAGGATTGTTTCCGCACCTCTGTTCTATCAAAGAACTAACTAACACCGTAGCTACTAACTACCTCAAGTCAACAAAAATATTGCATAAATAGCTGGTTATCAATTGATTGTGTATAATTTGTGAATAAGTATATTGCAACAATAGCAACGCTGCTGGGCCTCAGAATTATCAGTCATTTTCACCGGATTGTTCTGTGAATAACCATAGAGAGAAAGTCGAAGAACTTCACAAGACACAGTCGACTAAAACCTCTCCCGAAACTTTTTTTCAATTTTCGGCTAATTTAATGCAACCACTCGCTACAAACTTAGCTCTTCATAAATGCATACGGTACCTAATCAAAATACGATGGCATTCCTTAGGATTCACTCCTAAAAATAGAAACAATCCAAAAAGCTATGAAATCAGTTATACTCCCACTTCTAGCAATCACTATGTTATTCTCTACAAATTCCAACGCTGACACCATTGATCTCGGAGCCCCGATCCCAAGCGTGCAGGCAAATCTTGATTCTGGCGAAACTATCGATTTGGCCTCTAAAAACGCTGAAGGATTTACTCTCATCTACTTCTACCCCAAAGCGAATACGCCCGGGTGCACGAAACAAGCCTGTAGCCTAAGAGACTCCTACGAAGTGCTTCTGGAAAAAGATGTCGCGGTCTATGGTGTCAGTAAAGACACCATCAAGTCGCAAACTGCTTTTAAAGAGAAATACTCCCTTCCATTTCCTCTTGTGGCAGACTCAAAAGCATTAGTCATTGATGCGTTTGGAGTACCCAAGAAGCTTGGATTCGCCAGCCGACAAGCGTTCTTATTCAAAGATGGAAAACTCGTTTGGCGCGACCTCGCAGCCTCTACCTCGAAACAAGCTGACGACGTGCTGGCCTATCTTGACTCAGTCGCCTCAAAGACCCATTGAAGTGGTATGGCGACCAGTACTGTAGAAAACTACATTAAGGCGATCTATCTCGAGTGCCGGGAATTGGGCGACGGTATGCTTCCAATAGGACGACTCGCCCAGACGCTGAGCGTCGTGCCCGGTACTGCAACCACGATGGTGAAGTCCCTCAACGAAGCGGGACTCGTTGACTACGAACCCAGAGTCGGAACCCGCCTCACAAAGCAAGGACAGGCATTGGCATTGCACGTGTTGCGACGTCATAGGCTTGTTGAATTATTCTTGGTCGAGATTCTTAAAATGGATTGGTCTGAGATTCACGACGAAGCCGAGCAACTGGAACACGTAATATCTGACCGTGTGCTTGAGCGGATAGACGATCTTCTGGGTCACCCTCAATATGATCCCCACGGCGATCCTATTCCTTCCCACACCGGGCATTTTCAAGAACGGAATCTACAGAACCTCATACACTGTGATACAGGAACCATCGCCACGGTAGCACGCATCGTCGACCAGGAGGCCGTGTTCCTTCAGTTTGCTGAAAAAAATGGACTCGTGCCAGGGAACTCGGTGCAGGTTCTGCACCGCGACGACACGGCCAACGCGATTGAAGTCAAGACCTCAACGGGAAACACCCTGACACTCGGAAAGCAAGCAGCCGTTAAGATCGAGGTTGAATGACCCAAACACTGGAGACATTCATCTTCCTACCTCCCCCTAAGCAATTTGAGCTTCGTAACTCATCTTCGGAGATTTCCAGTGCACTATTCAGGAAAATTGAGCCAACCCGGACACAGCTCATACACCTGCCAGAGGAAGTCAGACTTATCAGGTCAGAAAGCAGGCGTCAGAAAGACGGATATCATTTAGAAGTCCGAAAAACAGCGATCGACATTCTAGCGAGTGGGGAGGAAGGCTGGCACAACGGTCTTTCGACCCTCAGGCAGCTTGCCATGTCGGCAGACCCTTTGCTTCCGTTATGCTCAATCGACGATTACCCGGATTTTGAACACCGCGCCGTCATGCTTGATATCTCGAGAAACAAAGTGCCAAAACTGGAGACGCTCTTTGACCTAATAGACACTTTCTCTCAATGGAAAATCAACGAGCTGCAACTCTACGTCGAACACGCATTCGCCTACGAAGGACATCAAGACGTGTGGGAAAACGCCTCGCCACTCACACCCACTGATATCCTGAAGCTGGATGCTTATTGTCAGGAAAGGTTCATAGAGCTCATACCCAACCTAAACTGTTTCGGTCACATGAGCCGTTGGCTCATCCATGAACGTTACCAACCACTGTCCGAACAACCCGAAGGAGGTCACACCGACCTAGGCTATAGAAAAATCCCACAAGGGCTCTGCGCTACCGATCCACAGTCGATTATTCTCGCTGAAGATATCATTACTCAGATGGTCTCGCACTTTAAAAGTACTAAGGTAAACGTCGGATGCGATGAAACCATCGACCTGGGCTACGGGAGAAGCAAAGAAATTGTAGAAGCGAAGGGCCGGGGAACTGTCTACCTCGATTATCTCAAGCAGATCTACCAGATTTGCGGAAAAAACAACCGCTCCATGCAGTTTTGGGCGGATATTATTGTAAGATATCCGGACCTCATGAGTCAGATTCCATCCGATTGTGTGGCGCTCAATTGGGGTTATGAATCCATTCATCCTTTTGAAAAAGAAACAACCCTCTTAAAGGCGTCCGGAATCTCTTACTATGTTTGTCCAGGAACCTCTTCCTGGTGCAGCATCGGCGGAAGAACCGACAATATGATCGCAAACATCCGCTCGTCTGCAAAACACGGGAAGCACAACGGAGCGATCGGGCTCATGGTCACGGACTGGGGCGACAACGGCCACTTGCAGCCGCTGCTTTCAAGTTACCCCGGGTTTGTCCATGGGGCCGTAAACGCTTGGCAGGCTGATAGTAACAACTCAATCGAACTGACATTAGACAAATTTGTATTCAATGGGAGCGGTTGGGGCCAACTACTCCTGGAACTCGGTAATCTGGATAAGCCCTTGGGAATTTATATCCACAATCACTCGATACTTTACAAACTCCTGCAATCCAGCCCTGACGAGATCAAAAATCGAAGCGATATCAATCTAACCAAACTAAAGAGTGTCTTAGAGATGGCAGAGTCTATCTCGGATCGGATAACGGCACTTTCGATCGCTCACCCAACAGATTCTATTTTCGAAAAGGAATTCAAGTGGGTAACAGACATGCTGATACATGCCTGTCATCGAGGACTCGCAGTTCATAATCAAAGCCAGTTGGACCTTTCGAAGAATACCCAAATCCTGCATGAAAGGCACAAAGAACTTTGGGACGCGAGAAATCGACCTGGCGGATATTCTGAGACCCGCGAATATTTCGATACACTGGAGTCGAGCTGACGGGCTTCCTTTGGAGGGCAAAGAAACAATGTTAGGGTCCCAGAGAGGTTGGTGTTTCTATGTTAAACCCCTCGCTAGCTTCATCGTATACAAAGGAACATTCACTCACGATGGAATCATGTGGTCGATAGCCGCGCGTCATTTGTTCAAGCTTCTCTCCATTTTCCAAAGTCTCACCAGAAACGCGGACTCAGATGCCGTCGGTAAACGAATCAAAATTCTTTGTATAAAATATTTAAAAACTGAAATGACAGGGGCTTTAGGTGTGTGGGATCCTTCAGCAACCAGAGGATTACATGCCAGCTACCTAACAACGCTCATAAACAACTTTCTTAACTCCCAATGTTAGAACGCGTTTCAACACGTAATTTACTGATAAGTGCCGCTGTATTTTCAGGTATAGTAATCATCGCTATTCTTAATCTACTCTACACTTGGGAAAAAGAGAAATTTGCGTTGCAGATTCAAACTCAGAATAACCTGAACCATAAGTCGTTCCAGATTGCTCTCGAATCGGAATTTCAAAAGAATCAGACGCGAGCTCAAATTCTTGGCGAAGTAGAGGGGATAGGGAAATACCTATCAGAGTTCCTGGAAGACAGTGCCAATGCTCCAACCACCGACGCCACATCGCTCAGACAACTGCTGATCCCCTACTGGCAGAAGATGTCGACAAATGAGGTCCAACCGGAATTGACGGTCCATCTCCCTTATCAGGAGACTCCATTGCTCCGGCTCAGAGGCGGATGGAGTCACAACAAAGATGAAGAAACGGATGCATCTATACTGAAGCTGGCATTCGAAACTGAGATGTTATCCAAAGGGCTGGAGAAAACACCTTCCGGAGTGATTATTTCGACTGTTGAACCCATTTATTCGCACAGCGATACTAAAGGAAATCGCAGGCTAACTGGATTTCTCAGAATCGCTTCTTCTACTGCCCAAATCCTAGAATCCGTTTCTGATACTCCTGAAAAGGGTTATTCAGCACTCTTAGTATCTATCGACCCTGAAGAGGAACTGGGCGAGGCTGAAGAGTCCCAGTTTGTACGCATTCCCGGACAAACTCGCCGGCTGCACATTGTTACTACCACTTCGCCGTCGTTTCAATTCGTTTTGAACAATGCGGATAAGATAGATCAGCATGAAGGTTTCAACTGGCAGTCGATACAATCACGCGGGCTTTGGTACTCGCTATCGACCCATCCAATTGAATCGAAAGGTCTGACCGCAACTCAGTACTACTATGCTACGTGGAAAAACATATCAAAAGCTGTGGCCGCTACTAATCAAAGTTTTCAAAAGACCCTATTTTTTGCAATGGGTGGGTTCGTACTATGTGGAACTTTGATTCTTATGATCTATAACATCTTCCGCGTTAGGGTAGCAGATGCGGTCGAGGTCAGGACATTAGATTTGAAGAACAAAAATCAGGAATTAAGCCAAGCGCGAAAGAGGGCAGAATCCACTGCAAAAGAGATGGTATCCGCCAATGAGGCAAAGAGCACATTTCTAGCGACAATGAGTCACGAAATTCGGACTCCAATGAATGCTGTTATTGGAATGACCAACATGTTGCTCGAAAGCGATCTAACTGCAGAACAACAAGACTACGCGGAGACTATGAGGAGCAGCAGTGACTCACTGCTTACACTCATCAATGATATTCTCGACTACTCAAAAATTGAAGCCGGTAAATTGGATCTTGAACAAAGGCCCTTTGAGATTGGCCAATGCCTAGAAGAAGCATTTGACCAAGTTACCGCCAAAGCCCACGAAAAAGATCTGGAACTTGGTTATTTGATAGACGAGTCCGTACCAGACACGATTCTCGGAGACATTTCTCGTCTCAGACAGGTGCTCGTTAATCTGCTCAGTAACGCACTCAAATTCACTCACTCAGGAGAGGTGCAGGTCACCGTACGAGCCATCAAACGTGAGCACAATCAATACGAAATCTTCTTTTCCGTAATTGATACCGGAATAGGGATACCCGAGCATCGTTTAGACCGGCTTTTCAAATCATTCACCCAAGCAGACAATTCCACTACCCGACAATACGGTGGAACCGGCCTCGGACTTGCGATCTCGAAACGCCTGGCTGAAATCATGGGAGGACAAATGAAGGTAAAAAGCAAGGTTGACAAAGGCTCCACCTTTCAGTTCTCCATATTGGGCAAACCATTTCCAGCACAGAACAGACTCTATTTGAAACAGAAAGACCCTCAGCTGACCGGTAAACGGGTCCTGATCATAGACGACAACGAAATCAATCGTAAGCTACTTTTAGCACAGTCCAAAGCTTGGGGAATGGTTCCCGTGATGTGCACATCCGGACCAGAAGCACTAGCCGAAGTAATTAAAGGGGAACAATATGATTTGGCTCTCATAGATTACAAGATGCCCGTAATGGATGGTCGTGAATTAGCCATGAAATTAAGAGAATTCCGAACTGAGACAGAACTTCCTCTAGTTCTCCTGAGTTCCATCGGTTCAATACTTGAGGAACCGATCACCCGTCATTTCACAGAGGTTCTTAGCAAGCCAATCAAGCCATCAGCGCTTCACAATTCGATACTTTCAGTCGTCGACCATCGCCCGAAAAAAGTTAACACCGAAAGCAGAACCATGGCACCCGATTCGTTTGCAAAAGAACATCCAATCAAACTACTGATTACCGAGGATAATCCGGTTAATCAAAAAGTCGTCCTGCTACTTCTTAAAAAACTGGGGTACACAGACCCGATCACCGTAGCTTGCAACGGGCAGGAGGCGTTGGATCGCTTGGAAGAAGACAAATACGACGCCATATTTATGGACATCCAAATGCCGGTAATGGACGGACTGGAAGCCACGAAGAGAATTTGTAAAAAATACCCTCCTGCAGAACGTCCATGGATCATTGCCCTCACCGCAGCGGCTATGGGTGGCGACAAAGAAAGGGCCTTAGAGGTGGGGATGCATGACTTTATCACTAAACCGGTGAGAACAGAGCGGTTAACGGAAGCCCTCAAAAAAGTGCCACTTCGCACTCATATTCGAAGGAAAAGTTAAATAAACTGCAACCTCAGCAGTTTAATGAGGGTATCATTACCAGCTTCATAGTGTTGATCTTCTCAGGTTAGGGATTACTTTTGACGCCTAAACGGGAAGGAGCTAATCACTCATATCTTAACCTCCAATGATAAAGACCCTATCGTTCCTGACCCTTTCGCTCACACTTCCACTAACTGTTCACGCACAAGATACTCTGGAAGTAAAAGAAGTCGTAGTACGTTCACTCCAGGAAAACTTGCGTTTGAGAATTGATGGGATCGAGCTACTAATAGCCAATGACGATATTACCATTCAGGAATCAATTTTCGATACAAACGTCTTCGCATCGGGTAGTCAAAGAGGCAGTCGCGCGCCCGGTTACAATAACCCTGACGGCATACGATCCCACAATAGCGTTATACGGGCCGGAGTATCCAAGTATTTAAACTCCGGAGCAGAATTACAAGTAACGACCAACTACGCCAGGAATAGCAGCGGAATATCCACTCAAACACTAAGCCCCGCCCATACTTCCGACCTTTCTGTATCACTCCGGCAACCTCTGCTTGAAGGACAGGGGGCCGACATTAACCTCATTCCCATTCGAACCGCTGAGATCGATGCCGTTCGAGCAGAGCTTTTCCTAAAGGGGACTGCCTTACAGATCATGGAACTTTCAGAAAGCGCGTATTGGGACCTTGCCTACGCACATGAGGTCAAAAAGGTAAGAACCGCCAGTCTCGAAGTAGCCAAGAAGCTTCTTGAGGAAAATACGGAACGAGAACGCGTCGGCCTCGCTACGAATATCGACGTCTTACAATCTCAGGTATTTCTGGCAACGAGTGAAGAAGCCGTCATATCTGCCAAAGCTCTTATTGACAATAGCCAGGACCGACTCTTCAGGCAGATGGGTTCAGAAGACTATCCGGAGGACTACGTATCAGTAGAGCCACTACCAGATATTTCTACAGAAGAAGTCGGGTTACCCACCTCTCTTCCAGCTATCCTCGCCAATAATCCAGATTATCTGCAGCAACGATTGAACATCGATATTTGGGAACTCCTAGTAAAATCGAACAAAAACTCTGTGCTTCCGACCGTAGATCTCATTGCTGGTCTGGGATATTCAGGACTCGATGACTCGCTACTCGACTCCTACGGAAACACTCTAGAACGGGATGGGTACGACTGGACAGCCGGGATAGAGTTCAGAATACCCTGGGGACAAAGGAGCGACAAAGCGCGCTATCAACAATCGCGAAATGGATTATATCGCGAACAGCTTCGCCTATCCGATATTGAACAAGATATTAAGGTGATAAATCGATCTAACTGGAGAGACTGGGTCACAGGCGTTGAACGTGTCAAGGCGGCCAAACTATCCCTGGAATTGGCGACAGAACAATTTGATCGGGAGCGCTCAAAATACGAAAGTGGCCTGGCAACATTTAGAGAACTCTTGCAGGCCCGTGAAGACCAGGACGAAGCAAACCTAAGGCTCCTGAGTTCCATCCTGGATGCCGTAAAGGCAAAAATCACAAATATGGCGCTCGATGCATCCTTGCCTCAACGCTATAACTTATCCTGGGAAACTACCAGCACGCTCATCAATCCCGTTCCAGAGGGAAGTCGTTAAAACGCTTCTCTCTCTGATATTGCCAAAGGAACTAAGATCCTTTCGCTCGTCGGTATGAGATTATATCTGATGCGACCTGCAGAAACTGCTCCCAGTAAAAGGGAAGCCGCAACCGAGCTTACTTCGAAAGGTCTCGATTCGATTTGTAAACTCGTAAGCCATCTCGAAGAAAAAGAGTTCTCAGATCTAAATGAAATTCGTCACAGTCCACATGCAGGTTCGAGAGAAACAGCCAGACACCTCAAGAAAACTGCCGGAATTAAGGCAAAATTGAAGGAAGTTCCCCTGCTCGGGCCTTACGATGATTTCAGGACCCTTGCTCATATCTTGGAATCCAATGCTGAGAACCTCCTCATCGTAGGGAACCAACCGAATCTCGGGATGCTGGCTACCTATCTCTTGACCCGCCAATCTCAAAACGACCTTCTAAACTTCAAGAAATCAGGCATGCTCTGTCTCGAAAGCACTTCCACTCTGGATCCTTCAGACGATTTCACACCCAATTGGCAAATTCGTTGGTTCATCAACCCAAGGATTTTTAGAAAGAAACCGCGCTAGAGAATATTATTGCTCGGATTCCTGAATTTCCGAAAGGCCATTGAAAATACGGCAGCTCCAAAATTACGGTAGATTATGAAGCTCTCAACATTTTCTTATACAACAACTTAAATACATACTAGCAGTTTATTTTTTCACAAAGCTGCATACGGTTTAAGTGAGCAATTTTTATTTTAGGCACCTTATCAGCCTCAACGAAAGGCTCACAATAAATGCACTGTAATTCAAAGCGAACCAGGTAGATTATAAATTGATCGCATCCTACACATTGCTGTTGAAGAACTGCCTCTTGGAAGGCGTTGGAGATGATCGAAAGGCAGTATAGGGAGACTTTCTTCAGTAAGAGATTTTGGGAGCCTGGTTCGCTGCATTTTAACGGGGAAAACTGAGGTCGCATCCGTGTTTCACCGGGCCGTTCGTGTGCCGGCTCTCTCCACCAAAAATACCGTAATGGCTGCATTCTGTCCAAAACGCCTGAATAGCAGTCTTTACCGTTTACTTATTCACAATTTTGTTCACACACTAGAACGCTTCCCGCTTTTTAACATCCTTATAGTTCAATACCTACCAAATGAACCTTTCCCAAGTTAAGTCGAAAGACCTCCCTCGTGTACTCGTAATCGACGACGAGTTGGGCCCACGTGAAAGCCTTCGCTATCTACTGGGTGAGGAGTTTAAAGTCGATGTGAGTGACAGAGTTGAAGGTGGATTGGAGAAGATAAGCCAGACCACCTACGACACGATTATCATGGATATCCGACTACCGTCCATGAATGGAATAGAAGGGTTAGCCAAAGTTCGCGAAATCGATACAGAAGTCTCGATCATAATGCTCACAGGGTATGGAAATCTCGAAACTGCGCAGGAGGCCATCAAACTCGGGGCTAATGAATACGTCACCAAGCCGTTCGATATCCACAAGATGTTAGACATTGTCCGCAAGCACACGAAGGAATCCCACTTGAGACGCCAACGGGGTTACATGCTCCGTGAAGTTCAAAAAATGAATGACATTCTCAAGGGCCAATTGGAAGAGCGTGAATCCATGGCTTCATGGGGAAAAGCCTCTGCCCGCCTCGTCCACGATTTGTCATCGCCACTGACTGCCATACTCGGCTACAGCTCACTCTTGTTACATGAAGTCAAAAACGCCACTGACGGATCGACTGTACCCCTTGATAACGCATTGGCTTACGCGGAAACACTGGAAAGAAACGCCAATTATTGCCGAGAACTCGCCCAATCCTGGAAAGAAGTGTGCAAAGGTAATAACGGCGCCGAAGTCTTTTCCGTTCTCGATGCAGTCAACAAAGTAAAGTCCGATATCTTCTTTAATGAGGAGAACATCATTGTAGACGGAGATGGCAGTCTGACAGTATCCGGCAGTATTTCAGAGCTATCGAGACTGTTCCAGAACCTGATTGGAAATGCACTGGATGCGAAGCACAACAGTGATGGCCCATCCAATACAGTACATATCTCTATCGAACCCGGAGTTGAAGAAGCCTTGGTCACCATCTCCGACAACGGTTGCGGCATGAGCCAGGAAACGATCAACAAGATGCAACAGGGAAACTTCACGACCAAAGGTGACAAAGGCACAGGACTCGGATTCATCATCTGCAAGCGCATTGTTGAGGCCCACAGCGGGACGATAACTGTAACTTCAAAGGAAGGCTTAGGCACCACTATTGCCCTATCCTTGAAAACATGGACGCAGAATTGAGCAATCCGCTCCGAATCTGGGAAGAAATTGAAGACTGTGAGATAATTCCTGGTGACCAAATCGGACAGACACTGAGCCGAACCACAAGGCAGGTACCATGCCTGCTGAAGCCGGGAGGTATAGATGGATTAAGGCAGATTGTCGCCAGGGCGAAAGAGAATAGAATACCGATCTATCCTATTAGCAGAGGCAAAAACTGGGGTTACGGAGCCCATCTTCCTGTAAAGGATGGCAGCACCATTGTCAGTCTGGAGCGACTGCGAAAGATTGGCCCCTGCGTACCTGAATCGAACAAAATTTATGTTCAACCAGGCGTTTCCCAAGAAGACTTGTATAACTACTTGGAGACCAACTATCCCCAATTCACCTTCAATGTGACAGCGGGCGGCAGCGATACAAGTATACTCGGAAACTGCCTCGAGAGAGGGATTGGTTATTATCGAAGCCGTGCACATGAATTACACGGGCTTCAGGTCCTCACTATCAACGGTGACTTTATTCAACGGAACCCCGAGCTCTGGCATCCTTCTCACCCGGAGGGCATTGGAGCCGGATGGGAAAGCCTCTTTTTTCAATCGAACTACGGGATCGTCACCGGGGGATGGTTCACACTCATTCCCAAGCAGGATTCTGGAATCTTTATCTCTCTTTTAAATAAGAATCTCGATACACTCATTGACGACTTCAGAACACTCTATCGGAATCATGTACTCGACGAAATCACTCATATTGGTGATCCGGGTCGCAAAGAGTATGTCCTCAAAGGCCTTATTGCAAAAAAGTTTCCTAAGCTTTCGAAGGATCAGATTGCAAAGATCATTCAACAACATGGATCAGCCGCTTTCCAAGGAGTTACCGCAATCCATGGAAGAAAAGGTATCAACAAAGCCAGGGTCAAAGAGATTAAGAAACTGATTGCTCCAACTACGAAGCTGATCGCTTTTACTCCCAAAACCGTATCCAAAATCGCGAAAGTCAGCCGATGGACTCCATTCTCTTACCTGCGTAATCTGGGAATCTTTCTTGAATCAGTGGGGGAGCTTTTAAAGCTGAGCGAGGGCGAGCCCAGCAATATTGGCCACCTGAGCATTAAGATGCAGGGTGATGATCCCAATCTAGCTGAAGAGTCGGCAGTTTACTTGAATGCTACCCTTCCCAACGACCGGAACGCTACCGTGGAGCTAAAAAAGCTGCTGGATTTGGCACGATACCGATATTCGATCACCTATATCGTAGATACTGAACAATCTGTTTCCGCGATTATCACACTGCATTTTGAAAATGAATCTGATACTCCAATCAATGAAGCCCTCGGACACCTCACGAAAGTACTGATTGCAAAAGGGTTTCCTCCATACAGAGCTGGAATAGATCAGATGGAGCACATCCATCTGCCCAGTATTAATCAGGAATTGAAAAACTTTTTCGACCCATTGGACCTGATAGCGCCGGGTCGCTATCTATGAAAACCGGTGTAAAGATCACCGGCATCGGAATTGTTGCCTCATGCGGAGTAGGACTTGATGCATTCTGGAACGGACTGAGCTCTGGCAGATCCACTGCCAAATACTTGCCGCACCTCGAAGGACTGGGATTGGAGAAAGCAATAGGATGTCCCGTAGAGAACTTTGATGCTTCAAAATACGTCAGGTCAGACGTCAAACTCAACCGATTTCCAAGACATACACATCTAGGCCTCGCAGCAGCAGAAATGGCCCTCAAAGACGTGGGAATCTCTGAAAAGGACTGGAGCAACTTCGATAAGGTACCGATTATTACTGGAACAGCGCTAATGGACTTGGATCACGTTTCAAAGACCATCACGCGCGTCCATGAAAGAGGCGTAAAAGCGGCAATGCCATTTACGACGTTTTCCTATTCTCCAATCGCAATTTCCGAAACGATCGCTCGGTTAATCCCTACTCGAACACGTATTTCGGCGGTTCAAAACGCCTGCTGTTCCGGTAGCGATGCCATCTGCGCTGGCGCAGAACTCATCTCTTCTGGAGCCGCTCAAATTGCCATCTGCGGAGGAGCAGAAGCACCCCTATTCCTGCATCCAATGGCGGAACTCACAGCCGCGAGACTCACTGCCCCGGAACACCACGATCCTTCAGATTCTGGAAGACCTTTTGATGTTTTCCGCGATTTGGGAGTCATTGGAGAAGGCGCTGGCTACGTCATACTCGAAGCCATCGATAGTCCCCGTCCATCCTACGCCAATATCCGGGGCTACGCGACGGGAAAGGATCTTGGCAGTTCTCCAGGGGATGGATTCACCTGGGTCATAGAAGATGCTCTGGCTAACGCTAGAATGAGACCCGAGAACATAGAATATATATCGACTTGGGGTCCTGGTCATTACGTTCTGGATATTAGCGAGTCAGATGCACTCACCTCCGTATTTGGAAAACTGATTCACACCATACCAGCTGGTTCAATAAAGGGCAGCATCGGACATCCGCTTGGTGCAGCTAGCGCAATGCAATTGATCAGCACCGCTTTATCTTTGAAGACAGGACTTATACCACCGACGGCCAATATGGGTTTTCAAGACCCTGATTGCGGGTTGCTCCTCTCAAATAGATCCAGACTGTTAAGGCCGAAAACTGCTATTATGAACTGCCATGGAATTGGAAACAATAACTCGACCGTCGTTTTAACTTCTGGATAAATAATCCCCAACAGTGACCAATCTCGAATCCATCATAATCCTAGTTCTAGCAGCAGGATCCAATGTCCTCGTCGGACTTTTGATATTCTTGGCAAATCCGGACCGGGCTATTAATCGCAGTTTTGGATTTCTAAGTATAATCACTACCATGTGGGTAGGTTCGCTGTCAGTTCATAACTACTCATCTGCGGAGGAAGCGGTATTCTGGATTCGAAAAATGATAGGCCTCGGTGGTATGTTACCTTGGGCGTTCTTCTGTCTCAAAGAATCCATTCTGGCCCCGAATATTGATCTCAAAGGTCTCATTCGAAAGACCAGTCCTTACTTGTTGATTGGATTGGTCCATCTCGCCCTCGTAGAAACGGATTGGTTTCTAAAATCAGGCTCGACCCGCGACGAGCTACTACATGGATGGGCATGGTGGGTTCACCTTATTTACCTACCTAGTGCGCTTCTATTTTTGGGGGTTGAGTCCTACCGTAGCCTCAAGACCGCCGAGGGGATCATCAAACTTGAACTCAAGGTATTCTTACTCGGTTGCTTATTCGCTTTGGCCGCGATCATAGCGACCTCAGGCAGCAGCCTTCTAGGCATTTCTGAAATTTTCAAAGTTGCTCCGATTCTAGTCGTTGTTTATTTCAGTCTCTCGGGATTCACGATGACCAATCGGAAGATTTTCGAACCGAGATTCCTCACGGCTGCCATCCTCAAATACCTGGTTATCCTTGTCGTTGGAATTTTGGAGTTTATTCTTCTTAAGAGGGTTATCGGAGTGATCTTTCCCGAAGAAATAGCCCAGATATTTGCGGTGATCGGTGTGCTTATGAGCGTATATCCCGGAAACAATGTCCTGGAAAAATTTCTCCAGAAACTCGTTGAAAAAGAAAAATCTTCCAGCGATCTCGCGCTACAAAGAATCTATGAGCTGGGAAAAGAGCACCAGGACGAAGAGCTCATAAAAGCCCGGTTTCAAGAGATACTCATGGAGTGGGCCGGTACAGACGTAGCAGCTGTATTTATGCCCCATGAAGAATTTCTAGAATATCAAAAGATCAAACTTGCAATCAATAGTAACGAAGTAAACCACCTCATAGAAAACGATTGGGAATCTTTCGACAGTTTGGAAAGGGTTCGTGAAACTGGCGCGACCAAGGGATTGAAGGCGTTCATGTCAGAATATAACTTCCAACTGGTGCTGACGGTATTTGAAGACAAAGAAAAAAACATCGCATTCATGATCGGTCTGGGGAAGCGGGCATCAAAGAACCCATATACTTACTCAGACGGACAGACACTCAAACTGCTTTGTGAAACATTTAGACCTCTTCTCGAACACAGCCAAATTGTTCGTCAAATCAGAAACTCCGAACAGCTCGCCTCTGTCGGCTTGCTCGCGGCAAGCTTGGCACACGAGATTCGAAACCCACTCGTAGCCATCAAGACATTCTTCCAACTACTCCCTGTAAAATACAACGAGCCTTCCTTCAGAGAAGAATTCTCGGCTATCATCCAGGAGGAAGTGCAACGTATCGAAGAATTAAGCCAGAGTCTGCTCGATAGTTCAAAACCATCAGTCGGACAAATGTCTCCCGTCTCACTGCGAGTTGTTGGTAGCGCGGCCATGGACCTCGTGACTTCAAAAGGAAGGCAAAAGGGTATCGAGATGACAAAGGACTTCACCGTGGAATCCGACTTCATCATGGCTGATGCAAGTTCTCTTCGCCAAGTACTGTTAAACATCCTTTTAAATGCTATCGATGCCATCGACCAAGACCAGATACACAAAAAAGTGACGCTTGGAGTGCACCGCGGTGAAGGCAAACTCTGGATTGAAGTAGAGGACAACGGCAAGGGCATGTCTGAAGAAACTAGAAAAAACGTCTTCAAACCGTTTTATACTACCAAAACACACGGGTTTGGCCTAGGTTTGACCGTCAGTGGAGAAATCCTCAATGAACACGATGCTATTACCCGCATCGAGTCAGAGCCTGGAGAAGGCACCAAGTTTGCTATTGGTTTTAGTCCATGCCCCGAATTTTCCTGATAACAGCGGATAACGACTTAAGAGATACATGGCTCAGGCTCCTCGATGACCTGGGCGACGTAGAGGTCTCCAGTGCTCAGGATATACGCGGTATGGCGGAACGCCTCAGGCCTTGCACCATCGTCTATGATCTTTTTCAGGAAAAAGCTCCACCATATCAGCAATCGGGCAGCGGTATCCACATCATCGCCGTAGGCACGCCCGGCACCGTCCCCTACCAGCTGGCAGTAGAGAACAAGTACTTTGCGATCATTGACAAGGACGCCAAGGAAGCGCTCTTGCGCGAAACGACCCAACACAGTCAGAAGATCCTGAACCTCGAAGAGCAAAACCGTTTCCTCCAGGAAAAGGTCATTCGACTTGAAACACTCATCGACGTTGAGAAACCTAGCGGCACTTCTCCACCTTATCGCCCGTTCGACTACGCCAGCGAGATTCTCAATCGAATTTCCAACGAAAAGGCCCTCGCGACCCACTTCCTCAAATTAATCCAGAATCACCTCAGGATTCCGCGATCGGGTGTTTTTATCAAACGCGGTAACAAATTCGAATTGCTAGCGGGAAATCTCGTTTTCGGCGATGTTAATACCCTCACGTTCTCAGAGACCCACCCCTTTGTGGAGTGGCTTCGGGATAATCTCATCACACTGCGATTGAAAACGGTCGAGAACATACTCGATGAACCGGATAAACTGTTTCTGCGCGACAACCTGAAACGCCTCCAAGCCGAAGCCGTTTTTCCATTATTCGGAGAAATCGGACTTTCTGGTTGGCTATTTACGGGCAAGCGCAACGACGGTGAACCCTATTCGATAGAGATTCTTGAAGATCTGGAGAGTATCGGAGAACAGTTCAGTGCCTGCATCAGCCTCAGTCGCCAACAGGGTTCTGTTCAAAAGGAAATGCAGAGAGCCCAGCTTCTACTTCAGTCCGTTCCCGGAAAATGGGTCATTGCCAACGCACAAGGCGAAGTAATCTGGCAAACCCAAAAAGGGGACCCGATTCCACTCGGCCTGAAAGAAGCACTCTACGAAGCAGCTCAAACTGGAAAAGCCACCGACACTATCAACCAAGGACAGGAATCCAGCTATCGGGTTTTCACCAGAATCCTCCCCTACTCCACTTCAGAGTACCGCATCATCGGCGGTTACGAGAACGTCACCGATCGTATCAAGACAGACTATAAAGACCGGGTCGAGGAGCTCGACACCATTTTCAATACTCTCGGGTTGATCCTGTCACACGAATTGCGCAATCCGCTGGTCTCTCTCAAAACTTTCGCTCAGCTACTCGGCGTTAAGGACAAAGAAAGCCCCCTCCCAGCCGACTTTATTAAGACCATTCAGGCAGAAGTCGGACGGCTGGAAAGTGTCGCGGACGATCTTTTCGGACTCAACGACATGGGTAAGCATACGTTTGAGCCTACCGACGCACGGATGATCATCAACCGCATCGTCCAGAATCTCGATTTGGAAAAAGTCAGCGTGAAGTTTGGCAAAAACCTGAATCCTTTTACCGGAGACGCGACTAAAATTGAAGAGGGTTTGAAGGACATGATTCTTCATATGTACCACTCGTTACATAAAGATTCAGGCAGTCTTAGCCTGTTGGTTGAAGGCAAGCAAAGTAAAGGCGTCCAGATTACCATTCGAGGTTCGGGAATTGAAGAAGAGAAAACCTTTCCAAACTCAGACGCAAAAACACAACCAGAGGCGATCAGCCTGAAATTCTTTAAAGCCTGTCAAACTATCAAGAAGCACAGGGGCATCGTCAGAATTCGCAAAAGCAAGGACGGCTACGATCTACAAATATTGATCCGGGAACCGTCCTAACATTGCATCCGGGTCCTTTATTTTTCTTTGACTCACCCAACTAAGGTCTTTCGCTAAGACCCTCCATTTTTATACAGACCCATGGCAGATATCTCTAAATCTTACGACCCTTCTACCGTTGAATCCAAATGGTACGAAACCTGGGAGAAGAAAGGCGCATTCACCGCTACCAGCGACCCATCCAAAGAGCCGTTCGCGATCATGATTCCGCCGCCCAACGTAACCGGAATGCTGCATATGGGGCACATTCTGAACAACACCCTTCAGGATATGCTTATCCGCCGAGCCCGCCTTGAGGGCAAGGCTGCGCTCTGGCAGCCCGGCACCGACCACGCCGGTATCGCCACTCAAACCAAGGTTGAAAAAGAAATCCGCAAAGACGGGCTTCACCGCCGGGATCTCGGGCGGGAGAAATTCGTTGAGAAGGTCTGGGAGTGGAAAGAAAAACATGGTGGTATCATTTTAAACCAGCTGCGCAAGCTGGGAGCTTCCTGTGACTGGGATAGGACCGCATTTACACTGGATGCAGGATACGAAAAGGCGGTGCTCACAGCCTTCGTTACGCTTTACAAACGGGGCTACATTTACCGCGGCATGCGTATGAGTAACTGGTGCCCCGTCAGCCTGACAGCGCTCAGCAACGAAGAGGTGGTCATGAAACCACAGAAGAGCAAATTGTGGAAAATGCGCTACGAATTGGTAGAGCCTTCCACCAAGCCAGATGGTTCCCCGTTAACCCACCTCCAGATCTCTACCACCCGCCCTGAAACAATCATGGGAGACTCTGCGGTAGCCGTCCATCCAGAAGACGAGCGTTACAAACACCTGATCGGTAAAGAAATCTATCGCCCATTTCCCAAGGCTCCAATCCCGATCATTGGCGACGAGGCCGTTGACAAAGATTTCGGTACCGGAGCCCTGAAAGTTACGCCGGCTCACGATCAGGTCGACTTTGAGATCGGCAAACGACACAACCTGGAAGTCATTGATATTCTCAATCCGGACGCGTCGCTCAACGAATTGGCTGGCGAACCGTTTACAGGGATGGATCGCTTTGCCGCCCGAAAGCTCGCGGTCAAGCTCCTCGACGAACAGGGCCTCCTCATTGAGGAAGAAGAATATGAGAACAATGTTGGATTCTCCGAAAGAGCCGACGTTCCCATCGAACCCCGCCTCACCGAACAGTGGTGGTTACGCTACCCGCGTGTCGATGAGGCAAAGCGGGTCGTCGAGTCAGGAATTATCAAGTTTCATCCCAAACGCTGGGAAAACGTCTACCTCCACTGGCTCAATCACGGCCAGGAGAATAACATCGATTGGTGTCTAAGCCGTCAGCTTTGGTGGGGACATCGAATTCCTGTCTGGTACAAGAAAGGCATAGACCGCGCCCATGTCGACCTGAACGACCCTTCACAAATTCACGTTTCCGTCGAGGGTCCCGCAGATCCCGAGAATTGGGAACAGGAAGAAGACGTCCTGGATACCTGGGCGTCTTCCTGGTTGTGGCCCTTCGCTACACTTGGATGGCCTGGAGATTCAGATCAGACCAAGCAGGATCTCGAATTTTTCTACCCCACCAGTGTGCTCGCTACCGGGTTCGACATTATTTTCCTCTGGGTCGCCCGAATGATCATGGCGGGCATCGAGTTCATGGGAGAAGATAAAGAGACGCTCACCGATGAAGAGCTGAGCGCACGCATTCCTTTTAAGGATGTCTACATCACCGGACTCATTCGCGATGAAAAAGGGCGCAAGATGTCCAAATCTCTTGGTAACTCTCCCGACCCGCTTGACCTCATAGCCAAATATGGTGCCGACGGAGTCCGCTTCGGTATCATCAACATCGCTCCAAGTGGTCAGGATATTCTTTTCAGTGAACAGCGCATAGAAATAGGGCGCAACTTCTGTAACAAACTCTGGAACGCCTGTCGTTTCAGACAGATGAGTGGGCCCAGCTTCGATAACACGTCTCTTGAGAGTATTCTCAGCCGCATCGATGATTCCCTGTTCGACGACTACGATCATTGGATCCTGACCCGTCTCCTCGAAACCAACCAACGTTTGGCGGATGCCTATCGCTTGTTCGAATGCAACCAGGTCACTCATATCCTGTACGAGTTCTTCTGGAGTGATTTCTGCGATACCTATGTCGAGGTGTCCAAGTCCAAGCTCGCCCAAGAGGATTCAAAACGAAATGTTCTTGCGATACAGGACCTCGTCATCCGACAGCTGCTACTGATGCTCGAACCCTTAACGCCACACATCACGGAAGAACTTTGGAGCGGCTTGGGATACAGCCTAAATGAGGCTTTGCTTCAGGAAACCTTGATCGACTCGACAGAACAACTGGCACAATATTTTCAAGCCCATTCCATTGGACTGGACTCAGAAGCAGCCGGTCAAGTGGATCGACTCGAAGAACTGATCTCAAAGGCCCGGGCGCTGAAAGCGGAGTACAATCTTGGCAGTAAGCGCGATGTGTCGTTTTTCTATAAGTCTTCTGGATCTGGCGCTGAACTGATCCTAAGAAACATGGATTCTCTCAAGAAACAAATGGGTGCGGAATCTCTTGAGCTAACAACTGAAGATAAAGACCTCCCCGCCAGCGTTTCTGAACTGGGGACGGTTTACATCGATCTTTCCAGCTCTGTTGACACCGAAGCCGAGAAAGAACGATTGACGAAAGAAATACAAAAACTCGACAAGGCGATCATCGCCGGTGAATCCAAGCTTAAGAACGAGAAGTTTATGAGCAATGCCCCGGCAAGCATCGTTGAAGGCGCCAAGGCTCAATTAGCGGAGTCCGCAGCCAAGAAAGAAGAATTGCAGAAATTAATCACCCGACTAGGCTGAGAGAACAGACTTACCCAGCCCTTAATTTTCCTTGAATACTTATGAATAGAAATCGACTAGGAACCAGCGGCATCGTCGTATCCGACCTCTGCCTTGGCACCATGACCTTCGGCTCCACCTGCGACGAAGCGACTGCTCACAAGATTATGGACCGTGCATTCGAAGCCGGTATCGACTTTTTTGATACCGCTGAGCTGTATCCGGTACCCCCAAAAGCGGAATGGGTATTTCAAACGGAAGAGATCGTTGGACGTTGGCTTAAAAACAAACCCCGACATTCTCTCATTCTGGCCACCAAAGTCGCTGGCGCTGGACACGCCTGGTTTGTCCCACCTGTCCGCGAAGGAAAAACGGCACTGGACCGCCATCACATTCGAACCGCAGTAGAGGGCAGCCTCAGACGTTTACAAACAGACTACATAGATCTCTACCAGACTCATTGGCCGGATCACGAGGCTGGTTATGAAGATATCCTCGAAACGATGACCGAACTCGTCCAGGAAGGGAAAATTCGAATTGCAGGCAGTAGCAACGAAACCGAATGGGGGACGATGAAGGCCCAAGCCACGGCTGAGAAATACGGATTCACCAGATACCAGACTATCCAAAATAATTTTAGCATTAACAACCGCCGTTTCGAAGATGCACTCGCGGATATTTGCCGCCGCGAAAAAATTGGTCTCCTTCCTTTCTCTCCTCTGGGTGGCGGCGTACTGACGGGTAAGTACAATGTCCCGGAAATCCCCGACGGCATTCGCTTTTCTTATTACCTGAAACACGGAGAGGAACGCCAAAAAGTAATGGCCCGCCGCTTTGTGAATGACAAAAGCCTAGCGACCACATTGGAACTTCAGGGCGTTGCTGAAAAAGAAGGTATCACTCTACCCCAGCTCGCGCTGACTTGGTCCAAACAACACGATTTCGTTCCTTCCACAATCTTCGGCATCAACGATATGGAGCAGCTCGAGGAAAACCTCAAAGCCGCCGACCTGGTCCTCTCTGACGATGCACTTGCTGCCATCGATCAGATATCGGAGAAATATCCCTATCCCATGGGATGATATACGAAACTAATCGATCAGCCTGTCGACCGCATCGAGGGAAACCTTAAGCACCTCAACCGTTTGCTTAGCACCTGAGAAAGATATAAACAAATCGCCGTTTTGCTCAATCATGTGCGGATAATCAATGTGACGCCCACCAACCAAGTAGAAAAGATGGGTGTAGACCAGCCCATCCCTACTAATTGCCAAAGTCATCGGATCACGACGCTCCGGCCTAGAGTTTGAAACCAACGCATAGTAACCACGAGACGTCCTTAACGCAAAAAACTTACTACGCGCGTCCGGGAAATTGGTCTCAACCAGATCGCTCCAAGTTTCTCCATTATCAGTAGAAAAGGCTCTTAGTATGCGCTTGGATTCACCATTATCACGAAACAGCCCAACTAGGTTTTTTCCGTCTGGGAGGACATACCAGTAAGGCTCCTCTGGTTTCTGTTTTGGACCGTCATACTCAGCCACAGGCACGACTTTCCAATCATAATGGGCTTTCACCCCACCAAGCATCACGCTCACACCCCGATCGTGGTCCCGCCGGGTCATCATCCAATTTCCGTTCGGCAATCTGTTGGGAGGAAAATTATTCATGGCATCGTCCAGGACCGTTTCAAGGGCTTCCCATCTCTCATAGCTGGAATTCCATCTCCATGCCTCAAGACTGAGTCCTTTGCCCGGGTATGCAGGAGCATTAAAGTGGCTGGCCAACGCGAGAAGCTCCCCGTCACGTTTCCACAAGCCTCGGGCGATCCAACCAAAGCGGTTAGTCCTAGGAGGCCCCGAAAGATCCCTAACCGGCCCCCAATTGATCCCATCTTCGCTCATTGCATAGGATACCTGCGTAAATGGCCTGTCATGGCCTGGCACTCGATTCCAATGGGTTTCAGCTGGTCCTTTAGGCAACCCAGGACCATCACTCCACATAGCCCAGAATAGACCATCGTAGTGCGCCAAATAGGCATGTTGGTTCACACGCAAGCCACCTGCCGAACGCACGTCACTTACAGTGCCGGGTTCAGCTGGAAGGTGAATAAGGTTTTCGTACACGATCGCATCCGGATCCGTGCCCGTAGCGGCTAGATCTAGCATTAAACTACTTTGCGGATTCTTAATCGGGTCTGGGGCTTTTAGATTAGCATCGACCGAAGCTGAAAATGTACAACCGAGAATCGTAACTAAGGTAGTAATTTGGGTACGGATCATTGGATTTTATATCTGGCTGGTTGAGTATTTATAGTTTAAATCAGTAATAGTAAGAGGCTTTCACTCCCAATCGGTTACTTCCTTCTCCCACTTCAAAAAGGCCTTCTCAAGATCCTCCACGAAAGCCTTGTTTTCAGGAGCAAGATTAATCTGTTCTCCTGGATCGGACGCCAGATTAAACAAATATGTCTTACCCCCTTCCAACACGTATTTCCAATCACCATGACGGACCGCGCGAGCTTGCGTATTGGTGTATGAATTATTGAAACGCCAGAATAACTTTCTGGCCGGGAGTGAGCCTCTCCCCAATAGAGGATCGCTAAGATCAAGACCGTCGAATCGCCAATCACCAAGTTTGTTGATACCAGCTAAATTAACCATGGTGGGTGCTAAATCCATAGTAATTGTAGTTTCCGCACTAACGCTGCCGGCTTCGATTTTACCTGGCCAATTGAAAATGGCCGGAACCCGATGACCTCCTTCAAATAAGTCCCCCTTTTGCCCACGGAAAGGTCCATTACTCCCGACCCAAGAGTAAGCACCATTATCAGAAGTAATGATAATCAACGTATTTTCGCGGAGGTTCAGTGCTTCGAGCGTTGATACCACTGATCCAACGCTTTCATCAACCGCTTTCAACATCTCCCCGTAGGCACGATTATAACCTTCCGGCGGCAAAGGCCCGTATTTGCTATCCGGTTGTACACGACCTGGAATACGTTCATTACCATGCCAGGTTGAGCCAGTTGTTCGAAAAGCGGGATCCTGAGGACCTTGAAACGGAAAGTGTACCGCTAGATGGGATACATATAGGAAGAACGGCGCCTCTTTATTCTCTTCTATAAACGCGTTAGAATGCTCTGCTACGAGATTCGTCAAATATCCAGTCTCTTTAAACAACCTGTGATCTTTATACCAATCTACTTCACCATTCCTTGAAACATGTGAATGGTAATCTGGGCTGTTGTTCGACGTGTAGCTCTGGGCAAATCCCTGATCATTCGGGCCGAAAAAATCTACATGCCCCAAGTGCCACTTTCCAACTAGTCCACAGATATAGCCACCCTCAGAAAGAATCTCGGCAATTGTAACTCTGTTTAAAGGAACTCCTTCGTCTTTGACAAATCCGATAGCAGATTCAATCCCACTTCGTTGCTGGTACTGACCAGTCATCAAAGCAGCTCGAGTCGGGCTGCATACCGGACCGTTAGCGTGGAAGTCATTGAAGACCATTCCAGTTGCTGCAAGACGGTCCATATGCGGAGTCTCGTGCCGCGTGTTCCCGTAAGATCCCAGATCTCCATAACCCAGATCATCCACGACGATCAGCACGATGTTTAGCTTCTTAGATTCCTTAAGAAAAGGCTCTTCCGCAGGTTTACATCCGGCAAATAGAACCAAGGATCCGATTAAGCCGAGTAATAGATATAGGTGATTGAAAATCATGCCTCTCAAGGTAGTCAGTCCAGTAGTGCAGCCACTTCATCAAGGGATACTTTAATCACCTCAACCGTCTGTTTCTTACGTGAGAAAGTTACCAATAGCTGACCGGCGTGTTCCAAGATATGGGGGTACTGAAAAGATTCATACTTTGTGCTGCTGTAAGAAGACTCTTTTTCCCAACTGACACCATCGATCTTGTCTGGAATTGGTAAACGAACGAGCGAAGTGTAAACCAACCCGTCTTTTGACACTGACAAGCAAAGCGGATTCCTCTGCTCAGGATTCGCATTATTAACCAGAACATAAAAACCCTTGGAGGTCCGCAGGACATTGAACTTACTCGTCGCATCAGGAAAATTCGTCCGAACCGGTGCAGTCCATGAGTTACCGTTATCTACTGAGAACGAACGCAGTAGCCTACCTGACCTCGCATTGTCCCTTGCTAACGCAACCAAATTACCATCGGGCAACCGGTACCAGAATGGTTCTTCTGGCTTTAGTCCATCCGGTCGATCTTTTATAGAATAGGGAACAACCTTCCAATCGCTGATAGAAGAGATTCCTCCTACTAAAAAGCTTATAGTTCTGGAGGCTGATCTTCGTGTCATCATCCAATCGCCCGTTTCAAGCAGCTTCGGAGGAAAGTTGTTAATGGTATCGTCGAAGATTATTCCCTCAAAATCCCAACGCCTATGTTCAGGATTCCACAGGTAAGAACGCAGATCTAAGCTTTCACCGAAGAAATGAGTACGTCCATCCTTCAAGGCTTCGTCGTGACTCGCTAATGCCCGCAACCGACCATCTCCTTTAAGCCAAAAACCACGGGCAATGTGCCGAAATCCTTCTTGACTGGAAGGTCCTACCAACACCTCTGGGGCACTCCAATCAACGCCGTTAGAACTGGTCGAGAATCGGATGTGTTGTGTGGGCTTATCTTCCACAATGGGGCCATGACTCCAAAGGCACCAGTACCGGTTGTCAAAATACTCCAAATAACTATGTAACCGGTAATGCCATGTATCGTCCCCTCTTGAAACGATTGCATGCTGGCCGTTTAGCTCCGGCAAAGAAGCGGTATTGACGCTCACTGTGTTAGATTTCCAATCCGGGAGATCCAACATTAGACTTGAGGTAGGATTTTTCTCCGGGTGCGGATAGTCTGACTCCCCGATAGAACAACCATTCCATAAAGATAACAGAATTACTGAAATGGCTAGATTGACTATTATTCTATTCAACAATTTCATTAGATAACGGCTTTTCATCACTTACTTTATTGCTTCTGACCAACCGACAATGATGGCACTGGAATCCCAGCATCAGTGAGCTGTGTTAATACTTCCTCTACCCGCTCACGTGCCACCCTCATTGATTCAGCGTTCAGACCTAGATAGGGTTTCGCCAGCGAATGGTCACAGATACCAAACAGTGATAAGAGATACTTTACGACACGAATACAATGATTCTCATATCCGCTTAATGAATACAGCTTAGAACTTATACTAATAACAATACGATGTAGCTCCTTTACTCGCTTCAACTGTCCCATCTCGGCTGCCCTGTATAGTTCTACATACAAACGAGGAAAGATATTCGAACCGCCGTGTACACCACCGTGTATTCCGAAGATAACCGTCTCAGCTAATAGCTCTTCCGGACCTATATACAAAGCAAACTCAGGGGTTTTCCCAACGAGTTCTCGCACCTTATTGAGATAGATCATATCTCCAGAGCTATCCTTTAACCCAATGATTTTCGAATACACACTCGCAAGTGCAACAGTCTCCGGTTCAATCGTGGTTTTGGTCAACGAAGGTATATTATATAAGTAGCAGGGTAGTTCAGATCGACTGGAAAGCGCCTCGAAATACACAAGTAGCTCTGACTGAGAACACGAAAAGTAAGGAGGCGGTGTGATCACCACACCTGCCGCACCGTTCTCACCCGAAAGACTTATTAGGCGCACACTGTTCGCGTAAACTGTATCTGTGATACCTACGAGTACGGGAACTCTTCCAGCAACCAGCTGGATAACCTTGCTCACGAATTCACACTTGTCCACAAAGTCAATACATGGTCCCTCTCCTGTTGTACCCAAAACGAAAATTCCTGCAACTTCACCCTCGATCACGTATCTCACTAATCTCTCAGTAGCTACGTAATCTATAGAACCGTCTTCCTTAAGCGGCGTAAGCAGTGGTGTAATGATCCCCCGGATCGGATTATTATACAGATTTAGCATAATCTCAGGCCTCCAAGGATACTACTCCGGTATGAAGAATCGAGTTCCGCACCTTCACCAACTCAGGATTAATTACCTGCTCAATAGACCCATGCCAAAATGCGATGCAACTATGATTCCAAGTATAGGTAAGCGCAATCCCCCGCTGTGTAGGATACAAGGTGGGGAATGTAAATTCTCCGTCGCCGGTAGCTACATCGAAGCGGTTCCTCCACGACTTTCCGTTATCAGTGGAAACTGAAAGGCTCAAAGGAGAATTAGTCCCACCGTTTTCGTTTGCGGGATTAAACGCTAGAACCAGAGTGCCATCATTCAATTTCATAACGTCGAAGGCACTGCCGTTATTAGAAATCTCCGTTCGATAATAGGGAGTCCAGGACATACCTCCATCCTCTGAGTCACTTCGAAAAAGCCAGCCGCAGGACGAACTTACTAATACGTGTACTTTTTCGGCTTCTGATTCCCAAAGAGTGGGCTGCCTAAATCCTTTGACTCGATCCTCGGCCCCGCTACTTTCGATTGATGGTGCTTCGTGCAAATGAGCCTGAGTAAATGATGATATAATAGCCTCCCATTTTTGCCCTCCATCATCGCTTCGATCAACACACGCTTCCGATGATAGTTCAAAGTCCTCAAAAGAATTGGGTGCTAATAAGGTCCCGTTTCCTAGAAAAACGGGCCTGCTTCTGACCGGTCCGACGGCTGTTTCGTTAGCACTATTTTCCAACGGAATCGGTTTGCTCCAAGAGCCCCCATCATCCGAAGATACCATCCGCCAAGTTGTCCACTGCCGAGGATTTGGTCCTACTTTAAAATACAAATGGGTTTCACCACCAGACGCATAAAACAAAACAGGATTCCAGTGTGCTTCTTGCCCAACTTTGGCTATAATACGCGGGGAGCTCCACAGGCCTCGGAAACGCTCGGCAATCCATATGGCGGTATCATCCTCGCCTTCGCCAGAGCCAGCATACCAAGTGACTAGAAACCGGCTATTCCGCAGTTGAACGATTGATGAGGCCTGGCAAAACCTAAAACCAACGTCTGACTCCCAAACGAATTCTTCAGTTAGGAGGCTCTGCCGAAGGTATTCTCCATAATCAGACAGATTCAAGGACTGGCCTCCAGTCTCTATGGTATTCTGAAGTTCTACCAAATTGATGTCAGCCAGCTCGATGTTATCTCGAGTACAAAATCGAGCAGCGTGCCCGGCTCCGAAACCCATCTGGGCAACTGTTGCCATAACCCTAAAAGAACTCAGAGCCAATTGATCTCCAGATGCGGACCTACCAGCGACCAATAGGTTTTTCGCACCTTTGGGAATCATGCACTTTAAGGGGATATGGTAAGGCTCTACCATTGTTGTTATTCCTGTACCCGCTCGTTCCATCTTATCAGGCCAATGATAATCAAAATGATAGGTCCCTACCGCCACGGCATCCTCAAAAACGGCCCCGTGCTTCGCCTCGTCTTCGGTTAAAAAATACTCGCCCACGATACGCTTTTCTTCACGAACCCCAATACTCCTGGACACCGACGCGAGCACATGCCGATCTAAGACAGTCCCAGCATAACCTTTTGTCTGCAAAAAATAGATGAGACTCATCATATACCTTCGCCCATGGATCTCAGCCTTACTTCGATCAAACCCATCAGCCGCATCAAAACCAACTACCTTCATTTTAACTTCTACTTTTCCAGTTGAGAAAATGTGCAATGAGGTCATGGGGATTGCTTCATCGTTGTCCCACACAATGGCACCTGGGGGCAAAAAAGGCTTCACCGGTTTTCCCGTATCCCACAATGTGAAATAAAGACTCATGGGAAGTTGTTTGTTAGCCCCTTCATGGATAACCGGAAGCCCCGATAAAGTCGGAACGATGCATTGCCCCGAAGCATCTACAACAAAACCACAGGCCACCTCCATTATTCCCCCAACTGTGGAAATCGTCAGGTTTTCAATTCTCCCATTGGAAGCCTTGGCACCTACAACCCGCGAGTGAAAGAGTATTTCAATTTGTTTCTCTATTACCATTTCCTGCAGAAAATAGGCACACCATTCTAGGTCATATTCTCGCCGATCTGCGGTAGGATCATAAACGTGAATGAATCCATAACGCTGCAGTTGGGAGATCAGATTTGAAAAATGGTGATTCACTCTTTCAGTGTCTCCGCAAAAACCAGCCACGCCTCCAACCGTTCCTTGCCCTCCCAATACGTTACTAGGTTCCACGATCAATACGCGGTTGTCGGGCGTCTTAGCGGCAAGAGCAGCCATAATTCCCGCCATTCCAGCCCCTATAACTATGATGTCGTATGTGTTTTCCGATGACATAAAACCTACAGGATCAGAAGCACCTCCAGAGCTAGTCTTCTGGCGTTAACGAATCTGAGTAGACGATAAATTTCCATTGACGCAATTATCAACAATTAGAACTGATACCCGACTGATAACCGCCAATTTCTTTCCCAAATAGCCCCCACACCGGTCCACCATTGGCTCGGTAACAATTCTACTTTGTCCTCCAAATTATCCACCCGCAAACGCACTGTCCAATTATCCTTCGCATACCCCAATACCAGTCCTAATTTGTCGCCCGACGGAACACTGAAATTAGAAGCCCGATTAAGCACACTCTCACCCCAGTAGTTATACATACCGGCGACCGAAAACCCAGTGAGAGGACCATCAAGAAATGAGTATTTGGCTAAGAAAGCGAACGTACTATCGGGAACTCCCCATAACGGTAGATCATCTTCCGAGATATTGGAGTCCGTGTCAGCATAAGAAAGCAAGATGTTCCAGTTTGGAGTGGGATTAATTCCCACATCCAATTCAATGCCTTTGGTATTCTGGTTTCCCGCCGGCACGTTGTAACTTTGGTCGCTCACACCCGTCACACTACCGTCTTCATCCCGTCTGCCAACCAGCACATTCTCTTCTGTTGTATCAAAATACGCAACCGTAGCTACAATGAGATTATTAAACGCGTTCACCTTAAATCCGAACTCATCAGTACCAACCGTGCGGTTCGGAAACTTTTGTCCAAAAGTTGCCAGTCGTTCATCAATGCCGAACTCAGGAACGAATGTCTCAGCATTGTTATAAAAGACAGACAGTTGAGTGTCTTGATCTTTCAGCAACTTATAAAGTAAACCGTAATTTGCCGTGGTAGTAGAATCAGTAGTGGCACCTCCGGGGACCGGTTGGTCATTCACTATTCGTTCAGAGGCGTTTTCATCTCTATCATACCGCATTCCAGCAGAGATAATCAGGCTGTCGTCTAGCAGATAAACTCGGTCGATAATAGCCGCATTCCACAACTTCCTGTCTGTTTTAGTAGTACCACTATTGATGAAGACATCGTTATAATCAATGGCAACGGGTCGCAGATCACCCAGTCCTGCCGGGGGGTTCGGCCAAATTTCGACAATCCCTTGTCCATCAATACCCGTATCGAAGTTGAATTGAGACCTTATTTCAGCAGGCAGACTTGCCGTGTTATTAACCCTAATATCCAACCCCCGAGAACTACCATCTACGTTCTGCAACTGAGAATATATGAGCAAATTGTGCTGCATACCAGCCATATCAAAATTCATGTTAAAATCAGAAGCAATGACTGACCAATCCGTTTCGGCTGGCGGTCCCCCGTTAAAGCGTAATCCCTGTCGTCCAAAGCGGGACAAATTACCGTCAATCTGAGCAAACATGGTGGGATCCCTTCCTACAGATGGACTTCCATCAGGGATCTGATTTCCGCTCTTGTCGATGAACACCGTTCCTCCGTTCGCGCGGGTACGGTTACCAGAAGTTTCACGGTCCCCCGTCCGCGCCACCACGCGAAAGTTAGCCATAACGTCGCCCATATCGAAGCTGTTCGTCAACCCAACCTCAATCGTCTGATACTCGGTATACTGAAAATTTTGCACGACTACACTCGCTTTTCCAGCAAAGTCTTTGACAGCCGCTCCTTCACCGTCTGGCGTTCCAAACATGAATACACTATTCGCTACGCGACTCGAATGGTCGTCCACAAAATAGCCAGCCGCCCAGAACTGCATGCCACTATCGAACGTATGAGAGAAACTAGGATTCACAAAGTAGGACTCTGGCTTATTAGTCTCTGAAGCCAGTTCAACTGGCCCGTTTGTATTAGTCAGCGCAGCAGCGATACGGTATCCCGTTTGCCCTGATTCCGTATCTTTCACCACTGAGTGATCAACGCTTGCACGCCAAAAATCGAAGGAACCGACCATCAGATCAGTCTTCGTCGCATTCACGGGCAAGGGTCGTTTACTCACCATGTTGATCACGCCACCCTGATTGTGCTGACCGTACTGTACCCCCGCAGGACCTTTGACAATCTCCATGCGTTGAAGCATCGAGTAGTCAAAACCACCGTTGGATCCATAATTAAAATCGGGAATACCATCTCGTAGCGCACCCGTTGTAGTATAACCGCGCAACGACACCGTATGGTTTTGCTGCAGGCCTCCACCGGCGTTACCAGCCGAAACCCCGCTAACAAAGTTGAAGGTGTCAGCAATATTTACTGCAGCCATGTCCTCGATCAGTTGTTCGTTGATCGTAACGACTGAGCCGGAAATGTCCGTAATTGGAATTGCGATACGAGAGGCCGAAGAGGCCCTTATGGTCGAATAGCCGAACACATCTCGATCAGAAACTGTATAGGGGTCCAGATCGTAGACTTCTTCATCTTCCAACTGACCAAAGCCAATTGAGGAATAACTTACTACAAAAAAACTGACGAGTATGCTTCGCAACAAAACATTTAGACAGGGGTAATTATCGTTTTTCATGATAGGTTGTAATTTGAGTTGATCCCCATGTTACATGCAAAAAAACATTGAAGCACATAGATAAAAAAAATACCGTATGAGGATTTTTGTAACATTCCTCTAAAAACCCCCTATTCAGCCATCCAATCTGATGCTAGGAACCCACCAAGAACTCATACGAAAGTCCCTTAAACCTTTTCTCAACCCGGGACGTTTAAAAGCCTGTTCTCGAATTTTCGTGGGGCAGAAACCCAGAAACCAGACCGACTCCTTCACGGAGGGTCGCGCCTGCCGATTGATTCTCGGGCTTACAGGCACTGGTAAATTCCTCTCAATAGACAAAGGTCGGGAAGCAACCTTCACTATAAATAGAGGCGAAGGCATCTTCCTAGCTCCCAATACTTGGATAAGCTGCATTCCCGAAGTAAACTACAAATCACTAGGTATCATATTCAGCCAATCCTTCCTCCGAGTTACTATCACTCAACGCACCGTTCGAAACAAAGAAGTCTTGCTAACATACTTAGCAAAGTGGCAAGGCAAACAAGGCCTTCATATTCGCGAAAATCACCTCCTAAGCTTGCTCCAGCACCCTGAGCCTAAACCCATGGGTGAGAGATACGTTGCATATTTATTAGAGATACTGGTCCATCTAACATGGGAGTGTCTCCAGAAAAGTGATTCCCACCACCCAGCACAGGGACTTGGCCTATGGCAAGCTATGTGCGAATATATCATGGAGCATTGGTCAGAGTCCGATCTCTCGCGTGAGCTATTAGCTGACCACTTTCACGTTCATCCCAATCACATTAGTCGAATTTTTAAAAGCTACGGAAAAACCAAGTACATTACTTTTCTAAACGACGTAAGGCTTTCCAGAAGCCTTGAATTACTTCAATCAGCCAACTATAGCGTTACAGATACTGCAGTACTTTGTGGTTATACTGATTTACAATACTACATTCGCTGTTTTCGTGAACGTTATGGGGTAACACCGGGAGAATATCGAAGACTAAAAGACTTGGGTGGCGAGAAGTCGAAATAAATGCTACGTCGAGTGCATGTAATTTTGTAACTCAGACGAGTTAAAAAATTCATAATCACTACGCGTATTTACACAGATAACGACTATACTCTGTTACTCGGCAATCCGATTGTTGATCCCAGTTACAAATTTCACCTCGAGCGAACTGATATTTCTTGATAGTGATTATAACAGTCATCCTTATTTTCTTCGACTCCTCATAATACCCATATTCGACAAGTGGATACTACAATACGACAACTGGATATCATAGCTATCTTACTCTACCTGCTAATTATGGTCGGAGCAGGCATCTTCTTCAGCCGAAAAAACAAAACGACTGAAGACTATTTCCTGGGAAATCGGTCCTTCTCAGGATGGGTAATCGGACTTTCAATGCTTGGGACGATTGTAAGTTCAGCCACGTTTCTAGCATTGCCAGCAGCTGCTTATGTGCTGGATTGGCGACAACTCACAGTCAACTTGACTCTTCCGTTCGTGGCAATCTTGGCAATGGTCATTTTCATTCCTTTCTTTCGGAGGCGAAATCTCACTTCCGCATTCGAGTATTTGGGAAGCCGGTTCGGTATTGCACCACGACTTTACGGAACCATTAGCTTCATCATCTTGCAGTTGATTCGAATGGCTCAAATACTATTCCTTGTCTCACTTCCGATAGAATTCCTGACAGGCGCTCCGATAGAATGGGTTATTATCGGCGCCGGAATTTTTATCGCCTTTTACACGATTGCAGGAGGAATTGAAGCCGTCATATGGACGGACGTTATTCAAGCCATTGTATTGATTATAGGCGGGCTGGCATGCTTCGTGTTGATCGCTATTGAATTGCCCGGTGGGTTCAGTCAAATTATCGAGATCGGTAACGAGAACAACAAATTCCGTCTCGGTAGTCTTGATTGGAATCTCTACGAACGCACGTTTTGGACCGTTGCAATTCTCGGAATTATAAATTGGTTGATGATCTACAGCGGTGACCAGAATATGGTGCAGCGTTACGCTGCCGCTCGTTCCACACGGGAAGCTCGCAAAGCAACCGCTATTTATTCAGCAATCGCACTTCCGATGTGGATTATGTTCTTTTTCGTAGGCACAGCCTTGTTTGTTTACTACGCTACGTTCCCGAGCGCAACAGTCTCAAGCCTAGAAGCAGACCAAGTTCTCCCCTACTTCATACTCACCCAAGTTCCAGCGGGCGTAGCGGGGATAATTATAGCTGCCGTCCTTGCCGCAGCCATGAGTAGTCTTGATTCTGGAATCAATGCGATATCAACAGTTTCAATCATTGATCTTATGAAACCGCACCTAGCAAAAAACCGTAGTGACCGTTATTATCTAAGATTAGCCAGAATGATTGCTGGAGGCGTAGCTGTAATTGTGATTCTCGGTGCAATTACATTCAGCAAAATTGAAAAAGAAAGTATGAATGATGTTAGTCTCGTAGTTACCAGCATCTTCGGAGGCTGCTTGATGGGTCTGTTTATGCTGGGATTTTTTTCCGATAGAGTCGATGGCCGCTCAGCCACGATAGCCATGGCAGTGGCGATTCTCCTAAACATCTACATCGGCTTAGGATTTTTAGAGCTATTGCCTGAAGCAATAACTATAAACATCCATAAATACTGGGTAGCAGCACTCATTAATGGAACGTTTGTGATAATAGCCTATACGATCAGTAGAATCCGTAACTCCCAAACAAAGGATCTAACCGGCTTAACCGTTTGGACGCCGCCTAAACGTAAAGATACCTAGAGCTGCTTGGGTATTTTCCAGTTTTACATTGGGCAGTGAAGAGCTTCTAATGCTCTACCCTCCTAGAAATCAGTAAATGAAAACGTATCTCGCATCTATTTTATTCTTTGTCACCGCTTCCACTTTTGCAGCCGACTTACCCAACATCCTCTGGATATCCAATGAGGACCATGGACCGCATCTCGGTGCTTATGGCGACACCTATGCGACTACTCCCAATCTGGACGCCTTTGCTAAACGTGCATTTCGCTATGACAAAGCGAGTTCCAATGTGCCAGTCTGCGCCCCCGCCAGAACTACGATTATTTCGGGTATGTACCCACCGTCGACGGGAAGTCACCATATGCGTTCCAGGGTCCCCGCTCCGTCATACATGAAATTTTATCCGAGTTACCTTCAGGAAGCCGGCTACTACACAGCGAATAATTCCAAAGAAGATTACAATCTGACGATTGATGAAAAGGGCTGGGATGACTCTTCAACCAACGCCCACTGGAAGAATTGTCCTGAGGGAAAACCGTTCTTTTCGATCTTCAATTTCACCCGCACGCACGAAAGTCAGATTCGCAATGAGAATCCGAATCCGCATCACGACCCTGCCAAGGCTCCCATTCCTCCCTACCACCCCGACACCCCGGAAGTTCGGAAAGACTGGGCGCAATACTACGATCGATTAACGGAGGGAGATCAGCACTTCGCCGAGCGTATGCAAGAACTGGAAGATGCCGGACTCGCAGAAGACACCATCGTATTTTTCTGGGCAGATCACGGCTCGGGCATGCCGCGCAGCAAGCGCTATCCAGGTTGGAGCGGATTGCACGTACCCTTGATCGTTTACTTCCCGGAAAAGTGGAAGCATCTGGCCCCGAAGAACTATGAAACAGGTGGCAGTTCTGATCGACTGGTCGCATTCATCGATTTTCCAGCAACCCTGCTATCGCTCGCCGGTGTCACGATTCCCGACTACTATCACGGAAACGCGTTCGCGGGAAATCAACAAACACCTGATCCAAAATATTCCTTCGGATTTCGGGGGCGCATGGATGAAAGACCCGATTCGGTACGCACTGTTACTGATGGCCGCTACATGTATATCAGAAACCACTACGCCCATATACCGCACGGACAATTCGTGCTCTACCAGCAGAAGACCCCTACCACCGCTGTTTGGATGAAAATGTATAAAGATGGCGAGCTTACCGATGTGCAATCACAGTTCTGGAAACCTCATCCTCGTGAAGAATTGTTCGATCTCGAAAACGATTATCACACCATCAACAATCTCGCCGAATCGACTCAACACCAAGACATCAAGAAACGACTGAGCGACGCTTTAGACAAGCATATGTCCGATACCGGCGACTTGGGTTTTTTACCGGAACCACTGCTACAAAAGGATGCCCAGAAAGGTATTTCGCCTGCTGAGTCAGGGAGAGGCATGCTGAAAAATGCGCCTACGTGGGGTATCACGGTGCTAAAGGACCGCGATATGGAGAAGGACTTTGCCGCTGGCGTGAAACACCCGTACCCACCCATTCGCTACTGGACGCTCATGCAAATGACAGCCAAGAAAAATACAACGGTTTACTCCTACTACGAACATCTGGTTGTAGCGGCTCTCGAAGATCCCGAACCCATCGTTGCCGTAGCGGCAGCTGAGTGCCTCGGCACGATGGCACGAAGGGAGGCGCACCAGAAACGGGCCGTTGACACGCTGTTAGAATATTCAGCCTATCCCGGAAATGAACTGTTTCTGACCGTTCACGCGTTAAACGGATTGGAACGACTGAAAGACCTCGGACTCGAGATTCCCGAATCAGTTAAGCAGCTCACGCAAAAGCACGAAACGATTCCAAAAACATTTGATTACTACCGGCCGCAGCTAATCGATCGCTTTTGATCAACTTTAGTGCGGTTTTCAATCGTCGAGCGACAATGAATCGTACACTGCCGCCTGAAAGGCGAGCCGCACAGGAGAATTATCGCCATTCCCAAAGCCGCGACGTTGGATCATCAAAATACAAATTACATCGTTCTTAGGATCCCCCCAACTCTGCGTGGCATAAGCTCCTCCATGTCCAAATGTTCCTGAAGGTAGCATCGCGGTCACACCCTGCGGTTCCTTCACGACTTGAAACGCAAGGCCCCAACTCATGCCTTCCGTGAACCCAGTCTCGATGTCGCCGGTCTGGGTTCGAGTAAGCTCACGGACTGATTTCTCAGACAAAATGCGACGGCTATTCCACACTCCACCATTGAGCATCATCTGGTAAAATCGCCGCATATCATCCGCCGTTGAAAACAACCCACCACCTGGTTTGACGGTTCGCTGTGTATCCCAGAGTTCACCGATCACAAAGTGCACCGGGATCTCAGTAAGTTCAGGCGTCTCATCGTCCTTCAAATACGATTTCGCGATCCGTTGCACCTGATTCTTCGTGGGAAAGAAGGTCGTATCATACATGCCCAGGGGATTCAGTAGTCGCTCCTGCAGGAACACTTCAAAGCGTTGCCCCGACACAACTTCAACAATGCGGCCTACCGTATTAGTACCAGCGGTGCTATATTTCCAGCGACTACCCGGCTCAAATTCCAAAGGCTGCTGAGACACCAAGGCTGTCAACTCCGCCAAGGTCGTATGCCCCCGCGGTTCGTCCACATTCGGAACACCCGCCGTATGAGTCAAAATATCCAAAATTGTTATCTTTCTCGAAGGCCGCTTGAGGACCAAGGTATCCTCAGATTCTCGATCTATCATCCACATATCTTTAAATTCCGGCAGGTGTGTTTCCACCAAATCATGGACGTTCACTTTGCCTTCTTCAACCAGCATCATCAACGCAACGCCCGCCATGGGCTTAGTCATCGAAGCAATCCAGAACAAATCATCTTTCTGCATGCTTCTCTCAGTTTTAAAATCAGACACACCCTGCGCCTCAAAGGTGACAATTTTTCCATCTCGGACCACCAGCGAAACGGCCCCGGAAATTTCTCCTTCATCAATGAAAGGTTGAATCGCCCTCTGAACAGACTCAGTTGCTTCATTCGCCTGAAGTAATAAGCCCGTTAACCAAAAGGGAAAAAAGAATAGCAAAATCCTGCGCATTCCTAACATTAAAGAAACGATATGAGAGAACGACAAGGCTGTATTCTATCGGAAAAACACTTCATTCATCACAGTTGAACATTCCGCTCAGCCAATTTGAGTGAATGAAACAAAGAGGCTGCGGTGAATTCGATTATCTATCCCAAGTAATCCAATAACGATAGATTAAGAACACGAGCGCCGCTGCTGAGAGCCGCCTCGTATGCAGTTTGGGTACTGTTTAATTGAACGATAGCCTCGGCAATGTTCACATCCAGCTCGATTGATACAGCGGTTTCCAACTCATTGAACCGCATCTCGTTTATCCGGCCCATTACTTCTAGATTTTGAAGTTTCGACCCCATCTCTACCATCCCGAAAAGGACTAGCTCTTGGCTTTCTTTAAAACGCGGAGCAACACTGTTAACGGCATCAATATCTTCGGCCATATATGCGTCGCGAAATGCAATCATATCATTCAAGAGAGTTGCATACTCTTCGTTCGCGGCACCCCTTGAAAAAGGAGATACGGAGCTGTTCTCACCCACTCTAAAAGAAACGTCATTTGCCGGATCGGTCGAGCCCGTATATTCGACGTGACTGATCTGTCCTATAAGCTCTCGAGCTATCGGTCTTGTTGTAGTGATAAATCCAGTTCCTGAAATATCTGGCCCCGCAGGAGGAATTATCGTGTTACCGTCACTATCCAATACATTCTCCCAGACCCCTGAGCCTGAATTCCTCGCGACAACGGCTCCGGTATTGAAGTCAATCCCAGCAGTTAACGCGACAGGTCCCGGTAACGCACTTCCAGATGCATCTGTTTGATTGCCCGTTATTGGGTCTACATACGTTCCTTCAGCAATTGGGTTATTGCTACTGTCCAAAATAGGCTCGAAAACGATGTCTCCATTCGCATCTCGATACACTGATTGAACAGGCGAATCTGCAGGCCCTAACAGGTTCCCCTGCAAATCTACGAAGTTTCCAATTTCGTCTTCAAGGAACTCGGTATACAACTTCGCTACAAATGGAGATTCATTAACATTAGCCCCGGCAAACAAATAATCTCCCGACAGTTGTGTATTCAGAATCTGGATTCCTTGTGAAACTAATTGATTCGCATTGAGCCCACGTGCCTTCAGGTCTCCGCTCGCAGTCAATCCATCATTGGTGTTAGTCAGGTTGGTTATAGAATCAGCGACACCCTTGAACTGTTCCAGTGTTTCCAGAGTAAAGTTACCAACAAATTCAGCCCGTACGAGGTTGCGATCGTACGTCTGCAATTTCGCCTTTTCCGATCCCGCTGAAAGAGCTCTTCCAACAGCAGCAGGATCCTCACTTACTTGAGTGATTCTTTGGCCTCGGCTCACCTGTTTTTGCAGGTTGATCTGCTTCTGGTTGAGCGAATTAACCTGGTTAATGAAACTCTGATTAGAACTGAGAAATGGTACGCGCATTGGAAAAAGAAGGTTAAGATTAGCGTAGACCCGTCACAATGGTTTCAAGCATTTCGGATAAAACATTAAACACACGGGAAGATGCCTGGAATGCACGTTGATACTGTACCATATTAGCAACTTCTTCATCCATAGAGACTCCACTGATTTGAGCCCGCTGGTCGGTCAGTAGGGATTCAACACTCTTCTGAACATTTAGCCGGTTTTCAATTTCGGAGATATCCTGTCCAAGGGACACTACGGTCCGAATAGCCTGCTCAGAAAACGAAACACCGCCAAGAGACGTTTGATCAGTCGAGGCAAGAGCAGCAATTGCAGACGCCAAATCATTGGCCCCTCCAAATTCCGTTTCGGTTGCCCGCAAATTCTCAACAGTCAAAGGAATAGATTCAACAACCGACGGGTCATCGGATCCTCGATAAAGAGCAATCGTTCCTGCTGTAACCATTGAAGCGATACCCGAAACCGATGGAGGTGGAGTTGGCTCAGCAAAAAAGCTGATCTCTGGTATCGCTGGGGTGGCCCCGGCCGCCGGCACGTATGCTTGGTAGTAAATTTCATTCACCTCAGTTGCAATGGTATTAGCCAAGGCATCTATTTCATTTCGTGTGTCATTAAGGGCACCTTCTTTCACTTGAAAGAGTGCAGATAACCGTCCAGCCTGAAGGTCCAATACTGCTCCTGTAGATAACAATTTGATGACGCCGCTTGAAGCATCAAACGTTACATCGGAAGAGGAAGTTCCAACAGTAACCAGATTCACAGGATCTCCGTCAGCATCGCGCGCAGTAACTTCGATCTGGCCGCCGGAGCCGACGACTTCCCTCGTCTCTATAAGGACGATTTCTGAAATCTCTTCTAACTTTGCCTGACGCTGATCGCGCAAATCGTTGGAGGCACCACGTCCACCAGAAGATTCGGCCCGTGAAATCTCCTTATTCAAATCTGAAAGTTCAGATAGTTTACGGTTAAGAGCCGAGACCCCCCCCTGAATTTCATCATTCAAGCTATTCTCCAGTGTATCCATTCGCTGGTCGACACGGTTGAAGCTTTCAGTGAGAGCCTTCGATGCCTGAAAAAGGACTTGCTTACTCGAAGAATCGCTGGGTCTTGCCGAAAAAGACTCAAACGCATTAAAAAATGAATCAACCGCACTTCTAATCCCACTACCTTGTTCCTGGCTATCACTAATGAACGCCGGATCATCTACGCGATTAATCGACTCACCGAGGCTCGAAAGCAACTGCTGCAGGCGTGAACTCTGCGATGCCAGAGATGCAGAGTGGGATATTTCATTTAGAATTTGTTTGTCCACGAAAGAGTTTCGCAGCTGCTGAACACCTGTTGCAATTAAGGGCCCCGTCTGAATTCCAGAAGAATTTGTATTTCCAAACGTGCCGACCGTAATACGCTGCCGAGCATAGTTAGGATTGTTTAGGTTGGAAATGTTCTTCCCCGTAAGCTCCACCATTTTGCCATGTGTTTGCAAGGCAGAGGAAGCGTTCGATAAACTGGAAAAAATGGACATTACTTATAGCTGTTTAAATTGCGGCTAGGCCATTTTCACGTAACTTACCGGTGGAGCGACGCCTGCGCGACGGGAATAGCCATCTCGCTTGTAGGTTTCAGAAGAAACTGTCCTCGGATCAATGGATCGTAACATTTCCTGACCGAGGTCCCAAGCTCTACGATACAACATCTGATTACGATCCAGCTGACGTTTACTTTCAGAGATTAGTCGTGTTATCTCTACAAACAATTCCTCCAGTAGTGGTTTAGATTCATGCTTTAAACGAGCGATGAAACGCCCCAAAGTGCGACGTTCACCTTGCTCCCAGTCCGAAGACTCTGCTACCTGCCTTTCCCGCTCCTTACGTAAATTGCTCAGCAACGCCGCGTGTTCATTGATGTGGGAGCTCACCTCTAGGATTTTTTCCGCGTCATTATTCAAAAGGGCCGTGCGCTGGTCTTCAAGAAAACGGAACAAAGTTCCGTAAGCTTCAAGTTCCGCTCTTAGAGATTCTACAAGGTGGGCGATATCAGAAGTTGTATTCATTAAAGTCTATTTTTCAGTTATTGGCGGTTGCGGTTCAGTTAATTCAAATTGACCCATGAGCTGCATATGCAGGAGGTTTGACATGCCAAACGACTCTTGATTCGAAAGCTGGCTAGAAATCGTATCAGTCAGCATATGTTGATAAAGATGGGATCCAGGAGCGTTACTTCCAAGTGAGTCGTGCAAAAGAGGTTTCAGCGCTTGGCCAAGAAACTGGTTCAGTAAGAGAGCTTCGAATTTCTGCGCAGCATCCTTGAGTTCTTCGGATTTGAGATGGGTCCCCGCAGAGCCGGACGTTGTCGGAGGCGTCCAGGTAGAGACTATTTGAGAAACATCCATATTGATTATTCGATGATTAGTTCTGCATGAAGCGCACCCGCTCTTTTGAGGGCTTGCAAAATGCTCATCATGTCACGGGGACTAACTCCCAAGAGATTCAGTGAATCTGTTAGCTGCCTAAGCGTAGGCGCCGGTTCAAGTCGCGAGAATCCGCCTTCGTTTTGAACGACTTCGAGATCTGTAACGGACTCAACAACGGTTTCGCCGCCTTGCGCAAGAGCACCAGGTTGGCTTATCATCGGAGTTCTCGCAACTGCGACCGTTATGTTACCATGACTGACCGCGACCTCGGAAAGCCGAACATCTGAAGTCGCAACAATCGTACCTGTTCGCTCGTTCATCACAACCCGCGCCGCCACATCCGGCTCCATTCGAATAGCTTCTACCGATGCGATAAATGTAGTCTCGGATCCTAAAAATTCAGTTGGGATATTCACACCCACCCCCTGCGGAGACAAGGCTCTGGCGGAGTCGGGGAAAAACTGATTTATGGTTTCTGCCATCAACACGGCAGAAGCGTAGTCGGGATCGCGCAAGAGAAAGACCAAACCACCGTCTTGAATCACTTGAGTATGAATCTCCCGTTCAATGATTGCTCCACCGGGAACCTTGCCCACCGTCGGATGGTTTTGAGTCAAAGAAGCTTCCTCTCCACCGGCAGAAAAACCACCCACTAGAACCGAACCTTGTGCAACCGCATATACTTCGTCATCCGCTCCAAGTAATGGAGTTTGAAGCAAGACACCACCTGTTAGACTATCTGCATCTCCTATTGAGGATACTACAACATCCAGTCTCGATCCCGGCTTGCCAAATGCGGCGATATCAGCCGTCACCATAACGGCAGCCACATTCTTCGATCGCAGGTCGTCAGGAGGAAGATTCACTCCAAAACGCTGCAACATGTTGGCAATACTCCGTACGGTGTAATCAGCTTGTTGACTATCGCCATCTCCAGCCAGACCCACGACCAACCCGTAGCCAACCAGTTGGTTATCGCGCTGACCCTGGATAGTTGTGAGGTCCTTTATTCGAGAAGCTGACAAAGATGACATCAGACCGAATACAGTGCCACATATAGAAACTACTTTTAGGATTTTTAACATCGAAAGAGTTTTAGAAAGGGTTAATCCAACTGTGAAATCTACTGAGCCAGCCTTTTCGTTGAGCCTCAGTAAGAGAACCTTCAGCGATCATTTCGACTTCAGCATCTGCCACTCGAGATGAGAGAATCGTATTATCAGCCAGAATATCGGTAGGACGAATAAGGCCTCGAATAATGACATAGTTCGTTTCATTACTCAGAACGGTCTTTCGGATGCCTTCGATAACCAGGTTACCATTCGGCTGGCGATCAATTACGACTGCAGACAGTCTCGTTTGGGCTGACTGCTGATCGCTGATTGAGCCACCGCCGGAGAACGTGTCAGACGAACTCCAGTCTATGCCCGGCAACTCACCGTCCCGCTTAAAAAGCGGTAACGTAGAATAAAGCAATTGGTTTATCTGAGCCTGATTAGCAGTAGATTTATCAGTACTGCTCTCCTTCGAAGCCGAGACGCTGGATGTTTCTTGGATGACTACCGTGACGATATCGCCGACTGCCATCGCCCTCCTATCGGTGAACATTTTGGCACCCATACCGTTGTCTGTCCAGATAGACTCCGCAGGAAGTATACTTGGATGCAATACCGCTGTCCCGTAAAGCGCTAGCGGAACTAAGGTTTTATAAAGTGATTTTTTCATGATAAAGACTCCGTGATTAATTAAGTACCTGTGCGCGCTTAATACCTGAAACAACGCCAGAGAATTCCTGTCTACTTCGGGGGTTCTTGAGAGCAACCGTTTGTCCCAATACCCCGTTCTCAAGGGAGAGAGCCACAATGCTAATTGATAATCCACCACTCTTCAAAACCACATCGACCATATCGCCGCGGCGAATATCCGGACGACGGGTAACATCGTTCCATGATACATAACGTCCTTCGGCTACTGATTGAACCAACTCATAACCGCTCAAGTCTACGTTTGCTGGAATTGGACTCCCACGATGTTCAAAAATATTACAAACAACCGGCTTTACAGATGGAAACTTGGGGGAGTCCCCACGGTCTAACCGAAAGGCGGCCATGTGGCAGCTTCTAAAAAGCGCCACTTTCAGGGGTAACCGCCATGAATGGGCAATCTGCCCGTTTACCTCTACCTTTACGAGGGGAAACCAATTACCACGGGTGTCAGGACTAAAACGATCGTCCGTGTAAATATTCCATACATCTTCACCTTTCAGTTTCAATGGACTCAGGTTTGCTTTGCAGCTTATTTCAAGCTTATCGTCCTTCTCCAGCGTCTTCCGAATACCTTCAGCAAGGTGAGCAACAATCTCATTTTCTGATATGAAAACAACCTTCGACTGCTCAGTAGAATCGTTGCTGGCAGCCTTTGAAGCTTCATTAGACTTTTTATCAGCGCCAATCTCGACTGGCCTCAACAATCGTTCGAGCGAAATTGAAGTATTGCCTGCAGAAGCACCTTTTAATGGCGCTGCTAAGATAGATACCGTAACGAAAATCGGAATAATTGAATAAATGATAATACGTTTCATTTTATCGCTTAAGTTGACTGACTACTTGCAACATCTCATCGGAAGATTGAATCGACTTGGAATTAATTTCATAGGCCCGCTGAGCGGTAATCATATTCACCATCTCCTCCACCACGTTTACGTTTGAACCCTCAACAAATCCTTGAAGTATCCGTCCAAATCCGTTTTCCGCAGGACTACCGGTTTCAGCAGGCCCACTTCCCGTGGTCTCAACATACATATTCCCTCCAACGCTTCGAAGCCCTGCGGGGTTATTGAATCGCGCGAGTTGAATACGGAATGACTGTTCTGATTGCGCGGTTCGGACGGTTACGTCTCCAGTCGCTGTTATGGAAATCGACTGAACTCCATCAGGTAGAGCTTGGAAATTACTGAGAACAGGATATCCACTATTCGTGGTGATTCGGCCATCTGCCGCAATCTTAAGAGCTCCGTCACGGGTGTAGCCAGTTTCACCGTCAGGTAGTTCAACCTCGATGAATCCTTCACCATCGATCGCAACGTCCATCTGAGCACCCGTTTCACGGATACTACCTTGGGTAAAAACTCGAGCCGTGGATACCACTTGGGTTCCGTTGCCCATTTCAACGTGAGTCGGTAAAGTATTACCGTCCCCTGATACGGCGCCAGCCTCTTTGTCACGCTGGTAGAGCATATCCTGAAATTCGATCTTTGCGCGCTTGAAACCAATCGTATTCGCATTGGCGAGGTTATTGGCAATCGTATTCAATTGTTGTTGCTGGGCTTCCATGCCCGTAGCAGAGGAAAAAAGTGATAAATTCATAATTTACTGGCTCAAAGTTTAGACTGAAAAGGTCTGAACGACCTTACTTCCCCGTTCATCGCTCTCTTGAATGAGTTTTTGCGTAATCTCATAGGCCCGTGAGACCTGGATCATAGAGACCATCTCAGAAAGTGGATTCACGGAGCTTCCCATCAATTGACCCTGAAGCACCAACGGGTCTTCGACTTCAACAACACCGGCGAGACCCTCGGGGTCAGTGAAATAACTGCCGTTTCTTTGATCAAGAGCTTGAGGATTGGTGAAGTCATAGATCGAAAGCCTTCCGATGTCCTGACCTTTTTGATTAAGCGTCCCGTCTGGACTCACCGTAATAGGTCCCTCTTGAAGCTCTACAGTCAATTCAGCTCCCTCCGCCAATACCGACCAACCCATTTTGTTTACCAGGGTTCCTTCGCTATTTAAATGGAATTCACCGTCTTTGGTATAAACCTGCTCGCCTTTATCGTTGATAACTCCAAAGAAACCTCCGCTCTGGAGAGCCATATCTAATGGATTTCCTGTGCTTCTGATTTGACCATTCGAAAAAACTCGTCGCGCCGTTCCTGTCGGTGAAGCCGTCTGTATAGGCGCCCCCACTTGGGGTACTTCAGGAGTCGGAGCTGAAATTTCAAACATACTCTTCTGGAAACCGGGCGCTGACGCATTTGCCAGATTATTTGATATCAAGGCCTGCCAGTTTTCCAGCATCTGCATCTGGGATGCACCTGTGTGAAGTGATATGTCCATACCAAATACATAGCATAGACAATGCCAATATTAATTTAGAGTTCGTAAAGACACTCTATCTCAGTAACTTTTCCGCAGCTACAAGTAACGCGAATTCTTTTCACAACTCCTTCTTCTTCAACATAATCTACACTAGATTCCTCAGTGCATTCGGCCTTTTCAGCCGCAGCTGACTCTTTTAAATTTTCTGAGGCCTTACCGTAAAAAGCCTGATTAAACGGCACGAATCCCTTAGAGGAAACCGCTGATTCAGAGGCATGATTTTCATCCTCACTAGGCAAATTTTTCACTTCAAACGGTTCCATCAGACAAAAAGCTATTCATCGTCCTCGTCACCAGCCTTCGCTAAGTTGACGGACGAGGACCCTAAATCATGTTGTGAAAAATCCAGTTCTTTACCCTTGCTAAGCGATAAAGCCAAGTGAACTCGTTGATTCGTGCGCCCCCGGTCGGTTCCTCCTTCAAGCGGCTTAGTCTTACCATAGCCAGAAACGCGTTTAATATCCAAATCTCCATTGGCATAGAACTGCAATCTCCTCCGGATTTCGTTGGATCGATCTGCCGTGAGCTCCCAGGCACCATATTGATCCGTAAATTCTGTAGCTCGCAACTCATCCAATTCGCCACTATGGCTCTCTATCACCACATCAAATGGGTAGCGCGACAGCAACCACGCAAGATTCTGCGTTAGAAACTGGCCCCACTCGCTCAACTCTGCTTTTGAGTCTTCAAACAATGGAGTTCCTTCTCGATCGAATATAACCAAACGAAGTCCATCAGAGGTGATCGTTATTTCTACAGGAGGCGCTTCCTCGGAACTCGTATTCACATCCAACACTTTGTAGAACTCTTCCATCAAACCCTGAAGGACCGAAGCATCCATACTATCAAAATACAGCTCCTTTTCATCCACTGCCGAATGGCCCGAAAACTCTCCTATATCAACCGGGAATTTACCTGACTGGCTGTCGAAAGGGCTAGGAGGATTGCGAAAATACTCCTGCAATTGCTCCAACAGTTCTTCCTCGGATCCCAAGATCCAGAGAACCATAAACAAGGCCATCATAGCGGTAATAAAATCCGCATACGCCACCTTCCAAGCTCCTCCGCCTCCTGCCATGTCAATTCTTCCTATTAAATGGTTAACCGGTCGCGTTTAGACCCTTTAGTTGAGTCTCTAAATCATCAGCTCCCGGTCTTTCCGAGTTTAAAAGTACTCGCCTCGACATTTCGACCGCCATTTGGGGAGCCATACCGTTTGCGAAACTAATTACCCCTTCACCCAATACCTTAAAGTAACGTTCCTCGGCTTCGTTATTACTGGAAATCAATGCTGAGAGCGGATTGATGAATCCATAGGCCCCAAAAACCCCCAGGAACGTTCCAGTCAAAGCGGCTGCAACTTTGTTTCCCACCACCTCAGCACCTTCGGCAACGCTTCCCATCGTAAGAATGATACCTAAAACAGCCGCGCAAATACCAATGCCAGGAAATGAGTCACCCACAAGTGCCAAAATATGCACTGGTTTGGCCGCTTCCTCACGCATGGATGCAATCTCCGAAGACACCATCCCTCTAAGCTGTTCAGGCTTAACCCTACCGTCAACGATAGGCCTCAGCGTATCTACAAAGAACTGAGTCGCCTTAGGATTGTTGAGGAATGTTGGATAACGCTGGAATATCTCACTACTTTTCGGATCCGACAAATGATCTTCCAGCGCCATCAATCCTTCCTTTCGAGATAACATAAAGACCTGATACATCATAGCCATTGCGTCGACATACGCCGCTTTCGGAAATGGCCCTCCCTTCAACGCGATAATTGTCTTGGTAAGCACTGCTTTCAAAACAGGCAACGGACTCGCAATAACCATAACGCCCAAACAGATCCCCAATACCGTAACGAACTCACTTAAGTGCAACAACACCAGAACGTTCCCTCCGCCTAGCGTTAGGCCACCTACCACCGAGGCGCACACAATTATAAATCCGACTATTAAAACCATAGCAATTTCTGAGTTTAAACCATTTCCTCGCGGTGAAACTGCCTCTTCATCGTCATACGCAGTGACCGAATGGCCTGAGTATGTAGCTGGCAGATTCGTCCTTCAGTCAGGTTGAATACCGATGCGATCTCAGCTAGTCTGAAATCTTTAAAATAATACATGTGGAGGATCTTTTGCTGAACATCCGGCAACTGCTTCAAGCGGCTACGGATCAGCGACAAGAGTTCATTAGATTCGAGCTTTTCACTCCCCGTAACGTCATCCGTATCCTCCAATCGCTCAGAAAGACTGAGGCCTTCTGAATCAGCACCTTCAGGCGCATCGTCTATCGAAAAAAAGGTTATCGGACGAAGATCTTCAAGAAAACGATTAAATTCGCTTTGATCGAGCTGCAATTCACTACGAATCTCCTCCTGGGTAGCCAAACGCCCCTCGCGCTGTTCGATTTCAGCAATCGTTTTGTCATAGAGCCTGGCTTTCTTTCTCGAGGTCCGACTGAGATAGTCCAACCGCCTCAGTTCATCCAAAATCGAACCACGGACCCGTTTTCTGACATAAGCACCAAAAGTCTCTTCATCCGCTTCCAGATATCTATCGAAAGCCTTCATGAGTCCACAGATAGCAACCCCGTGCAACTCTTCCAATTCAATATGTCGGGGAACTCGCATCTTGAATCTCAAGACCTCGCTCTTGACGATCGGCAGGAACTTCAGTGCATATTCGCGCATCCGTTCCTCGGTCGCCTTATCAGACTTTTTAGCCCGAGCGTAAGTATCGGAAACCCGTCTTGCGGCTACAGCATTAGCGATCATAGGATTACAGAGTTGATGATAGGAAAATAAGTTAGGATAGGATTACCTTCACTGAATCGCACACACGCGCGACAGCGGGAACTTCCCAGTCCACAAAAATAGCTTTTTGACGAATTGTTCATGAATTTTCTTTTGTAGTTTCGTTTTCCAACTCTTTCAGCTCCTTGAGTTTCGTAAGGACGATCGCGTTGGTAATTCGACTGCAGAGAAACCGTATCAAAATCGCCAAGGCAATACACCCGATCATTCCATTAAGCAGAGAGCCGTGAATGTTTGCGCCAGAGGAAAAACTGACGAAAAAAACCACGGTAAAGCCAATAAAACCACCCAATAAGAAATACCTGCTCATTTCGGGAACGTCCTTTCCATTAGAAACTTGAAAGTATCTTCAATAATATCTCCCGCTACATTTTGACCGTTCGAGAAAAGTAATACCTCATGCTCCAAATCGAGCACGTATTGCCAAAGCTTTCCAAAGTCGTAAAGTTCGTCCACATGAGTGAGAATCTTATATTTCGCACCCATCTCTGATCCATCACGGCAAAACCGTTGGTTGATAGCAGAATCATAGGCCGCGTTTAGAACCATTACACGGTCATAGACACCAATTTCATCCAGCGCATTCCGAATCCGTTCTTTCTCTCCTTCGACATGCAACGAAAAACCTGGCACATCGACGAAGACAGGTTTTTCACCCGAAAAGTCTATTTCCGACGGATCTTCTTTGCACGAAAGTCCCAGGATTTCACAATAGAGGGAAAGGCCACTATCCATGTGCGGTTTGTCCACTTCAAGGCGCAGGACCTCAGGCTGATTACCCTTAATGAAGACCTCGCGGGCGAGACACTTACACAAACAAGTCGTTTTACCGACCCCAGGGCCTCCCAGAAATGCAATACGAGCCGGCAACCCAGACCTGATCTGAGATGCCTTGTAATCGTGAAGCCACGCAATGGCCTGCGGCAATCCCTCTGCAATAGAAAGCTCTTGAATATCTCGCCAGGCCTGCGCCCCCTCTAGCCGAGCCATTAGAGCAGGTGAGAACCCTGCACGACCTAAGAATTTCCCACACGTCAATGCGGGCTTTTCCGAAACTGAGGCAGGAACGCTTACCTGCGGCTCAGGTTCTCCAGAAAGCTCAGTGGCTTTAATCGACGCCTCTTTCATCGGAGAAGGTGCTTGCCGCCTCGCAACTATCTCCAACTGCGGAGCCTTGAGAAACCTCTGTAAACCAGATCCTGTGACTTGGCGCACGGAAACCACCTGCCCATCGGAACCCAGTTCACTGCGAACACGATCCACCGCTTCATGAGCAGACCTTGCAATAAAACGAATTTCTTTTACCACATCTTCCATCAGCCGACTTCCGCAGGTGCCATTTGCGGACTCAATTCACTTTTAATACTGGGTGCCGAGATGATTCCGTAATTCTCAATTTCTGTATTCGCGGGAATCTCTTGGTAAGAAATTACAACTAATCTAGGTAAAGAGGATTCAAAGAAGCGCTTGAAAGCGAGACGCACCTCATGCATGACGACTACAACAGGAGTATAACCCTCAGTGTTCATTTCGGACATCAACCGAGTCAACTGCGATAGAACACTGTGCGCTGTGCCAGGATCGACCGTAAGACTCACTTCAAACTGAGTTCGCTGCACGCGTGAAAGCAATGCCTGCTCGAGCTTAGGATCCAAAGTAATTGCTTTAACAAAACCGGGACGGTATTCATACTGATCTACGATGTATGGAGCCAGACGACGTCGCGTATGTTCAGAAAGATCATTTACATTCTTCGAATGCGGAGCCATGTCACCGATACTTTCAAGGATCAGGTTAAGGTTCCGAATGGATACATTCTCACGCAGTAAATTAGAAAGAACTCCCTGAACAATACCGATAGAAACCAAATCCGGGAATAATTCATCGATTAGCGCCGGATGTTTTTCCTTAACATGATCCACCATCTTCTGCACCGCTTGACGATCAAGAACCTCACTGGCGTAATTTCGAAATGTTTCCGACAAATGCGTGCACAGAACAGACGTCGAATCAACCACTGTAAATCCGTTCATTTCGGCGGTCTTACGCCCATTCTCGTCGACCCAGATCGCATCCAATCCAAAAACCGGTTCCTTGGTCTTTTCACCTGGAATCTTCACAGAACTGTTAACTACATTCATGGCTAGCGAACGATTCGGAAGCAACCGCCCTTGAGCCACAGGCTTTCCCCGAAGCAAAAAGCGATAGTCGTTAGCCTCCAACTCGAAATTGTCGCGCACTGCTACCGTCGGCAATACAAGACCCATTTCCTTGGCGAAACTTTTTCTCAATCCTGTGATTCGATCAATAAGGTCTCCTCCTTTTCCTTCATCTGCTAAACGTAATAGAGAATAGCCCAATTCGATAGACAAAGTATCTACGTCCACCAGCTTTTGAAGCTCCTCATTCCCAGAGATAGCAGGTGCAACTCCAGAAACCAACGATGACTCCCCGTTGCTTTCAGCTGAAGACGGTCGTTCCTGACCACCGTGAGATGAAAGCTGACTAACTTCCTCATCATCTATCTCATCCAACAAAGATGAAAACTGAGTAGCATCGAGTTTCCTCCGTTTCATGATTACCGAAAGGCCAATGGCAACGACACTCAATGCGATAAAAGGAATACGAGGCATACCTGGCATAATCGCAAAAAACGCAAGAATGGCTCCTAGAATAGCGAACGCACGAGGGTAGAAGCCCAATTGGCGCACAATACTGGTTCCCAGGTTTTGCCGCCCTGAAGCCCGAGTGATTAAAAGCCCAGAGGCCAATGACAGAATAAGCGCTGGAATCTGGGAAACCAATCCATCCCCGATCGAAAGTAAGGTGTAAAGTTTTAAGCTTTCAGGCAGGGTCATCCCATGCTGGAGCATGCCGATAGCAAAACCAGCAATGACATTAATCAGTGTGATCAATATACCTGCAATCGCATCACCACGGACAAATTTACTCGCACCGTCCATTTTCCCATAAAAGTCAGCTTCCCGCTGAATCTTTTCACGACGCTTTTGGGCCGTGGTCTCATCGATGATTCCTGCATTGAGTTCAGCATCGATTGCCATTTGCTTGCCTGGCATTGCATCCAAGGTAAAACGAGCCGCGACTTCTGCAATCCGACCGGCACCCTTTGTGATAACCAGGAAGTTCACTATGACCAGGATCAAAAATACAACTGCTCCAACAACATAATTACCGCCGACAACGAATTGACCAAATGATTCAATAATCTTACCCGCATCACCATCCAATAATATCAACCGGGTCGAAGCTACGTTAAGAGCGAGCCGGTACAATGTGGTTATCAATAAAACTGTTGGAAAAACAGAAAGCTGCACCGGCTCCCGAACGTAAATAATTACTAACATTATCAACACCGAAAATCCGATGCTGAGTGAAAGCAACGCATCCAGGAATCCCTTGGGCACCGGTAAAATCAATACGATAACAACCGCGAAAAGCGCTGCTGCCAGGAGATAATCCCCGTTCTGAATCGCACGCATAAAGCGGCTGCTACTATTTTCTGAATTTGCCATGGGACTCTATTTGACTGAGCGCTTTCTTTGAACGAAAAAACTTCTGTGTGTGCGGTATACGTAGGCTAAAACCTCGGCTACGATCTTATACAATTCAGGCGGTACCGTCTTTCCTGTTTGCCCTATTTTATAAAGCGCCTGTGCTGTCGGTTTATTCTCAACGATCGGGACACCACTGTCCCGCGCAATCTGCTTTATCTTCTGAGCAATCAAGTTCCTACCTTTCGCTAAAATTATCGGAGCAGCGTCAACAGACCGATCATAACGTAAAGCAACCGCATAGTGAGTGGGGTTAGTCACAACAAGGTCCGCTCCCGGAATTGCGGCAAACATTTGGCGCTCCATCAACCTATGAGCCAGTTGACGCCGCGCGCTTTTGACCGTCTGATCCCCTTCTTGCTGCTTCGTTTCATCTTTCACTTCCTGGCGGGTCATTTTCAAATCCCCATGAACCTTTTGCTTCTGGTACAGGTAATGAATCAGCGCGATGAGCCCCATTGCCAGTATCAGCAGCGCCAAAATATAAAGGGTCGCTTCCAGAATAAACCCTCCGATTTCCAACACCTCGATTCGCGAATAAAAAATAGGGTGCTGAGTTACGCGGTATACTCCGAACGTAATCACTCCTGCTATCGCAAGTAGCTTTAGTACATCCAGAAAAAACTTAACGTACGCCTGCTTCCCGTACTTCTCTTTGACGCCGTTGACTGGATTCAGCTTTTTGCCTTTAAACTTGAGCGCCTTCGGAGATAACCGAAATCCACTCTGCAAGCCCCCTGCCAAAATACTGGCGAATACACCCGTAGCGCAAACGGGTGCGATGAGATATAGCATGGATGCAAGTCCCTCCCGACCGGTAGCGATAACCATACTACGATTCAGAGGAAATTCGCTCAGATTGCCTAAAATGCCCTGCATACTCATGGCCATAGAGCTACTTAACTCTTTCGCGTAGAAGAAAAGAATTACGAATGCTGCGATCAGACCAAAGACGATCTGAATTTCCTCGGCGCGCGCGAAGTTACCGGACTGGCGCGCTTCGTCCATCCGCTTTCCGGTAGGCTCTTCTGTCTTAGAGGATTTATCTTGGTCCTCTGCCATTATCTGCTTTGCGTTTCATGTTAACTTCAGCGTATCGGCAAAAATTGCAGCATACGCTCGGGAGTTTCATAAATTACGCTTAGCAATAGCTGGACCAGAACAACAAAAACTAAAATTAATACTGAAATTCCAGCAAATATTCTAACACCAAAACTCAGAATCAGAACGTTCATGCTGGGTACAGCCCGGCCTAAAATTGCAAAGGCCAGAGTAACAATATAATTTACAGCAACTAAAGGCGCTGCCATCTGAGTGGAAACTAGGAAAATATTACCTATCCCACCGACAACTTGCTCCGCTGAAGCGCCACTAAAAGAATTAACGCCAGCGGGGGCGATCGTAAGGCTTCGAATAAAGGCGAAGATAATCAGGTGATGAATGTTAAGAACAAAGATCAGGACCATCGCCACCATGATCATACCTGTTCCCAGTATACTTTCCTGCTGATTTACGAGCGGATTGAAGAGGTTACTTTGCATCAAACCGATCTCCATCGAAATAAACTGACCTGCAACCTGGCAGACATAAAATATAATGGCTACGGCATATCCCATAACAAAGCCAATAAAGCTTTCTCGCATTGCTATCAGAACGAGCCCCGTCCAATGTCCTGGCATTACTAGATCCGGTGAAGGCTCGGTTAGGGGAACTGCGAATACGACCAGAAACACGGCCATAGCCGTTCGAACCATAATAGGAACCGGTCGACCGAACATAGGAATCAGCAACAGAAAAGGACCAGCTCTGAAAAAGATAGCCGCTCCATGGAGCAATAGTTCAGTTTCCGGTAAGTTCATCACTAACGGGGTTTGCGTTTAACCACCCGCCATCGTCGACATCCGGTTGAAGATTTCGACTGTAAAAGTCAGAATAATCTCAACCATCCAAAAGGCCGTGAACATCATTACCCCAATCACGATAAACAATTTCGGCACAAACGATAAGGTTTGCTCCTGGATACTGGTCACTGCCTGTATAAGACTTATCACCACCCCTACAAACATCGCAGTTCCCAACAAGGGGGTTACCACTATCAAAGACGTGGTGAGCATTTCCCGAAAGAGTTCTATTACGTATTCTACGCTCATAAGGTCAACGTCTAGAAGCTATTAACCAAGGATCGGACAATAAGATACCACCCATCCACCATGACGAAAAGCAGGATTTTGAAGGGTAGTGAAACGATAACGGGCGGCATCATCATCATGCCCATTGCCATAAGAACCGTCGCAACTATAAAATCCACGACGAGAAACGGCAGAAAGATAAGAAAGCCCATTTGAAAGGCCGTCCTTAACTCACTCAATACGAAGGAAGGAACGACGATGCGCATCGGTAAATCATCGACCGTCGTGGCCGGCATTCCGGCAATACTCAGAAAAAAATCGATATCTTCTGCGCGAGTTTGCTTTAACATGAATTCAGCCAGCGGCTTGCTGGCTAATTCCAAAGCCTCCATGCTTGTGACGTCACCGGCTTGATACGGCTCCAGTGCTTCGGCCTGAATGCGCTCGCCAACCGGCATCATTAAGAAAAACGAGAGGAAAACAGCCATTCCCACAAGTACCTGAGTTGGTGGTACGGACTGCAAACCAAGTGCGTTACGCAAAAAACCCAACACAATAATAATACGCATAAAGCTCGTCATCAACAATACGATCGCTGGAGCAAGCGAAAGAAGCGTCATCAAGATAACCAGCTGAATCGCTACCGAAACATCTGTCTCTCCACTTTCCTGTCCAAGCCGCACTGAAATATCGACCCCGGGAGAGCTTTCTGGCGCATCCTGAGCCACCAGATTAGTTGAAACGAACAATGAGAACCCCAGAACGAAAAAACTTAGAACCTTGCGGCAACACGGACTCATAACGATTCGTTCTTAGAGGTTCTCTCCTTCAAAGCCGTTTCAAAGGAATCCGGACCTTCATCAACGGCTGCCGCTTCAAGAGGACAAAGGAAATCGATCCGACCAGGACAAACTCCGAGCAAAAATCGACTGTTGTTATGTTTGGCAACTACGAGAAATTGACGTCCCCCCAAAGCACGCGTCTCTAGAATTTGGAGATGCTCACCTCCTTTGATTCCGCGAAAACTTCCCTTTTTGACAAAGACCCAAACCGCAACCGAACACCCTACGAGCAATAAGAAAAGAACAATCAAGACCGAGCTATTACCGCCTCCCCCTAATCCAATCGGTTTGGCAGGCATATCCTGTAGTAAGTCCGCAACGACTGGTAGCAATGTCATGAATTGAGAATCTCCGTAATTTTTATACCAAGACTTTCCTCCACGACCACAACTTCACCTCTTGCGACGACCTTATCGTTCAAACAAAGCAAGACAGGATCATTTTTTTTCTGAGACAGCTGAACGACATTTCCCGCTCCAAGATTCAGGACTTCGCCCATAGTCATTTTACAAGAGCCCAGCTGAACAGTGACTTCCACCTCTACATCTAATATGAGCTGCAGATTGTTGTCCGTTGACAGAGGTTCTTCGGGTGTTGTGGCAGGTTGATCCATGAGATGACTATAATTAGAGTTTACTTTGAATGCACAATGCCATTTTTCCGTTATCGACTCCATATTGACCACGGAAAAGCGACTTGTTGGATAAGCGAAGTATGGCATGCTCCATACAATCCTCTGGCAGCGGAAGCGTATCACCAACCTTAAGATTGTTGAAATCTCCCACTTTAATATTGCCAGCCTTCACGATCACTGTCGCCGGAAGCGGAACATCAACATAGCCCTGCTGCCAAGAAGGTACGCGTACCTGGGAGGTCGGCTCAACTTTTGTAAGAGTTTTGCTTTCTAAGAATCGAATCATTGGCTCAATCATGAACAAGGGCACCGCAATTTGAATTCTGCCTTCACACCCACGCACAGAAACATCCAGACTAAGCCGCATAACGACCGCACTCGGTTCACACAACTGAAGTGCAGCCGGAACCGACTCATGGCCAACCACTGAAATGACAGGAGTCGCCTCTAGTTTCCAATGGTTCACCCAATCCTGAAGCAGTATCACGACAAACTCTTCAACCAAATCGGTTTCAATCTTAGTTAGCGCACGTTCAACATTCGGCGCCTGTCCATTCCCGCCCAGGATCTGATTAACTATACCGAACGCCAAGCCGGGCGAAATCTCCATGAATCCAACACCGGTGAGCGGTTCTCCCCGAAACAGCGCCAAATGGGTTACTTGATCCAAATCCTTAATGAGCTTTTTGTACTCTATCACTTTAAGATCGGAGAAAGTAATCGAAACTTGAGACCGCAAGAAGAGAGCCGCCTGCGCTTCCAGCGCAGAAATCATGTCCTTATGCAGCCTTACTATTCGATCCAGCCTGCGATCATCCAGGATTGACGGATTGGAAAAATCGTAAAGGCGAACTGATACTTTCTCCTGAGAATTTAACCGAACACCGTCTGAAGAAATCACCGCAGATCGTCTCGAGCCATGCATAGGCATGGAATTCGTGTCAGTCATCGTATCCTCGCCTTCTAGCTTCTCTTGAAGGTCTGAGAGCTTTTTTCGGCTACCGTCTTTTTCTTTCTTTGGCACGATCGCTTATTGGATGAGAAATTCAGTAAAAAACAGCTCCTCAACAGCCGCAAACCCAATGGCTTGGTTGATCGCACTGATCAATGCAACCCTTAAACCATTACGACCACCAGGAACCTCGATATCTTGAATCGTCTTACTTGATAGCGTTGAGATAATGGCATCTTGAACCCGGGGCTTTTTCATTTTTATCATACTTGAAAGCTCCGGGTCACTTCCAATGACCTCAAAACTGACTTTGAGAAAACGGGTTCCCATGGTTCCAGACAGGTTACATATCACCTCCTCGAAGTTATAGGAAGTGCCGGGTCCAAGATCTTCCTTACTGCCCCCATGAGACGAAGAACCATGTCCCCCGCCACCTGACGCAGAGTGAGATCCCCCTGAGGATCCATGGCCAGAGCTTGATTTGGCGTTACTTTCACCTCCTCCACCCATACTGGACTGCAGTCTTGGAATTATTACGAATTCCGTCAGTGCGAGCGTCACAACCGGGATGACTAGCACCACGATTAAGAGCGGCACTAATGGAAATCCGCCTTTGCCGCCTTTCGCCGGCGGAGAATCTACATCAGTATCAGTTGCCATGGGGTTTCCTTTCTAAACTACCGTTTAAGATTAATAATTTCCTGAAGCATCTCATCAGAAACCGTAATCAATCGCGAGCCGGCCTGAAACGCACGTTGGGTTTGTATCATTTCAGAGAACTCAAACGTTAAGTCCGTATTCGACGTTTCAAGCGCTTGGCCCTGAATGAATCCAAGTCCGTTCGCATTCGCCGTATTCAGCAAAAGGTCCGAAGGTTCGACCTGAGTCCCAATGTTCCACTCGGTCAGGCCAATTGCGCCTGCATTTTGTAGCCCGGAAAACAGACCTTTGCCCTCAGCTACCAGCGATTCGGGGTCGTTCACATTCTGCAACAATATCTTGGCCCGGACGTGGGTAGTCCCATCGTTCAAAGCAAGCGTAAGATCACCTTCACGGTTAATTGACCACGATTGGATCGCCAAGCGAAACTGGTTGGGGTCGTTCTCATCGACTAGAGCTATCGCCGGTTGGGCTGGATCCGTTCCGGTCCAGACTGCGGCACTTGCTTCTGCATCTCCAATAGACGCGGCAATCTGGCTCGAGGGATTCCATACTTGAGGAGTCGTTGTGGCAGCACCACTGATATCAATTAGACCGCCACTCGTATCGCGAAGTACGTAATTGTTTTCAGTTGCATCAAACACCGCCCGCGCGCCCGCTCCTCCGATATCTTTCAAGAGAATGCTTTGCGGCAAAAATCCAGCCGCGGAATCCAAAAGTCGGCCGCCCTCATCCACTCGATAAGTCGTTCCATCACTGGCCTCAGTCAGACGCGTGCCATCATCCAGAACGATTCGTCCGGAAGCATCGAGCGGTTGACCCTGCGAATTTGTCTTCACATTGTCTTCCAAATCAACGCGGATGCGATCCAGGACATCGGGCCTAGAGTCAGGCGTGCCCCCGGAAAGTCCAAGAAGAAAGTTTCCATTAATGTCGGTCATGTAACCTTCCTCGCTGATACGGAAGGATCCATCTCTTGTAAGAAACTGATTATTGTTACCAGAATCGAAAACCCGGAAAAACCCATCACCTGCAATCGCAAGATCCGAGGCAACACCCGTCGCTTCGATTGACCCTTGGTCAAAAAGTATCTTAGATTCCGATACGTTTACTCCAGTACCTATCTGCACGGGAGGTAGATTCGGCGTGCTTTCTCCACCAGACGCTGCATCGCGAATGGTGTTAGAGAAACTGTCCGAGTAGTTCACACGTTGACGTTTAAATCCAGTGGTTTTGGAGTTGGCGATATTGTTGCCGATTACTTCCATTCCTTTAACGAAGCTTTGCATCGCGCTGACGCCGCTCCCTAGTGATCGTATAAGTGCCATTTTATTTCCTTTTCTTTTTGATTAATTATTTTGTGACAGTCGCCATCCCGACGATTCAGTCTATTTTTGGATTTTTACCCTTAGCGCCGATTTCTTCAGCTGGGATTTCCTCCGATACTTCGGATATTTCAATTATTTGAGAGTTCACAACCATGCGATCCCCTATATACGGAACGAGGCTTCCATCCTGGCGCGCAACATGCGTCACAACCCCTTCGATAATTTCGCCGGTTTCGCCCTCGGCTCGAATTTGTTTACCGATCAAAGACTGGATGGTGAAGACTTCCTGCTGCTCGCGCATCATTTTCATGTCTCCGGAGATTTTTTCCATTTCCGACAAGCTGCTAAAGCTCGTCATTTGCGAAATAAACTCCGTATCCTCCATAGGCTTCAATGGATCTTGAGAGGTTAGTTGAACTGTCAGCAGCTTGAAAAAGTCGTCTTGGTTCAAAGTTCCCTGAGATCCTTTATCTACGAACTTAAATTCCGGGTCGACTGTGCTATAATTCTGCAGAGCAGAGACCGGCGATGTTAGTGAAGTTTCCATGATTGTATCCTTTGGTTATGCAAATCTTATAAGTTTATGATTCTCCCGATCCACCTTAAGCACTGGCTCGGGATTCGATAGCTTCGCACTTTTGTTAAAACGTTTGACGGAATGACTCAGAGCTGTGTGATCCACCACCTTCTCCCGAAGACTCTTTTCATCCCAGATGTCTTGAGCTGAAGACCTCCTTCCATCTTGCGATAAGGAGAATTGTAACTCATTCGCATCCACACCCTTCTCAGAAAGCTCGCGGGAGAAGCTCTCCCAACTTTCCCGGAAGGCTGACTTGAGCTGTTCTGAATCAGTGAAGATGACCGTTCGAAGACTTTGCCCCCTTAAATTTAGGTGAATCCTAACAGTGTGCCCCTGTTCGAGATTTAGCTTCAATTGAACCGATTTTAACCGATCCTGTTTAAGCAACTCGACTCCCTGATTAATGCGAGTAAAGGCAGATTGTATGGATTCGGTCTTTCCAGCAGCTCCCTGGTCAGATTTGTGGCTGGTAATCGATGCCGCTCCGCTTGCTGCTGCTTCTTCTTTGGAACCGCTCTTGGCAGCGTCTTTTCCCGAGAAATCTAGAGGATCAATGTCCAAGTCACTGCCGCCCCCAGCTTGCACCTGACCTCGCAGGTCTTGACTTGCTGCGGCTATCACAGGATTCGGGTGGGAGGTAACCAGCGGAGCTGCACCAGAATTTCCGGAGAGATGAACGGCTCTACTTCCCTTCCTGTCGTATTTATCGGCGTTTTTACTCTGATTTCTATTCGAAGGCGCAGAGTTAGCAGTATTCACTCCACTGAGCGAACCTACCCCTCCTGAAAGAGGGGTCACAGGTCGCTGAGCTTCGTTACCCTGCAATGCACGCGAGGTATTTAAATTTTCACTATCCCGCCCAGCACCGACCTTTGCGTCCATACTTGCCGAAGATGGCGTCATTTCTGATGAAAGAGCGGCGACCGTTTTCGTCTCACTTTTAGGACGAGCATCCGTCGCGTTTTCTGCTGAGGCTTCGGTCATAGCCGGTGAATTGCTCCCACCGTCTGGAAGGGGCGTCCCAGGTCGCTGAGTTTCATTAACCTGCGAACTACGCGAGGTATTTAAATTTTCATTATCCAAAGAACCACCACTCTTTGTCCCGAAACCGGTTCCTGCCTGGCTAAGTTCCGCAGAAGAAAGAAGGGTTTGAATTTTGACCACTTGGTCTGTTCCATTTGCGTCCCGAACAATTCCGAGTGCGGAACTCTCTAGCGACGTTGATCGCACATTTTGGGTTTCGCTCGTTTCGAGTGACGCAGAAGCTCCATTCAAGTCCATTGAGCCCTTAATGTTCCCTTCAATGCAATCTTGTATAAGCAATTCCGAAGAGAGAAATTTTGAATCGACAAGGCCGGGGTCAGAGAATGCAGGTTTCCCTCCTTTTTTCTCTCCCTCTGGGGTCAACCCAGACAAGGAAGTATTCTTCGGCGATGTTGATTGTGTAAACATATCATTGTTCACAGCCATTATCGTACCATTTATACTTATATTCTCTTCAATACTTATTAATTCACTTTTATCCAACAACTTATAATTTTCTCCTTCACCGTTCCTGCCGTTGCAATTAGGCAGTTTTTTCCTAGGAAATATTTCCTTATTGTCCAACTCGAGCTTACTTTCCTCACCATCCAGCTCCCGGTCGAAGCTTTGCCGAACGGTTTTCGTGTTAAAAGCGCTATCTGCGATCGCTTTAACGGGGAACGAGGATGACAGAAATTTTATTTCACTGCTCATACTACCTCTTTAGCTTTCGAAAAGCATCGGTTATTTCCGCAGCCCGTCCCACTGATGCCTCGCTCGGTGATTCGGCTAACGTCCCCAAAATTCTTGCAGATGCATCAGAGGGCATAAGGGAAAGGATTTTTACGACGGTATCTGTGTCCAGCTCAGTCAACACTTTAACCGCTGCGGGCGCCTTCATTTCTGCATATAGATTAGCGAGGCTTCGGAGGTTCTTTTGTTCATCTTCATCTATAATGATCAAATCCTTTTGAATGTCTTCTCGAAGCAACTCCAACTCAGCTCGCAAACGGACAAGTTCTGCGGACTCGCTTTGAATCTGTGCACGTAATGCTTCCTGTTTGGCCCTTTCTTTTTCCAACAAGTCTCTTTCGCCTTCCAATTGGCTGCGTAAATTGTCTAATTCACTCGCCGAAAACTCCCATTCCTTAAACGACTTACTTGCCGTAACACCGCCCTCTGAGATCGGTGTAGCTTTCTTAACGAGTCCGTCCGAGGTCGGCAACCAAGAGTCCTTGCGCATGAAGATAAGACCCAACGCAGATCCTAAACTTAGCACCAAAGCCAACGCGAATATTTGCCAGTGTTTAATTAGTGTGCCCATAGTTCGCTATACGTTCTTGAGGTGGTGACGCGCATTAACAAATTCGATCATATTGATCTCGTCTTCCCGGTCCTGCTCCTGCCGGTAACGCTCTTTCTCTTTATCCAACAACTTCAACACAGTCTCCTCAGCTTGCCTGGCACGAAGGACCGCTGCTCGACAATCATCCTCACACTCAAGCGCCTCCCTCAACTTCTTTTGAATGACATCCGTTTCAAACCGGAGAAACGATAGTGAATCTTGTAAGTGAATAATATCTGATGCCCGTGAACTTTTTTTGTAGCATTCAAGTAAAGCTTTTTCGAGCGAGGACTTGTTTCGCAGCGTATCGCTAAGTTGTATTTCCAGCCGCATGCGTTGATTTTGAGCGTTCGAGAGGATCGACGCTGCTTCATTTTTTTGAAATTTGCGCATGGTTAAAACAGAGCTGAGTTTAAAATGAAAACGCTTCATGAAAGCACCTCCTTGAGTTTAACAAATCCTTCTTCACGACGACTCACCTCCAAATGATCTTGGCGGAGTAATTCAACAATTTTGCGTCGTTTTTCTATCGCTTCATCGATTACCGGATTACTGTTTTTAGCATAGGCTCCTATATTGATAAGGTCTTCGTTCTGCCGGTAAGTCGCAAGCAGGCTTCGAGCCTTTGCGATTAGCGCCAGCTCATCTTCATCACATATTTGCGTATTCAACCTACTGATACTCTCTAGCACGTCTACAGCTGGAAAAATATTCGACGTCGCGATTGCACGCGAGAGCACCACATGTCCATCAAGGATACCGCGCACACTATCTGCTATTGGTTCATTCATATCATCTCCTTCCACCAAGACGGTATAGAAAGCGGTAATTGAACCGTTTGCAGAATTACCAGTACGTTCCATTAATCTGGGCAACAAAGAAAAAACGGATGGCGGGTACCCGCGGCTCGCCGGCGGTTCACCTACTGAAAGACCGATCTCGCGCTGTGCCATAGCAAATCGCGTCACTGAGTCCATCATGAAAAGCACATTCTTTCCCTGGTCTCGAAAGCTCTCTGCAATCGAAGTAGCCAGGAAAGCCGCACGGAGCCGCAACATTGCGGGTTGATCCGACGTAGAGACGACAACGACTGATTTAGCCATCTCTTCAGAGCCCAATGTGGACTCCACAAATTCCCGCACCTCGCGACCCCGTTCACCAATCAGAGCAATCACGTTAACTTCTGCTTCACTACCGCGAACGAACATGCCCAGCAACGTCGACTTACCAACTCCACTGCCTGCAAATATTCCAAGTCTCTGACCCCGTCCAACCGGAGCGAACAAATCGATTGATCGAATACCGGTAGAAAACGTAGCGGTAATAGGCTTCCGTGTTAATGGATCAGGAGGAGATGACCGAACCGATACTCCATAGTTATAATTGAGAGGACCTTTTCCATCGATCGGATTTCCAAGACCGTCCAAAATTCGTCCCAATGCTGATTCTGGCTTCGGGATAGCCACTTCATGATTAGCTGCAGCCACCGTTGATCCCGGTGCGATTCTATTCATCTCACCCAGCGGCATCAGTAACATGCGATGATCGTTAAAGCCCACCACCTCAGCCATAACAGCATCAGTCCCCTCCCTGGTTTCAATATGACAAAGATCACCAATCGCTAGATTGGGACCATTCGCCTCAATGACGAGTCCACGCACTTGGTGAACAGACCCCAGTTGCGAAGACAGCGGCGCTTCACGCAAGCGCCCCCGCAAAGAACTAAATCGGGCCGAAAGTTGGCGATCACTCATAAAAATACCTTTCTCATATTTTCCAGCTTAGCCGAGAATCGCCCGTCCGTAATTCCGAAACGCCCTCGGGCATAACATTCACCGGAGCGCAACTGCGGATCTTCGACGATGGCAATATCTGGGAAATCTCTCTTCATATCTTCATGCAAAGAAAGCATTTGCGCTTTATCGCTTGGATTTAAAAATACCTTGACGGCCCCTGAGTCACCTTCGAGTGACGCAAGCACATCTTGGACGAGTTTTTCAATCTCATTTCCCTTTGGCTCCCACGCATCGATTATGCGGCGAACTCCCTCGAGAATTAAATCAGGAAGCGCCTGTTCGACCTCGGAAAAAAGACTCTTCTCACAATCAGCCAGTCGGTGTAAGGTCTGTAACTGAATACCCTTTACTTCATTCAGAGCCTCAGCATATCGAGCCTCTGCGTCCCGTTGGCCCGACATATAGCCCTCTTTCCGTGCCACATCCAACTCTTTCTTATGCAACTCCAACTGGATTTGCTCAGGAGCTTCGGAAATCACACGCACGGCTCTGACAGGACGCAACATGGTAAAGGTGCTAGACATACTGATCCTCTCCGCTTCCATCTAAGCTGATCTCTCCATCCTCCTCGAGTTTTCGAACAATCTGTAGAACGATCTCCTGAGCCGCTTCGACCTCTTTTATTTTTGCAGGACCTATCATTTCCAGCTCCTCCTTGAGGGCCTCAGCCCCACGCTTTGAAAGGCTACCATAGATCAAGTTGCATAGATCCGGAGTAGCCGACTTCATGGCCATTACCATCGTAGCTGTATCAACCTCCCGCATCACGCGCTGGATCGCATCCTGGTCAAGCTTAACAAGATCACGAAATGAAAACATTTCTTTCAGGACTTGGGCGCTTAACTCCGGATCTATCGCTTCCAATTCAGAAAGCAGGGATTTCCCAAGGGCTCCATCAAGCTGCTTTATGACCTCCGCCAAGTGATTGACACCACCCAGTTTTGAAACCGACGGGGGCAAGCGACCTTCCGTGTGACGCGATAAATTCTTAAGAACCTTTTCCAAGGCGTTGGAGGTCGTAGGTCGCAATTGTGCCATCGCAACCACGATCTCTGACTGCAGTGGCTCCTCAATCAAATCGATAATTTCCGCCGTTTTGCCCGCATCGATGGCACTCAACAAAAACGCTATAGTTTGTGGCTGCTCTGTCTTAATAAGATTCCACATTTGCTGCGCTCCCATCTCTGAAAAATCACCAAGATCCGTGGGAGCATTGCTTGGAATACCGAGCTTCCCCGCCAATCCACGCGCACGATTAACACCACGCGCGCTTTCCATAGTTTTTACTGCAATTTCAAAACCACCTTTTATCGCTGTGGCACTCTGTAGCAAGAGGCCGGAAAACTCATCAAGAACCTTTTGCTGCAGAGAATCTTCGATCAGTTCCAATCCGGCCATCTCACGGACGATTGCGTCTACCTCGTAGTCATCAAATGACTTCAGCACGTCGGCAGAATTTTCTGGACCGATCACCACAAAGAAGATAGCCAGCCTGCGAATCCTGGGAAGACTCTGATACTCCTCATTATTTAGTTTCATCTTACTCATCATCCTTGTCTTTCAACCATCCCCGTAATGTAACTGCGGCGTTTTCTGGTTTTTGACGAATCAGCTCATTCAGCAACTCCGGAGTTACTTCTGCGGCAGCCGACTGAGCGGCTGCACGGTCCCGACTAAATACCTGTTGCTTCAGCTCTTCAAACGGTGACGGCTGAGCCTTGAATTTTCTATACATTTGGAAGAAAATCAGAAACAAAACAATAGCCACGACCGTTCCGATAATCTCTTCGCCGAACTGAAGCACCTCCATGATTTCAAAAGACTTTTCTTCAGGAGCATTCGCCAGTATGGAGACCGGGTCTCCAGCAAAGGCCATCTCCTGAATCGTTACAGTTCCAGTCGTTTGATCGTCTGTATTGATTCCTAGGGCATTCGCTACCATTGCTTGCAGTTGATTTAGCTGTTCCGGAGTACGAGCTTCATAAGTCACCTGAGTTTCTCCTGCGCCTTCAGCTGAAAGCACCGCCTTTGCGGCCACAAAAACGGAAGCAGTTATTCGCTGAACCGTTCCGGGCGCCCGCACAATATTGGTAATCGTCTTATCGATCTCATATTCCTGATCTTTAGTTCGAACTTCCTCATCTGTTTGACCAGGAGTAGCAACGGGTCCTCCCTCAGCCGCCACCGCACCGGCCTCAATCGTAGTGCGCGACTCGTCCTGAGAGGAAACCGTTCGAACCACCGGACTCGTTTCGTCAAAATTCTCTTCCACACGGGACATCTGATCTGAATCTATATCAGCAAAGACCCTCACTACCGCGTTTCCACGACCTACAACACGCTCCAACATAGATTCTACCTTTTTTGAAAAGTAGTCTTCTATGGAAGCACGGTATTCAAGTATCGAGGACGACCCTGCCATCAAAGTCTCTTCATCCCGCTCTTCAGACAGCACATTGCCATTATTATCGACGACTGCCACATTCCCTGGCGCGAGGCCTTCCACCGCGTTTGCAACCAGCGCTTGGATTGACTTTACCGCTGCCGGCGAAATGGACCCTCCACCCACATCGACAAACACCGAGGCTGTGGTTTCCAGATCATTGTTTACAAGCAGCAACCGATTATCGGGCATTACAACCATTACTCGGGCGCTGTTCACGCCACGAAGCTGAGTGATGGTCCTCGCCAACTCGCCCTGAATTGCTCGAATAAAATTGGTCCTCTGTATAAAGTCACTAGCCCCGAAGGAACTCTTATCGAATATCTCGAATCCTACCGCATCACCTTGTACGACACCCTGAGAAACAACATCCATTCTGGCCTTATATACATCTTTTTCTGGTACAAAAATAGAGCTTCCTCCAGATCGCATCTCATATTCAATATTTTGGCCCTCCAAATGATTTACTATCGCTGAAGCGTCTTTCTCAGACAGCGCTCCATAGAGTAAACGCATCCGTGGAGTCTGCGCCCAAAGAACCAGAGCAACCATCCCACCTACTACCACCAATGAGGCGATAACGAGAGAAACCTTCTGATTAGGATCCAGCGCCTTAAAAAAAGTCTGCCAGTCGTTAATAAGATTTTTCATTTGTTAATACTTTCGCGTGCAATTTGTCTTTTTGAAAAATGAATCTAAATTTGAATACGCATAAGCTCTTGATAGGCTTCCATCACCTTGTTTCGCATTTCTACCATCAAGGTAAATGAGACGCTTGCCTCTTGGTTTGCGATCATGGTCTGGTGGAGGTTACCCGATTCCCCAGCGAGAAAGGCCGTGCGAGTTTCAGCAGCAATTTTCTGCTTCGTATCAACTGAACGAATGACGTCACCGACAATACCCCCTGCGTCCATTTTGCCAGAGGCTTCGGTTCCTTCAAATTTTTTCAACAACAGGTCACCGAATCCCGTGGCATCCGTTTTCTTCGGCGTTTGAAGCTTTTCTGCTCCACCCTGCAATCCAGGAATCATCTGAGTTGCTTGATATGGGTTAAATCCTATGTTCATGGCTATGAAAACTAGCAGTTAGTTACTATCGCCCTATTTCGAGCGCGCGCTCAGCCATTTGGCGGGACGTCTTTGCCACACTAAGATTCGCTTCGTAGGCGCGGGAGGCTGAGATCATATCCACCATTTCCATCGACATAGAAACATTGGGCATACGAACAATTCCGTTTTCATCCGCATGAGGGTGCGACGGATTGTAGACTTCAGGTCCTGGCGAAGTATCCTTACTGAGCTGACTAATCTTAACCCCGTAATTCTTAGTGTCATTAAGAACTGACTCGAAAGACATAATCTTCCTCTGATACGGACCACCCGAAGCATCCATTGTCGTGTTCGCATTTGCGATGTTTTGTGCGATTATTTCCAAGCGTTGCTTGTTTACTTCAAGCGCGCTCGCGGTTTGTTGAATTCCTGGTATTAAGTCCATGGGTAAAATAATAATTATTGATTCCTGCCAGTAATCGCGGTCCTAAGTTGCCTTAAAGAACTGCTGACAAATTGGCCTAACATTTCATACCTCAGAGCATTCTCGTTAATCAGCATAAGCTCACGATCGCTACTTACCGTATTCCCATCTTCACTCGTGGGTTGAAGGCCTGATTCAGGTGAGATGCCAATCTGATCGGAAGCAAATGAGTCGAGCTCACCTGCACGTATTTTAGAGAACAACGCCCTCTCAAAACTGGCATCAATATCCAAACGCTTGTAGCCGGGCGTCTCAGCATTCGCGAGATTTCCCGCCATAACCTTATGCCTTTCCGACGACACATCCAAAAGCGCCTTTGAGGCCTGGTAGTTTTGACTGGCAAAAATTCCTTCGATCATGCCAGATACACAGCTAGCTACATGCCAACAGAGGTTTTATAGAAAACCGAAATCCTTAAGTGACTAATTTACAATGCTTTATAGTTTAATAAATTTTAGCCAGTGCTACCAGACCTCTTGAAACTAGTGCAGCAGGTAATTCTTACCTACCGATCTTGCCCGTCACGATCTTCAAGCTCGCTAGTACCCTCTGCCAAACCTTCGAGAGCCACATTCTTCAAAGTCAGTTGAGCAAGATCCTCTAACTCCTCCGCACTTGGATAGTTGGGGTCCTCTGCGAGCTGCTTGCCTACGTCAACAAGCTCCTGCCGCACTTCTGGCAATGCCGCTAATCCTGATTCGATTGCAGCGATCATTTCGGAACCCAAGAATAGGGTTCCCTCCAATGCAACAGGCGCAGATTCAGAACGCCCCGCTTTGGGTTTTCGCTCCGCCTTCTGTACTGGTCGAATTGACCTTTGCGGATTAATTTCCATTGGATCTAATGCTTAATATCATCTGAACTTAGCTTACGAATAAAAAAATCATCGCTCACAACGATGGAGGCGGAGTCAAACCGAATCCCGGAATCGTATTGAACAAAGTATGGACGGTAAACGCGGCAAAACGGTTTGGGCTGCGAAGTGCAGAATAACTATCTTCAAACGGATATTTGTTATGAATCTCATCCAGTGAGTAACGTCTTGATCCGATATGCACCTCTTTATCCCCTGCATTCATTACCTCATCAATAGCCCACAGAGGCGAATTAGTACTGAGATCGTAAAGTCGGCATCGAATACCCACCTCGAAAGGACGGTATGGCCTGTAAGAAGTAAGGTCCGTTTGCAAAATACCATCTGCCTTTAAACGCGTTTTAATATACTCGATTAGACTTTCGGGAACCGCACCCAATGTGGAGATCCGACGAGACCCGATAATACTAAACAATACATCCGGCGAAACTTCTACGATTTCGAAACGACCTATCCGCCGCAGCTCCGCCTGAACGACCCCATCAAATTCTTGATCATCGATTTCGATTCCTTTTGGGAAAAATACAGGCAACACCGCAACTCGATTTATATACTCGGGCAATTCCGAGACAGCATAAAGGTTACTCGGTGCATATTGAGAACCTAGAGGGATATCACCGAGTTCTCTGTCCAACCTGGGGCTTGCACATCCTACTAAGACAATAGTCACAAGAAAACCTATTGTCACCCGCCCGAAGAAGGAGGTGACTAAGAATGAGATGAGATTTTTAACCATATAAATTCAAGCTATGATTTCGCTTCCAGAAAATCGATTATCCTACGAAAACACAAAGACGGTTTACTTGTTGTAACGTAACACCCATCAAAAACGGATCCCACATAGTCGCTAAAATGATCGGGATTCAGCCCTCTCAAAACCAGCAGATTGAGCAGGTTCTTCTTACAGTCGAGGTTCAATCGGGCACATATTTCCCGGGACTCGCTCGCAGACTCTGACATTACCGATATTAGTACACTTCGATTGAGTTCATTGGAATCCATCCAATTACTGATCGCATTTTCATCCTGCAGAAAAGCCACCGGAAACCCATTGTGTTCGAGCATATCTACAATCGGCTGTAAAAAAGAATTAGCGGAACCAAAGATTGCTACCGGTAGAACAGCTCGCACCAAGGTTGAATCCTCCTCATCGGTATCACCGCCAATACCCTCTTCGCATGAGTAATCTTCCTCGAAATCTTCAACAGGAATAAGAAGAATCATCTCGGTTCCCACGTCAGGTTCACTGCGAACGCCATAATCAAACTTATTTTCCCGCGCAAACTGGGTAACACTATACAGGCCCAAGCCGGAATCGTGAGCCGATTCTTTTGTCGAAAAATAGGGTCCAAAAATGCGATGAATAATCGCTGGATCAATTCCACGGCCATCATCCTTAAATATCAGCTCAACCGCCTGCTTGCAGTCAGGGCAATGAGAAGAGAATAATCCACTACGGTCATAGCTTTCGCAATCAACCGTTCTTGCAGTTACTTCTACTCGCCCTTTGAAACTAACCGCGTCCCGAGCATTTGTAGCAAAATTCAGCAATATTCTTCTTAGAGCAACCGCATCCAATCGAACCGGAACCTCAGTGGACGGCAAATTCATCTCCAAGGTAACGTCTTTGGGCAAAATAATCCGGATAAGCTCACGCTGATCCTCAACCAATTTTACTAAATCATGTAATTCAATTTGCCCCCAGTCCTCTCGGTTGAGTGCAATAATTCGCTGAATAAGCCCCACCGCATCGCGGGACTTATCGCGAATCACCTTAATTGAGTCATAGTCTTTATTGTCGGGAGACAAGGTCTCAAAAACTAAATCTGACAAGCCGCAGATCCCACCCAAAACGTTGTTAAAATCGTGGGATAGGCTACCAGAAATCTCGGATAAACTTTCTTTCCAAGAGGCTTGCTGCAACCTTCGCTCCGCGATGCTCTCACGGGTCAAATCCAGCCATATGCCTTCGTAGCCCCATAGCTTGCCATCCATTCCGCGAACAGGAACTCTCAACTCCATCAAATAGAGAATGCGGTCGTCATTGGGCATCAATAACCGGAAACGAGACGCGATCGGGACACAGCCTTTTCGACAGAGCTCCAAATTCTTATCCATTTCATCTATATCACTTGGATGAACCCAGTCACGCCATTCTGCACCCGATCGAAGGGAATCAATAACTTCGTATCCCAAAAGCTTCTCTAGAGCATCATTCATGATCGTAAATTTGAAATTCCGCTCTTGAGTAAAATGAGCACCCGGTAGATGCCTCACAAAGTAGCGAAACCTCATTTCCTGCTGCTGCGTACGAAGCAACAGCTGCCGAAGCGTCTTTTGCAACGCTGAGGGCTCAAGTGACAACGGCTCTTCGCCTAGGGATGGAGACACCTCGGGGGTGAGCATCGGGACGAGAGTCAAAAAATAGAAATTCTGATGGACCAAGAACTGAAGATCCCAGCCTAAGCCATAATTCTCCTCAGAGTCCCAAGGAAGAAAGTTTCTCATGGATCCAGAAATCGAATCCAAGGTCAAAGGCAACAGTGGAGACCACGCACCATTGAGCTCTATCAACATATTTCTGAACAGCGCTCCAGTCAGCTCAGGAGCGAACAACGAAAACTGGTCAGAAGCCTCTTGATTGCAGCCAAGGACCGTCCATTCAGCATCCAACGTTAATTGAAGAATCTGGTTAGAATATCGAATCAGGCCACTCGCACCAGAAACAGATTTCCTTGAACCTGAATCGCCGCGCTGTTCATCAGCGGACAATGATGCAGGCGGACTGGTATGCATTTCTGACCTCATGAATTATTCGCTTAATCTAGACATGGATGATCGCAGTAAACTGAGGACTTTAGACATTTGCCGCAGCCGCATAGGCTTGGCCTACCCGAGAGGCAGCAGGAACGAAGTGAGGAATCTTGGGATGGTTGGATGCACCGAGATATAGCTTTTCTAACTCACGATCCATTTGGAGGATCTTCATCAATCGCTGCTGAACATAAGCCAATCGGTCCTTAACACTTGATAAAGCATCGCTTGATGACTCGCGATAAGCACGAATACTAACAACGGCATCCGAAAGCTGATCAATGAGTTCCCGTTTTCTTTCACATAATTCGTCAGACGGAGGACCTTCTTTTAGACTCTTCCTCTCTTCCTGAAGAAGACCCAGAATTTGATCGGCCAATAATTCGAACTTTTCGATGATAGGTGTAATATTCATAATTTAGTCTTCTTCGGATTCAAAATCTGTGACATCGGCTAGCATAGGAAAACGGTCTCGCTCCAGTCCAGCACGCCACTGAAGCATATCCAGTCGCCATTTTGTCCGTTCATTGAGCTGGGTAAGTACTAAATCTGCAGGCTTTTTCTCATCTTCAGATAAACCTTCGACACTTTGGGAAACAAACTTTAGCGATTCCACCGCACGATCATACATGCCTAGTTTTTCAAAACAAAGAGCCATCTGATAAATAATCGAAAGCTGCCAACTGGCTCTTTCATCAAGGACAACAATACCCTGGTATAAGCGTAGCGCAGCTAAAAAGTCCTGGTTTTCAAAATAGCGATTTGCAAACTTGTTGCCGGCCCGCTGACGCCAATAGCTCCAAGCCTCATTACCTTCATCGTTGGGCAGGCCACTCACTTCAAGCAGCTCCATTAGCGTTGCAATCGCATTCTCCTCTTGCTGCATTTCAGCCAATATCTCCGCCTTTGTATAGAGCATTTCAGGAACCAACGGACTCGCCGGGTACGTACGAAGTAAGTTTTTAACAATCTTTAAGCCTTCCTCCCTATCCCCTTTTCTTAGATTAGCGTGGGCCTTGTAATAGAGAAGAGACTCTCGATCAGTCGGGTTAAGCTCGAACAGCTCAATTCGACTCAGAATCACCAAAGATTGCTCCCACTCTTCAGCATAAAAATGACTGCGCGCTATCTCAAACTGTGACCGCCGCGCAAGCGATAGGTATTTGGGTAGGTCGACTTCGCCAGTAACAACTATGGAATTGAGGACTCGATAAAACGCTGTAACTGCTTCGCCGTACAACTGCATTTCCCGATAGAGCAGTCCTATTTGAAACTGGATCTCAGCACGCCGCTCATCCTCTGGGAAAATAGTTAAAAATTGGCTCAGCAGGCTCACAGATTGAGCAAGCGCTCCCCGCCTATAATAGGTCTCTGCCAAACCAAACAAAGCTTGTTTATGTTCTGCGGGAGGAACATCAGAGATGTTTAACAAGTTGAGGTAAACCTTGATAGCATCTGCATACGAACCGTTCCGTTGCAAGTAATCTGCTTTTGCGAGTTCCGTGGTGAAGGGAGAATGTCCACCTTCTTTAACAGGATCTACTGAATCATGAGGATTACCAACATGGCCATCTTCCGTTTCAAGATCCACATAACCCTCATTCAGCTTTTCATCGTGCCCGAGCGCATGCCCCGCATGTGGATCGGTCTCGGTGACAGGCTCTGAATGATCCTCATGCGCTCCATTTCGTTTATCCTCATCAGCTATCGCCTGCTTGAGCCTAGAAAACGCCTCTTCGATCGGTGTGTCCAGTTCACGAGTCGGAGTTGGCCCAACACCCAAACCTACAACGGGGAAAAACGCCACTAACAACAGCGCTCCCCCTACCATCAAAATTCTGTTGAATTTAATCATAACTAATTTTCGTTTCTCATCGTTACCGAACTGCGTGCAGAGTTCACGGAGGGAGGCTGGAAAAAGATAGAACTTTCTACAGGAAGCAGTATGCGGGATATCTCTGAATTATTTGAAGGCAAATCCCCTACCGGAAAGAACATCAATAAACGCTCGCCCGAGACGAATTGCTCATAAGGCCGAGGAAAGACAGCCTCAATATGCGAATAGTCATCAACTTCAAACTCAGACACGCCGGAACCCGAATCGAAATCACTTGAGCCCAGTTCGGGTTCGTTCGATTCAGACGGACTATCAACCACGGCGTCCCCCAATTCTGCGCCTTCCTCTTCGGTTTTATCTAGATCAGCTTCAGAGGCTTCCGCCTCTTTAAGCATATTTAAAAAATTAGAATAGGATGGGGCTCCACGAACTACTTCATGAGGCGTGATCGGCAAAACTTTCTTCGGTCTAGCGGCAAATTCTGCCGATTCATCCCACTGCGGAAAAGAATCACCTAACTCGAGAGGCATAGGAGGAGAAACCGGCAAATAGTGCAGCCGCGCCACAGCTTTCTCTTTTTTCCAGAATGCGATGGAATCCCAGGCAGACCTTATAATTCCAGCATTTTCGCCTGTCGATTTAGATTTTTCTACCGCTCGATCTACCGTCCCCTGCCCGAATGTGAAGGCCGTAACAACGGTCAGAACGATCGCTATATACAAAGTGGTTCTGAGGTTTCTTTTCATAAGATTCAATAACATAGCAATTACCTTACCAATTATAATTTTTATGCATTAAGCATGGAAACTGCTTTGTAATAGTTCGGAAGAAATACTCGCTAAAGAAATACTGAAACATGCCGTTAAACTATATTGCTGATGGAAAGACTCACCACTAGTCAAATTCAAGATTTTAATAATCCGCTCGCCTTTGCCCGAGATAGAACGCGGAGGGTCGGGCAGACGTTGCTGTCTGCGAGGGCTTCCGACACTCTAAGAACTGGCGACATTGAAGAATCTTATCGCCTCGTTACGGGCGCCAGCGAGAGATTAGACACACTAGCAGGTAATCTCCAAACAATGCTGGGACTAGCCCAGGAAGGACAGCGGATCCGCGGAAACGAACGCAAATTACAAGAAGTTTACGGCAAACTTCGCAGTTTGAGCGCCGGATTTGACCAAGTCGTAGACGCCATCACATTCAAAAAGACCCCGATTTTCAACGGCAAGGATCTTTTCTTAAATCTTGGACCCGGCAGCCGTCCCATAAGCGTGGAAGCGTCAAAATTATTAACTTATGGTGACGGTTCACTGAATCTTTCCACATCGGAGGCTACAGCAAAGATAAGTGTTCGGTATGGCGCCGATGATTTAGCTGTAAACAAGACCTATAGCCTCATTGGACTTGATATTGAAGAAGCCTCTTACATTCCTGGATCGAATACAGCTCTCGAATTAGAGGATGGAAAATACAAGGCAAGAGTTACCTACTTGGGGTCGAACTCCACCGTTGAGATCCTGACAGAAGAAGGCGGGGTAGTTGAGAAAAAGGAAGGTGTTGATTTATCCGGCAGCGGACGCGAGTGGGTAGATTTTGACGCCGGAATCAGGCTATCATTCGCGAAGGAACAACTTCTCCAATCGGTCGATAAATACGACTTTGAAACCAACGGACCAGCTTATCTTACCGCTACGATCAATTATGATAGGGTGGATGCTCATACGCTAAGAACCCGCGAAGCCTCCATAACTACCGAAAAAGCAGCATTTCTGTTCGATCCGTTTAAGACCGCGAGCAACGGCGGAACGTTAAAGGCATTCAACCCAAAAGCATCCCCAGTTGCAACCGACAAAACGCAGTTGGAAACGGGTGCCTACAGCATAGACGTAGAATACCGGGGAGCCAATTCATTCATCCGCCTTTCAGATGGTTTGGGTCGAGTTCAAGGTTATCAATTCGGGGTCGATTTATCAGGAGACGGAACTACCAAAATCGACCTAGGCGTCGGAGTCAGTTTCGAGATTCAGAATACATCGTTTTCGGAAAATTCGACACTCTCGATTCCCGTTCGTTTCGAGAGGCCAACACCAGCGATCGATGACTTTGACTTTAAAGAGTATGCCAAGCGCATTGAAGCAGCGATCCAGGTCGTCGAAGAAGAATCTAATGCAATGCTGGATGCTAAGGCGAAAATTGAAGAGTTTAACCAATTACGTAACTCGGCAAATACCTCGGCCATTCCTAATGTAAAGACACTCAATAGCGCAGGGGCACTGAATATGTTGACCCAGCCTTCAAGTGGGCCTGTACTTTTCGACATCGCAAAGGCGAACGCTCGAACGAGCCTGTTAGCGAATCAACTATTTTCTACGACGACCGCGCTTCCGGTTCAAGCAAACCAGTCACCGGAAGCCCTGGCAGCCCTGCAAAGCTCATCCAGCGGAGGCTTCATCGGCTCTTTCTCTTAGGACGGATGTTCAATGAATCCGTACGAGACATACCAGTCAGTCGCCAAAGAGCATTCCAAAGCTGCCGGACAAAGATTGCTGCAAACTTACGCCATTGCGATAGAGGCAAACGTCCAGGAAGACAAAGAAACCGTCATTCACTGCCTGGAGTTACTTAAGCGCACCTTAGACTTCAAAGCAGACCCGCAGCTTGCCCATACTCTCGCCCTTATCTACAAAGACTGCGAAGTGGCGTTAGGTGAAAACCGTCATGATGCAGTCGGCGAAATACTCGATACAGTACGCGGTTTGTGGAAAGCCCGTATCAAGCTGGAAGAAATCGCTGATTCTCGTAATTAGATTTCGGATACCGCTTTAGTCGTAACTACCGGGTTTACAAAGTTTTTAAGGGAACCCTCGATATTTACAAAGATGTTACAAGCTACTGCCTTCAACCTCCCTTTTTTCGAAGAAAACATATGGTTCTGCATTTTTTACTAAAGAAGACCGAAGACCCGACGTATTCCCAATTGTCGATGCAAGAAATGCAAAGGCACTAAACTATTAAATAATCCTAGAAAGGTAATACAATGTCAGATATATCATTAAACGCTGGAATTCGTTCCAACCTCCTTCAGCTCCAATCTGCTGATAAACTGTTCAATCGCACCACCAACCGTCTTGCTACCGGTAAGAAGGTCAACAGTGCTATTGATAATCCTACCAACTTCTTCGCATCCGTTAATTTGAATGACCGCGCTGAAGGCCTTACTGCCCGTCTCGATGGACTGGGTCAAGCTGTTCAGCGCATCCAAGCTGCTGATAATGGTGTAAGCACAATCCGCGGACTGGTTAGTGCACTGAAAGGTGTAGTTAACAATGCCCTGGGAAATACTGATGCAGATGCACGTGATGCACTGGGGGAACAGTTCAACAGCTTGATCGACCAGATCAATAGTGTTGCCAAAGACTCCACTTACCAAGGGATCAACCTGGTTCAAAGCAGTGGGGAACGTGGATCTACCGAAACCGTTCAGTTCAACGAAACTTTCGGTGAATCTACCCTCGCGGTCCAAGGCTTCAATGTTCAAGGCAATTCTTCCGCTGCCATTACCGATGGAGACATCGATGGCGCAACTGGATTTGTTGTAGCTGGTTCCGGTGAAGCCACTGGTGCAGCCGAGGCAGCTCTGGTCTTTGTATCTCAGGATCTGACCGCCGCCGTAGGTGTCCAGGGCCACGATTCTACCATTACGACTGGAGACCAAGGTAACATCGACTTCGGTGGCACAAATTACACCGCTGAACTCAGCGACGTAATTTCACAGCTTGAAGCCTTTGATGCGGCCTTGAAAACCCAATCAGAAAGCTTGGCCACCAACTTGGCTATCATCACAACGCGTGAAGAATTCACCAACGAATTCGTAAACACACTTACGGAAGGTGCTGACAAGCTGACTCTGGCTGACCTCAATGAGGAAGGTGCGAACCTGCTTGCATTACAAACCGCCAATGCTCTGGCCACACAGTCTCTGGCCTTGGCTTCTCAGCAATCTCAGGGAGTTCTTCAGCTCCTTGGTTAATTCCAAAAGCGTTAGAAAATATTCTATCAATAAAAAGGCGGGGTCATTGGACTCCGCCTTTTTTTATTTTTCTGAACGGATATTCCAATTTCACTGTCAGAAAAGGCTCGAGAGCCCCCGATAAAACTTACAGCTCCATCTCGTCTTCTTGAGATTTAATTTCGGCTCTTATTTCGGCAGCTGAAAGAGCTGCTTTCTCATGTCCTAACGCAGCCGCTCGGTCGAATAGCTCCAGTGCCGCCGCATCGTCCTTATCCAGTCCACCCTCTCCAAACTGATAATAAAGACCTAGATTATAGATCGAGTTAGGATCTTCTTTGCTCGCAGCCTTTCGATAATAGACAACTGCTTTTGCTTCATCTTTCTCAACGCCATGACCATGACTGTAGCAAAGACCCAGGCTGAAGATTGCTTCTACATGACCTGCACTCGCTGCGTTTTCAAAAAAGATGGCAGCCGATTTAAAATCCTGCTCAACTCCTTTATCTCCATTGTAATGAAAAAGGCCTAAATTATAAAGTGCGTCGGGATGGCCTTTGGATGCTGCAGATCTTAGTAGTGAAAGAGACTTTGCTTCATCGGCTGGAATGCCATGTCCACCCAGATACACTTGAGCCAAATTAAAAAGAGCCTGAATTTCTCCTTGCTCGGCAGCAGCGGTCAACCAGCGAACACCTTCAGTCGGATTGACCTCAACTCCTTCTCCTGCAAAATAGAGATACCCCAGGTTGGTTTGCGCATTGGGATGCCCTCCCTCGGCGGCTATGCGCATGTATTCGGCCGCTTTTACGACATCTCTTTCAGCACCTTCGGCTCGGGCTAACTCAAGCGATTTTTCGTGAGCTGCCATCACTTCAGGTGTCAGTTTCGTTTCGTTGGATGCTTCTGTCATTTGTTATTCGATTATTTGGAGTTTAAGTTGGATGAGTGGGAATTGCAGGCACGATACCACATATCTCGAAAAGCTTTTTCTAGTTCTTTGGCAAGTCCTTGACCATCATTTAAAGGGGAATTGAGAAAATCCTGACGTAAGCGGGCACGTCGTCGGGCCAACAGGTCAAAATTTTGGGATGCGTAACTGGCAATTTTCAAGTAATGTCCCTTATCTTTAGCCACCCAGGCGTCCAGTCCCACACGATGGAGTAGACTGGCCGAAACCCGGGCGGCATGCTTTTGTCCAGGTAAGGTTAGCACGGGCACCCCCATGTAAAGCGCCTCGCAAGTCGTCGTTGTTCCGTTGTAGCCGAGTGGATCCAGAGCTATATCCATGTGACTGTACATGGCAAAATGCTCCTCTCGCCCGATGGTGGTTCCCACAAACCTGAGTCGCTTGGGGTCAACTCCAAAAAAGGTAAATAGCGATCGAATACCTTCCCTGTTTTCAAAGGCATTCATGGTGCGGTGCTTGAGAATTAAGCGTGAACCTGAAATTTCATTTAACAACGCAGCCCACATTTCGATCGTGTGGGCACCGATCTTGTTCACATTATTGAAGGACCCGAAAGTCAGATATCCGTTTACAAGACAGGGAGGTGAGGAGGGTTCCGGAATATCCTTAGGCATTCTTATGGCATGAAACCCGTTTGGCAACCTCTGTATTTTCTCGGTGCTCCACTTTTCACACTCACCCTCCGGCTCGACAATATTGTCCGAAATACGGTAGTCGATAGTCGGCATTGCCGTCGAATGCGGATAGCCCAGCCAACTTACCTGAACGGGGGCGGCACGCATGCCAAAAACAATCATCCGGTTACCTGTCGTATGGCCGGATAAATCGACCAGAATGTCGATCTTGTCACTCCTGACCTGATCAAAGAGTTCCCGATCACCCAGTTTTCTAACCCAGCGCCAATGACCTTCACCTACAGCCGCACGAAATTCCTGAGAAAAGGTATCATCCTTTATTACCGGATCCCGCTGTGAATACAGGAAAATTTCAACTTGCTCCCTATCGTGAACCGGAATGGTCGTAATCGCAAAATAACCAACCGGATGATTTCCAAAATCAGATGAGATGTATCCTATCCGAAGACGGCGATCTGGATCGCAAGGCATTGGAGATTCTGGCAGATCTCCAGGAAGTGTGCCCATGAGGGTATTTGCCCAATCCAGATGCACCTTAAAAAGAACGTCGGGAGAGATCTCTTCATCATAGATGGAATTAAATACCACACCGCCACGAACAGGGTGATTGGGAACGATTTCGATAAGGCGTCTCAGGTAAGGCAATGCCTTATCCATCCGCGATGCATCCCACCAAATACGTCCCATGGCATATAAGGCGTCCGCCGAAAGCGGGTTCCGCTCCAACAATGCCTCCGCCAGTTGCTTCGCTTCACCAAAGCGTTCCGAATGACCATTCCCTGCCAGTTTTAAAAAGAGATCCACTCGACTACTGATATGGGAACTTTCAACAAGCGCGTCTTTACCCATTGAAATCAATACCTGTTCCGCCGTTTCAAATAGATCAGCAGCCGCAAGCCTTGTCGCAAACTCGGTTTTGGACAAAAGGTTTTGATTGGGGAAATGCTTGTTTAGTTGATGATAGGCTTCCAATGCATCTTCACCTTTGCGGGCCGATATCAGGGCACGCACATGGAGGGCCTGGCCAAGCTCGGAAGTTAAGCGCGCCAAGACCGGGAGCCAGGGTAGTTCAATCTTGGGCAAAGTCGGAAGTATCGCAAAAAGGTTGCGTAAGATTGTTTCCTCCTCCCGGAAGTTTTCAATAAAGTCCATCCCCAGTTGCGCCGCCTCCTTCGCCCGATTGAGATTATTGAGCGTACTCATTCGAGTTCCAAGCAAGGGAAGCGAGTCTGGAAAATTTCCACAAGCAACTGCAGTCAATTCCTCCAATGCAGGCCAGTCTGAAAGCTTTACCAGCCTGAGGGCCTCCCGGCAGGCCGAGGCCTGATCATTCCATTTATTCGCAGTCATCGAGCGGAAGCGTCCTTTTTTTGGAGAAGAAAAACAGTGCGATGGGTGGAAGAGGACCCGATTTCGCTTACTTCCAGGTAATCGGAGAACAGATCCAACAGATGATATTTCAATTCTTCAATCGAACAAAATCCCCAGGGCGGCTCCACTCGGTGGTAAATACTGCCCTGCCAGCGGTATCCAGTTTCAGCCAGTGAGCACTCCAGGATGATACGCTTAGGTAGTGCGGCCACAATTCGCTTTGCAAGCTGAGGGCGGTGAATGATGTGTGGAAATAATCCCAAGCCCAGAACAGTATCAAAACGGCCAGAGGGAAATTCGTATTCGAGATCCATTGCGATGAAAGTTGCAGTGTCTCTTTCAAGGTTGGCCAATAGTCTCGATTGTAGGACAAGTTGAACATCACAGTCCACACCTGTAACCTCGCATTCGAGTCCTGCCAGATAACGGCTGATTGCTCCGGCTCCACATCCCAAATCGAGGGCCCGCTCACCAGGCTGGAAACGGAGCTTGTTTAAGAGCTCGATTCTATCGGCAACGGGTACCGAGCCCTGCAATACAAATCGATCACTGTGTAGATACTGGATACAGGGGATCGGCATGTCCGCAATTCTCTGACGTCCAAATAATTGGGTTCGAACCAATAAAAACTGATCTTCCTGAAATAATCTGCTAATCTCCTCAGAGCGTCCCTGAAAAAATGAAGGAGATCCACCGCCTAAAACGCGCTCCTCTTCTCTTTCAATACACCACTGAATGTATTCTACCGCTGAAAGACGGCGAATTGAGGCATCCAGTAAAACGGCTGATCGGTAGTCAGTGAATCGACAAACCCCTTGAAGTGAATCGAACCGAATTTTCGATAGTGATAAACAATTCTGGTAAATACCCAGAGCCTGCTGCTCTAATAATGCTAGAACCACATCGGCCACACCAAATCCTCCCCGATCTGCCCGAATATAGCTTAAAACAACATAAGGGAGAGGCTTCTTTGTTGAAGGCAGGGGAAATTCCAGGGAACCTTCTTTATAGGCTGGCAAGCCACCCAATTCTGAGGGCCTAATGCTTCCGTCGGCCAGTAATGCGGCAGTACAGACTGATCCGGAATCCGTAAGCTTACGCAGAAATTTCGTTTCTCCAGCCAACCCCGCGGCGTTTTCTGACATGAGCTGAAGCTCGATTTTCAAAAAAGCGCACCCATCAAGGCTGCACCCGACAATACATAACTGGCCTGCATTTCGATGGAGCCGCAGTCCGGAAAAGCGAAATCCGTGAACTTCGATGGTATCGGACGGATGCTCCAAATCCGCAAGCACTCCCCGGTATTGTTCCGCCGTATGAGCTAGCTTGGAGTTTTCAGCGATCTGCCTCAATTGACGGAGTCGGAGGTCCGTAACCCGAGCAACCTCCTTATTCCCGGTATGCGCACGCAATTCCGACAACAACTCAAAAGCGACTACATCCAAAGGATCACTGAATATGCGGTCACGTAATTGTTCTTCCGCATCTACCCATTTTCGGGCGTCAATAAGCTGGCGCACGGCACAAACGAATTCATCAGTAGGTTTACTCGAGATAGGCATGATTGATTGGAATCTAGAACTAACCAGCACTTAGCATATCCATTGTCTAAATCAAAGGAAAACAGAGAGTGGGCAGCAATGGCACCCAATTTGCTAAGCAAAAAACATCATAGAACTTGCTACCCAAGCCATAGCCCACCAAATTTGCCCGGGAAGTCCCAAACCATCCTGTCAATTCCCATGCGGGTTCATTCTAACAAACCGTGAATCAAGCCAAAGCCCAAAAGTCCAGAGGGGTCCTCTATGTTTACTGGGGAGAAAAGATTGAATCTGAACTGGAACGATCCGTTGCCTCCCTTCGACGCATTCACCCAGAACTGCCCTTTAAACAAATTAAGCTGTCAGATAACAGTAACCTTCTTTCCAAAGCGCAAATGCTGGAACTCAGTCCGTTCGAAACTACACTTTTTCTCGATACCGATACGGTCGTGATGGACCGTCTAAACTTTGGTTTTGAAAAGGCAGAACAACATGGCCTAGCATGCTGTATAAACGAATGCCCCTGGGCCAGACGTTATGCGGACATAGGAGGTGATCAAATCGAATACAATACCGGAGTACTATTTTTCACGCGAAATGCCGCCCCGGTATTTAATCGATGGAGTGAACTTTCTCAATCGATCGACTCTTCCATCATTTTCTACAAAGAAGGACAGCCCAAGGTAATGCTCCACAATGACCAGGCGGGGTTCAGTCAGGCAATTTCGGATACAAGTTTTAATCCTTTCGTGCTCCCTCTCAATTGGAATCTACGGCCGGCCTGGCAGAAAACATTTTTCGGTCCAGTAAAAATTTGGCATGAACGCACGGAACCCTCGATTGAAATGAGGTTCTGGAACGAGGATCAATCGCTTGAACAAAGTATCATCCGTTATTCAGGAGATCCAAGATAATCCGAGGTCACTTTAAATGAATCTCTTCTATTTTACTCACGCTCACCCCAGGTACCTGCCACCCGTGTTGATTGGCGAAACAGAAACGGTTTGTGGTCCCTGCTATAATAATCTGCGTCAAAACGGAACTTATCGATTCATCCACACCCCGAGAGGCGCTTTTGATGCGCAACCCATTCTCTCGAAAGTTCAGGCCCAGGATTTGCCGGACGTAATTTTGGTACATGCTGATAACACACTCGGTTGTTTACCCACAAACATGCCATCGACTTGCACCAAGGTTTTACTGGTCGGCGATACCCACCACCTGGAATCGCCCATTCAAAAAATGATACAGTACGCCAAAAGCGAGGTGTTTGACGCTATCATTCTTTGGAACAGACAACATGCACACTTTTTCACCGAGCTTGGATTCCCAAGAGTTTACTGGTTACCGGGACTGAATTTTGCAGTTCCCTATACTCCTCAAACAGAGGAAAAAACTACAGAACTTTGTTTTTTTGGGCAACTGGGTAAACATCATCCACGCAGAACCCGGCTGATCCAATTCCTGAAGAAGGCGAAAGTAGAGATTGCGGGAGGCACTCTTCCTCGGCGGGAATCACTGGAACTGGTATCAAAAAGTCGAGCGTCCTTGAATATTTCTCTTAATGGAGAGTGGAATCTACGTGTTTTTGAAAGTACACAAAATGGAGCCCTTTTAATTACTGACGAACTTTCAGAATTCGCTGGTTTCAACCTCTTTTTCCAGGATCATAAATCTATCCTTACCTACCCGGACGCAAAATCACTTGCGGAGAAAATTAAGTGGTTTCAAACTAACAGGAAGGAAGCGTCCAGGATAGCTACCGACGGTCAAAATATTACCAATCATTACTTCAATTTTGACGCACGAAGAAAGGACTTATTCAACCTGCTTAATCAAGGCGAAACACTCGACGTATTTCGCCTCAATGATGAACCGCGTTGCCGCATAAGGTCCTCTACGCCGGAAAACCAAAACGCAACGATGCGCCGCATTCAAATCTATGAAGTGGCACAGGAGCTCCACCGTACTTTGGAGACTCCTCATGTATTACTAACGGCTGGCGTGACACCCTTCATTGCGGCAGACTTGGCTGATTTGTTTCGTCTAAAACAATCAATAGCTGTAGATGAGGAATCCTTTGTAAGTAAAGTACACTCACTACTGGAAAAAATGCAGGTTAAAAACCTGTCCCGCATTGATCCTGAAAGTATACCTTCGCATTCCTGCGACCTGATAATTGTATCCCTAAATGAATTAAACGCTATCATCCCGATTCTGCAAAAAAGGCATCGCTCTATTTGTATTTGGGATTTCGATCCCAGCAATAAAACCATGCATTCTCAACTACTGGATTCAGGCTACGAGCCTTCGGCCAAGGCCATACAAGGCCTGTTTAAATGTAAACTCCTGTAAAGGTAACACCTATTCAAAAAAATTACTATGGATTCTTCCCAATCGGAATTGAACTATGGAATTGCCCTTGAACAACTCAGGTCAGAAGCATGCCGCTCTGCAGATCGGCTGAAAGCGGGAACTTTTATAATCCTCGGACAATACTACGATGATTACCCTGAAGTTGTTTTGGTTCTCGAAAAACTTTCTGACCAATACAGCAATCATCCCTTGTGGAACTTGTGCATGGGCTATGCCAAAGTAACTCAACAACTCCCAGTGCCAGCAATTTCTCACCTTCTCAAGGCATTGGGTCATATCAATAACAACCAGCTGGTCTACAGAGCCCTTACCTGGGCATACCTTCTAACAGATTCATTTGCGGAGGCCTATTTGGCAAGTTCTGCCGGCTTAAACCACTTTCCCGAGGATGGTCATTTAAACGGCCTGAAGGGCCTCTCAAAATTATGCGCTCAAGGAACAAGAACCGTAAAATTCATCTCCGACGATGTTAATTACGAATTCTTTTTATTTACCAGCAATACCCAGGAGCTGGAAGCTTCTCTTCATCATCTTTCTCATCAATTTACAGAAAAGGAGGAACTAAAGATGATACGCGACCATGTCGGCAAGGTAAGTTCAGTAGCTGAGATTGGCTGTCTTGTCGGCAATCATTCCGTTTTTTTCCTAAAGAATCTATCGCCAAAAAGAATGACTATCATCGACGCAAGCAGCACAAGCCTAGCGCACGCCAAAATCAATTTGGATCTGAACCAAGACATTCAGAACCCTGTTGACATCGATTTCGTCCATTCAGCCGTGGGAGACAAGGAGTATACGCTTTCCTTTTTCAACGAAAGCGTAACGGTGAAACCAATAGATAATCTGCTGAAGGAGCCATTCGATTTTATAAAGATCGATGTTGATAGCATGGAAATGGAGGCGCTTGAGGGAGCTTCGAACTATATGAAAACCCATCATCCTAAAATAATGATTGAGGTTCTCCATCAATTGAAAAAGCCATTCGAAGAATATCTGGAGAAAGTAGACTACACCATCATCGCTCAACATGATCGTTCACAATACAGCAACTATTTGATTGGATTTTCCGGTCAGCCAATCGTGAGTTTATAAATTGTAGGCTAGCCGGCTTTTCGAAGAATCGCTGCTATGCCACAGTTGGAAAAATGCTTATATCCTGGATGACGACTTTCTAACTGCTTTTGAATCTTTTCATCCATAGGAACTGGGAAGCTCGGAATTATTTTCTCAATTTCAAAAGGACTTTGCTGAAAATACCGGATGTAATCCTCTGTCATAAAACGGTTAATGTGAGGATTATGATAGATATGGTAGACGAGCTCAGACGCTGACTTACGATCAACCTTATTTCTCAGGTATTGTTCCATTTGTGGAGGGCTCATGAGAAGGTGACTCCAAGATGGCAGTGGAGCATCGCTCTTTGTCCAATGCCTACCATTGGCATCTGTTATGTCAGGAATGTGATGGCCTTCGTAAGCAGACCAAATGGGCGAAAACATTGTAAATAATTTTCCACCTGGCTCTAACGCGGCATGCATACGTTCCAAAGCAAGGCCCAGTCGATGTATGTGTTCAAAACAGGCTATAGAAAATATTCGAGTAAATTTGCCTTCCAAAACCTTTGGCATCTCCTCGATTTTACCCAGTAAGATTTGATGTGATTCTTGAAGATCATCTGTAGTAACCTCTTTGAGAAGTTTAGCTGGCACTTCCTTCGGCCGAGTTCCACCTCCATCTTTCGGGAGGGATGTCCAGTAATCGAAATCCTCTATCGCCCACCATTTCTCCGCACCCAGCTCATCCAGGACAAGCTCCTTTTGAAGACTTCCACCTACCTCGAGAACTCTCTGTCCAGCTAGGCCAACGGTCTTTTCACCATTGTACAAATAGGGCAGGTGGTAACTGAGCCCAAAACGAGACTTGAGCTCTTCAATATTTCGTTCTTCAAGTGGCATTCTACTGAATGGTTAAAGTTACTGGGGTCATTCAGAAAAACTCCGCAAACTCCTCGCGGTTTTCATCTTTATATTGGCTGAGCTTGTTGCGCAGCGTCCGGATACTGACTTGCATCATTTCAGCAGCTCGAGTTCGGTTTCCGCCACACTCTTTCAAGCACTTCAAAATGAGCTCCCGTTCTACAGAAGCGAGCGTGTAGTCATCACCGGAAATGACCAGACCCGGCGTTTCCAATGGACGCGAAACATGGATGGACTCCGCAGCCGTTTCAACGGCCGCTAAACGGGTTGGTTCTAATTGCGCCGATTTTTCAGAACTAGCCTCTGGAGGCATTGCAGCCGCACTCGAACTTCCCGCTGTCAATTGTTGTACTTCCAACGGTAAAGCAACGGGTTGAACTCTACTTCCCGAAACACTCAGGATGACCGAGCGTTCGACCACATTCTGCAATTCTCGCACATTTCCAGGCCAGTCGTGACGCATTAGAAGCTCCATCGCCTTAGCGTCAAAGCCTTCCAGCTTTCTCCCGTGCTTTCGTGAAAACTCTTGGAGAAAACTGGCTGCGATCAGAGGAATATCCTCTTTGCGTTCCCGCAAGGATGGGGAATGCAAAGGAAAGACATTCAACCGGTAGTACAAGTCTTCTCTAAAATCACCGTCCTTTACGGATTGAAGCAAATCGCGGTTGGTCGTGGCTATAATTCGGACATCAACCCTAATGGTTTTAGTTCCCCCGACGCGTTCGAGTTCACGCTCTTGCAGCACACGCAACAGCTTAGCCTGAAGCGGCAGGGAAATTTCGCTAACTTCGTCCAGTAACAGGGTACCTCCATCTGCAAGCTCGAATCGACCGATGCGACTTTGGCTGGCTCCCGTAAATGCCCCTTTCTCATGGCCGAAAAACTCACTCTCAATTAACGTTTCAGACACCGCTGCACAATTCACCTTTATAAAGGGTTTTTTTCGTCTGAGACTCTCATTGTGGATCGAATGCGATATCAACTCCTTACCAGTTCCAGTCTCTCCCCCAATCAAGACGGTCGCGTCGGTCCTCGCCACACTGCGAATTAATTCGTTGAGCGCCTTCATGGGTGGCGAAATACCAATCATACTGCGATTCCCCAACGAACTGGTTTCGCTAGTCAGCCCTTGATTTACTGAAACAAGTCTTCGGAAATTAGCTGCCTTTTGAAGCACGATATCGATTTCATCGTTGGAAAATGGCTTAAGCAAATAATCGAAGGCCCCCAGCTTCATGCACCGAACTGCAGACTCGATCGTACCCGCACCCGTAATCATTATCGCAATAGGCGCATTGTCTGATCCCTGAACCGCTTCCAATACATCTGTTCCTTCGCCATCGGGTAAGTTGATATCCAAAAACATTAGATCGTAGTCGTGATCACCCTGCAACTGATCCACTGCTTCTTTAACTGTCGAAGCCGCTCTCACTTTATAACGCTTACGGCTCAGAAACTCAGACAGCATTTTTCGGATGATGAACTCATCATCCAAAACCAATATTTTATCAATACGCATAATCTACTCATCAACAGAGTGCTTCCTTTGATAAGACTCTCCAGAAAAAAATGAGCCATGCAACCTTCGTCCCTCCCCCTTCGAGGCCCGATTGCATTTAAAAACGCACTCCGAACTGCCGCTGCCAGATCGCTAAGTTCATAAGTGGCCACGCGACCATGGGATCTGGATTCGGTGCCTCCAATAAAGACAGCAGAATTCCACTATCAAGTATGTCCCTAACCCCACTTGATTCGGTTATACGCTGGCGGAATGGCTCCAGGAGTATTGAGCTAAACCAATCGGCAAACGGGACCGGAAAACTCATTTTCTCCCGTAGCCTGATGGACTCGCTGACCCGATCTTTATAGGCAGTCCTCAACAACCGTTTACTTTCGATTAAGCCATCGCTATTTATCTCGAAGCTATTTTTCGAATGCAAAGACCCCCAGCTTTCACTGGCAATCAAATCCATCTTGAAAGAATCAGGAAGTGAGAACAAAAATTCTACGAGCCTATGATCCGTAAAAGGTACCCGGCCTTCCACTGAAGCAGCCATCGTACTACTGTCGAGCCGGTTCAATAACCCCTCAAGGTTTACCTTAAAGTGTATCCTCAAATAAGTATCGAAAGTGCTATATCCCTCCAAATTACTAAATTGATCCCTATAATACGCATTCACCTCTTCCTGGGCCTCAGAAGGTCCCAAATCCTTCGCCATAAGTTCAGAAATACGTTTCTCACGAAGCCAGGAGTTAACCTCAAAGAAGTGTTGTTGCCGGGATTCAAAGGACCTTTTACCATACCAGCGATAAATCGCCTCATCATCCACTGAGGAAACGCTAGCAACCGACCGATCGTAATCTGTGGCGCAAAAGGTAGGACCCACGTAACCACCAAAAACCTCATCAGCCCCCTCTCCGGTAAGGGCAGCCTTAAAACGCGAACTGAAAGCCCTGGCAAGATGAAGTATCGGAATTTCGTTTGGCGTACTGAGGGGAAGGCCTTTTTCCGCAACTAACCACTCCCAATCCTCCACGTAACTGTCGGGGCTAAGTTGAATTTCATGATTGGAGACTCTGTAGTAGGAAGCCGCTTCACGAACGTAAGACCATTCATTAAAGCCCTGTTTTTCATATCCAACACTGAAGGTCCCATAATCGTTGGAACCACCCTTTATTGCAGCAGCCGTTACAACACTGCTATCGAGCCCTCCACTCAGAAATCCACCCAGTGGCACATCGCTAATCAGTTGACTACTCACAGCAGCATCTACCAGTTCACGGGTCTTATCCACTGCGAATGCAAAATCGCAAGACGCCTTTTCTGACTCTGGAGTCTGGGGAAGGTCCCAATAGGTACTGATTGTCGGTATTGGCTCATTTCTCTGCCACCATAGCTGCTGACCTGGCTCCAATGTAAAAACATCCTTTATCAACGTTCGCTTGCCAAGGGTCGTCCGTATAGTCCTCAGGTAATGTATGAGAGCAACATCGTCTACCATCCGATCAATCTCTGGAAACGCAAATAATCCGCTCATACTGGAAGCAAAGCGAAGCTGCTTTGAAAAATGATAGTACAGCGGTTTCACGCCTACCCGATCCCGGGCCAACCATATCCCATTTTTTCGCGGATCAAATATGGCAAACGCAAACATGCCGGTTATTCGACTTAAACAGTCCCTTCCCCACTCAATGTAGGCGCGCATCAATAATTCCGTGTCGCAGTCGGACATGAAGGTATGCCCCTCTCGCACGAGAAGCTGCTTGAGCTCGCGAAAGTTATATATCTCCCCGTTGTAGGTAAGCAGGACGCCCGTTTCTCGATCAACCCATGGCTGCTGTCCGGTCTTAGGATCTAGGATTGCGAGCCTGCAATGGCCAAAGTAGCAGCCAGGACCTTCAAAGAATCCTCTCCCATCCGGACCACGCCGCTCCATGGCCTCAACACCCGATTCAACAGCCCGTCGATCTCCATCAGCGATCGTTTGGTTTCCGAAAACTCCAATTATACCACACACGAATTCGAGGATCCAGATAGTCTAGCCAAGGTCGACTTCATTGTCTGAAGTTGTTTGAAGCGTATTCACGAGGTTGCCAGTGATGCGGTTCCCTGCACTCCATGACGCAGCCCTTCAGCCAGATTATCGTTCAAATCGATCAGTGTCTTGATGCTGGTCCGACTCGGTTGCGCCATCGCCACAAATGTTCTCTTTTTCACGAAAACACCCATGCTCATTAGATTTTCACGAAGCGTCTTATCGAGACTACATTCCGGATTCGACCAATCGGCTGTAAATACATCCCACACTTTTTGATTAAACCGAAGCGCTTCATCCAAAGAGGCACTCCAGGATATCTCACCGGACTCTCCAATGCAGGTGCGAAGCTTCCCAGCAGCCATTTCGAGAATTGATATCTCAATTTGCCGCCCTGATCCCGCAGCGTCCATCTGCGTCTGTCGGTAGAGTTTGCTAAGTCTGTTCTGCATTATCTAACAATTTTGCTTCGTATTGGATAAGTTTTTGAGTGTGTTTCAGGGCGCTGTAATAATTGCTATCACTTACTAAAGGATGAATTTTTTCCAGATATGGAGCCGTACTGGGAGCTGCATGAATCACTTCTATTGCGAGTTGAGAAAACAGCTGAAAACAATCCAGCTTCTTCGTCGGCTCAAAATACATCGTCTGGATAATCAAATAAAGTTTTTTACAAGGCGTGTTCGCATCAGCCTCCAAAAGAATGTCTTTCTCTCGAAGCAGAGGCACCTTGTTTAGAACTTCAAACTCTGTGACCGAGGCTCCGTTTTTTATAAGCGCTCCATTAAGAAAGACGCTTTCGTGGGGTTTTAACTTAAGTTTAAGTGCCATAGCTTATTGTAAAAGACTCAGCGCAAGGCGTCTAGTTTCCTCAGACTTCGTTAGCCCAAAAGTTGCCAGACTGTTACGTATATTCAGAGATTGGGCAAGAACTGCTTCCGCTTCGAGGTCAGGCACATTGATACTATTTTCCGCATCTTGGTTCCGTCCTATAAAGGCACTGTTATACTCAGAAACATCTTCAATTGCGGTTGCACTCCATGACAGGGCGCTGGACTTCTCGGCAATACGTTCCCGTGACCTGGATACCAACTCCATCATATCCCTTATTTCTCCGTCGGTGGCATTCAGTATGTCGGCAATCACCGGCTGTCCACCAGGGTCGCTCGGCACGGCCTCCCCCGCTTCAGGCAGATCCAGACCATTCGGCCCCGTATCAATCTGCTGGTTCCGTATCGTTATCTCAAATCCGTTGTCACCCGCAGCAATTTTAACAGGCCCTGCAGCTGAAAATCGTGAGGGATCATCCAAGAGTTTGCGGGCACCCAAGTCCCGGGGAGCGGCCGAATCATTCAATAAACGGTGCAGCTTGTTGAATTGCTCAAGCATACCGACCCTCTCTCCAGAACCCTCGGGAGCTACCAACGCATTTTCTAGGAAAGCAGCCATTTCCTTGAGCTCAGAATCACTGACCTCCATCGAGTTCACTGCTATTCTTACCGATGCAGCCCCACGGTTGAGATTTTCCGAATAAGCCTGCATTCGGCTTACAGCACTTTTTAATCCCTGAAGATCACTCCAAAGAACCGGGTCCTCTTTCGCTGAATTCAGAGCTTTTCCTGAACCGAGTCGGTCCAAAGTCTTGGTTAGCCGACGATTGATCTGCCGTTGATCGTCTAAGGTGTCTAAGTTTCCAACATGCGAAATATCCATAATAAATAGTTTCACTCAGTTCAGCACGATCTGAGCCACCATCGACAATGATCTCTTTATCCATTGTTATACAATGATTTATAGATCAATATTTTTGAAAAACCTGACAAAAAAAACCCGACAGCAATCGAGCAGGTAAATTTTGCCTAACCAAATGACATTCACATATTGCGAGAATTGTGACGGATACGCTAAAGCAATCCTTTAAGAATCGAAGGTAGATTATCAATGCTCCTATGAATTGATGCGCGCGCGTACTTGTTTTCAGATTTATCGCCGGAAAAAAGCAGTTTCCAGCCCTCCAACTCTTCCCAATCTCCGTAAGCACGCTCGGCACTCGGTTCAAATCCCGCAGCACATCCAGAATACCTCGCCAACATATCCGCTACTTCAACACCTGCAGCGATATTGGGCTCGTGGAAATTCTTTTCCGGCTGGTGGTGAAAAAGGACCGCTTGGATAATTTCGGGGGACAGCCCATTTTGCTCGAGATACACAGCCCCCAAATCTGCGTGAGTAAACCCAAATGAAGCCCGTTCTTTCTCATAGAAAGAGCGCGGACTCGTATCTTCAAAACTGAGAGATTCTTTTAAACAGTCCGGGAATGCGTTCGCCATCACTAGTTTTCCTATGTCATGGAGCAGACCAGCGATGTAATAGGTATCGTCCTCTTTAACACCGTGAGTCATTGTCAAAATTTCTCGTGACAGAATCGCAGTCGCAATGCTGTGACGCCAAATACTCAATGAGTTTACGTCGATGTCTGTGTCTAGGAATTCATCCATGTCTTCAATCACCTTAGTCGTCATCGCAAGTTGGCGAATCTGCCTCAGACCTAAAAAGAATATGGCTTCCTCGATACTGGTTATCGTGACAGAAAGACCACTGAAAACCGAATTCACGAGTCTCAATAACCGGGTAGTCAGTGAGATATCACGACCAATTACCTCAGCGATTTCGGCTACCGAGCTATTCGCTTGGAACGTCAACTTCGTTAGCGCATCGTTGGCGCTCTTCAATGATCCGATCGTAGGACAACCCCGTATCTTTCGCTCTACCGTCTTGAAGTTAGTAATATTGTGCTCACAGTAGCTGGTAGCTGAGAAAGAGTTAGTCATCTAGCGTATCTAATTTGGCAATACTGCGTTTAATTTTTCTATTGAAGGTAGCCATAGTCTGATTCGCAATTCTCTTTCGTTCCACTAACGTTGCGCGCTTGATACGCGCAATCCTCAGGAAATTTTGCTCCTCCTTAATTATTCCAGCATTTATAGCCGCCGTTCCACTGCTATCCAGCTGAACCTTAGGTCCTCCTGATTGCAGGTAAATACCAGCTGCCAGGCAACAAAGCCCGCTTATCAAATAGCTCATAGATATACGATCATTGAGGATTATGGCCAAATAGATAAAGCTTAGCCCCGAAAAGGCTAAAGCCATAAACACAGCACCTGAATGATACCAACTTTTTTGAGGAACCGGACCCGGTTTACTTGCTTCTTTTGCTTGCTCAAATCGTCGCTCAGATTCAATCAGACCTTTGACCACTGTTTGGAGCTGAAGCTCGATTTGTTCGGCTTTCTCCTGCTCTCTTGCGCAATCTCGTGTCCACTCGTCAATCTCGAGCTGAAGACGATCCCGTTCAAGCGCTCGGGCTTCCTCAACCAGAATACGCAAACGATCATACTCCTCGCTGTCATAAGCCCGGGCATAACCATCCATGAGCTCTTTGATATCCGAGTTTAATCTCCAATAGCCATTGGTCTCCTGAAAAAATTCAGGATGCTCATCTACAAAGTTCTGCAATCGGTTACTCATCACTACCAAATACTTGCCTCAACATCTCCGCATTAAACGGTTGAACCGGAGACAATAGCCTAAGTGAGTCACGATTCTCTTGCAATGGAATCTTTTCTGTCACTCTCAATTGCAAATTAAACTTTTCTTTAAAGTCCTTGTGCCTGGATGGGACCTTGCTTTTCGCATACTTCAACACGAGTTCTCTAAAATCCGGTTGCATGTGAATATGGGTCACATCTCCAATTAGGGTGAGATTGATCGAATCATACGAAGTATTGGACTCCAACCATCGCAATGCTTCCAGCCCTTCCCGCTTGCCCAACAATAACAACAATGATTCCTCAGACACAAACTCCGCCATAGCACCCGCATGCAGCCAGCACCTCTCTCTCGCCGATACCGGAAAAGGAAAGTCCTTGCTCTTATCGAACTCTCTGGATTTTTCCTCCAAAAGCCCGGGAGCATCAAGTAATTCCCTTACTCTACTGGGTATTCCCTCGGTCTCTTCCAAAAGAAAGTCGATCAATGTGGGAGCATGTCCAGTATCAACCAACCATTGCTGACAACTTCCTTTTTCAAGGGGATGAATTTCCCGGCTGAAGAACGTTCCGGGATTCTTCTGCCAATAGTCGATTTGACCGCCACCTTCCCAAGCATCCAAATCTGTCAATAAAAAGCCAGGCGCCCGGATGTGCTTCTGTCGACTGAACACTTCAAGTAAAGGTCCCCCTATCCAACGCTTTATCGGCGGTGCGTAATCAGAAAAATCATCCAGTATAAATAGCATTCTCAATCTAGAATCATCTGACGGGCTATTTATAACCCATTGGTCCAGAGACTCTCGAATAGAAGTAACCAATACCGCTGCCAGATCCAGACCCTCTGGATCGTCAGCAACGATCGTTTCTCCTGAAGGAAGCGTCCGCGCTGTGCCGTCCAAATTGTAGGCTTCCGTTGCGGCCATATGTTGCTTACGCAGTTCGTTCAAACGGATCTTAAAATCGCCTTTGAGCGCAGTCATCTCAGTCTGCAAACTATTCGACGTTACGTCAGCATTCTGAATCAGTGACTGGGCAAACTCTGAGATATTTGAATTTCCGGTAATCGCATCTGCAGCGAAGACCAGGATCGGGGGCTTGTCCGAGCCATCGACGTGACCGTCCACTACCGCCTTGGCGAGTAACGATTTTCCACTACCTCTGGGTCCATATAGCAACACAAGCGGAGGAACGTTAAAGAGATTTTTTGCAGGAAACAATTTCGCATCCAGCCAGGAGAGCTCACTCCTTCGCCCGTAAACTGTGGACGCAGTTTTCATTTCAAACTTATTTTGACCGAGTCAGGATACACAAACGACCTTGGGCTGGCGGTCCAAAATCCGTCCTCACCGGTGCACCGGTCTCTAAAAACAATTGTCATCAGTCTTCTCACTCTAATGAATACGACAATAGACCCAAAACATTTAGTATTTTCCGCCTATTTGTGGTTCAAATACTTACGTTTGTTTAAACTTTATAAAATCCCTTTCAGAAACCAAGAGTATGCAGATACTGGTAGCCGGTTTTAACCATCAAAAAATTGTGACCCGAGATGAAGTGGTTAACGCTCTCGTCGTGTTGCCAGATCTTCACCTAAGAGGTATAAAAGTCGTCCGTTATGATCCCCACAAAATCATAGCAACCACAATGAACTGGCTCATGGAAACACCCATCCCTTCAGGTGCCCGGGGCAGTTATTACCAAAGCGAAAACCTGTCAGCGATCGTGGTCTGGAAATTTAATTCGCGAGCGGAGTTTTTCCATATTCTTTATCATGAAATCGGGCACTACGTATTTATGCGCATGCTAAGTCAAAGTCAACGAGACCAATGGATCTACCAGGTCCGTGCCAAGGAAACGCAAACCGTCTCCATCTATGCGAGCAGAAACTCACGCGAGGACTTTTCTGAATCCTACGCAGCTTGGGTCAACCAGGATCCCTCCATGAAAAAATGCCCACTCCGCGCGGCGTTTATGGCACACGTGGTGTTTGGCGTATGATCGCGATCTCTTAAGCCAGTTTATCAAAAACCTCTCCTGACTGTTGCTGGGAAATTCGCATCAGGTGGAGATTAATCGAATAAATGAACATCTGTTGGTTGAGAGGAACCGAACCTTTCACCGAGATGTCACCTTGGGCCATGCGGAGTGCTTTTTTGTCTATGGTCGGTGAGGCTGCCCCGAGACCGGTCATGGCCACGGCAGGTAAAGTGCTGTAAGCGCTGGTTTCTACAGAGGACGCCTCCATGATTATACCTATACGGCTATTATGGTGGTTTCTTTAGGAAAAAGATGCACTTTTTTCTATAATACTTCTTCTACAGCGATTCGATCGAGCTTCGGCGACGGTCATAATTACCCTAAGTGCCTTGTATGGAGGTCTTTAAGTTGCTTATCAAAGCTCAACATCGGTAACCTACATATTCTACCGTCAAGGCCTCTGGGAGATCCGTCAGACAAAAAATGTATGGAAATTCTGAAACGGGCAAATGCCTTAGATGGTTTAGAAATCCCATTTGCTCAACCGGAGCTAAAATTGCCAGCTGGCGAACCTTCCCATTCAAGCTAAAATCTCAAGCAGCTCACCTACCATCTCGTCCGAAATCTTCAGTAGCTGAATATTGATCGAATAGAGGAACTGGTCCTGATTCAGCGAGACCATCCGCTCCACTGAAATATCCCCTCCAGCAATCTGACTGGCATTCTGACTCATTCTGAAAGCGGCTCCTTGCAGACCCTGCAACGCGGCAGTGTGCAGGTTGTAGGAACTGCCTGCCGTTGAAAACGCTATTTCCATGGAGGGGTTAACGGCTAATCCGGGATTTTCTTTAGCCATTTTACATCACCCGAGTACGGAATGTTAGTGAAAGGACGCGATTGGCTTCGCCCAATTGACACCATAGCTCTCCGCACGGTCCTAGATCGACACGGAGAACACTACCCTGCCTGCGACCTTCACTTCCAGCCGAGCCGGTCCCGAGGGGCCTTTGGGCGGTATCACGACCGTCAGTCTTTTACGACGGTCATCGACCACAGATGTCTCGACCTGCACACGAATATCATCCTCGGTGCCGAAAAGCCCATCAGCCCCCGCATACACAATCTCTGCCTCATAACCGGAGGCCATCTCTCGCAGTGGCTGTTGATTCACATTGAATGTCCGGATGCTGGAGTCCGACGCAGTCGTGTTCGACACCGTTTCGATGGGCCACTGACCCGCCGTAATCGGTATTTCGATACGGTCGCCCTCAAGCAGCAAGTCACTTGTAACCCCTTCAAACAAGGGCACCTCAAGCCACTTCCGGGAAAGGTCCCATGGACGGAACAACTGGATGGTAATCGATGCGGTCGCGGTTGCACCCAAATCATCCGTAACCGTCACCCAAATTTCCGAGATACCCGGATGACCCCGCAACGGAATCCCGGTCAGGCGGTTCCCATCACCGCTCACGGAACTCCACGAAGGGCCGCTAGTTACTGTAACCATTCCTATCCGCCCAGGACCCACCGTCCACGTAACCGGCAGATCCAATAGCGTATTCACCTGCAGCCAGTAGGGATCTGGAATCCCAGGGCCGATCACGATGGTAGGTGGCTCCGAATTCACGACCGTTCTTTCAATCGTCAAGGTCGCTGTTTGCACGGCTGATTCATTACTGCCACCATTGGCACTACTTCCGTTGTCTCGAGCTCGCACCGAGATAACCACCTCGCCTGAGGCGCCTTCCAGCAGACTGTAGCGTAAGGTGCCTTCGGCATCAATCGATGGCAGTTCCGAGAAAAGACCCAATTGATCCACCGTAACGACAAATTGAACTGTCTGGTCGGACTCGTTCACCGGACCGGGAGAAATATCAGTTATCCAGTTTTCAACTACCTGAGGCCCATCCTCATCTACGACCGCCAAGTCTTTACCAATGACAAATGTCGGCGGCTCATTAACAGGAAGAATATTGATCGTGAAATTCTGACTGACCGTACTATTTACACCGCCATTGGTATCACCACCATTATCGACCAAGGTTATAGTCATCACCACAGAGCCCAAAGCTCCCTCAGCCGGGCTTAGGATGAGATTACCGTCACCGTCAATTTGCGGAGCTTCCGTCAACAGATCCGTAGGATTAAAAGTGATAACCCATTGCAACGACTGATCGCCCTCGTTCACAGGGCCAGCGATTATATCTCTGGCCCATCCAGCGACAATCTGGTGTCCGCCATTTTGTACTATATTCACATCGCCACCCGCCCTGAAAGAAGGAGAGTCATTCACCGGATCAACCGTCAATATGACCGTGGCGATGTTACCTTCACCTGTGAGATCACTTACACGGTATGAAAAGCTGTCTGTGCCAAAGAAATCAAGATTGGGCGAATAAACGAAGTCGCCATTCGATTCGAAAGTGACAGCACCGCTTGTCGGTTCCTCTACGATACCGAAGAGAATATCATCCCCCTCATTATCCGAATCGTTGTTCAGGATGTTTCCGCTTATCGTAGAATCCTCGAGACCTTCGAACTCGTCATCGAAAGCCACCGGAGGAATATTATTGGGGATAGCTATTTGAAGAACTATATCGTCTACGGAAACTGTACTGCTTTCGCCACTCACCGAAAGCAGGTCGAAAAATAAAGTAGCGGTAACGGCAGTCTCAATACCTGAAAGATCGATGACAAAGGTGAGTGGTTGTGACGTCTCAACGAGCTCTCCGGAAACGAAATCGTCCCTTCCCAATAGGCTCACCCCAGATCCCAGATGGAGTACTCCGTCCGCTTGCAGATTCAAGAGGGCATCCGATTGCCCTAACGCCGGCACCAGCAGGGAGCTACCACTCTCAGAATTGAGGAGTGCGACCTCAAAGGCATCTCCCAGACCACTGGCAAGTGTTTGCAGGGACACTGAAGAGAGCGTGAACTGGAGCGAAGTGGCGTTGGCTGAGAGTCGGAAGATTTGTGACAGGTCTGAATAAAGCCGGTCGTCTGCGGAAGCAATGACGGCCACCCCATCCACGATATTCACGGCTCCAAAGCTTTGCCAACCTTCGTCACCCAGGGTAAAATCCGGATTAATGATTCCAGGAGCGGGATTGCCTAAAGCTTCGCCAACTGAATTCGCCAATTCATTAAAGCCAATAGGCGAAATCAAGTGATCATTCTCTGCCGAGGACAAATTCTCGACTATCGGCTCGAGCGCTTGGTCAGGCGAAAGATCGATCACGCCATTGTTAAGCCAATTCGCCACAAGGCCGTCAGTCGCAGAGTCGTTCTCGAATTCGGATACTACTTCAGGGAATAAAATGACTGAATAGGTTGGGATTGTCTGCCGATCGAAAACTCGCGAAGATTCACGACCAGAGAACAGCTTCGGGAGTGGAGGTGGGTCTATTGCGTATTTTCCAAAGCCTGTACCTTCGAGATGGGATCTGTGTTCTGGAGCCTTGAAGAATTGGAAGTCTACCACATTACCTTGAATCAATATGCGAGCTTCGTTCGAATAAAGATGGGTAGTTTCAAATTCCGGGACCATTTGTCTGAACACGTCCGCAAGTCGGGTCCGGATAACATAGCCCGTGCCAGTTTTACTCTTTGCTGCAAAGCCCTCAGCTATACTACGATCTGTGGTCCAGTTTGTCGCATTGATCGTGTTACCTTGATCTTTAACTCCCTTCGGGGCGTGGTCGACTAAGAATGTCACCGACTGAGTGTCTATAATCGTATCCATTCCCCAAGGTTCAACTCTTCCATCAAGCAAATTTTCCAGCACTTGATCTCTACGACCTTGAACGTATCCACGATCTTGTATTCCGCGATAAATCCACTCCGGTAAAGTTTCCTGGGTTTTGTTTTTGAGCCCCTGAGCTGGTACTAATGCCTCTCCATCGATAAATAGGGTAGGTTCTGAAAAATCTATCTTTCCTGGTCTCATCGACATTTCCGCATGGACCTCTCCCTGCCAATCATATTCGCTTTTCCTGCCTCCGGGTTTCTCGCTTGCACCTAACGTTTGCCCACGCTCGCTCGTAGTGTTTCCGGGCAAGTCGGCATCCTTAAGAGCGGATTTCTTTCCCCGAACAACCAGAGTTTGACCCAAGTTCTGCTTATTGAACCCTTTGTGGCTTACTTGCAATCGGCGCGCCCCTCCAGGGTCGGCAAATTCAAGAAACTTACCCATTCCACCTTCCAAGAGCATGGCATGAGCAGGGGTATTGGAAAGACGTCCAAGGGGTTTCAAGAAAGCATGCAGGTAAGGATCTGTTGAAGCCTTGAAAAGCGCGCCCAGTCGATTGCGGGTTAGGCTAACTTGCCCCATACCTGGGCTTACGGTTCCTACGGCAATATGTACACCCTCCTGGTTTGCCAGATTAAGCATCTCTTTTGGAGACACGCCTTTTTGCACGGAGGCTTCGATCCCATCGAATTTATTAAGGATCTGAGCCATCTCCCCCATGTTTAAACCCGTGAAATTTCGGTCCGCCTTTTTACCAGTGACACCCTCAACAATTGCAGCGAGTTCGCCTTCGGCTGCCGGGATACCCTCACGAGCGAGAATTTCCTGAATGACTCTGACTGCGCACCCATAGTCCTGGAAGGCTTTATTCTCAAATTTGCGCTGGTCCAAAATTTTGGCGGTCCCTTCCAGCACTTTACCAAATCGAAATCTTAAGTTCGGCAAAAATCCCGATCCTCCAGGGGCTCCCAGGTTCTGATTCGCGGCCGCTTCCATACTCGCGGTTTTTACGGATTGAATAAAACCCTTCAAATGCCCAATCGCAGCCGGTGTTTTCGCAACACCCGAAATAACCCCCTTCCCCAATGCCAGCATCGGAAGTAGTGGAAGACTCATTACAGCTAATGAGACATTCATGCCAATACTGATTGGCCTTGTAAGTCTTCCAACTGTAGAATCCATAAAATCCATCGCTCTAAGAATTTTTCCGCCCAAGTTCTTACCATGGACAGCAGCATTCTTAGCTATTTTGGTTTGAGCCAAATTGGCCGTTTTAGTTCGGACAAAATCAGACGCGATACCGAATTTGTTAGACCACTTTGGACTGAGTTTAACATGGAACCCAAGCCCCGAGGGTTTAGCTCCTCTTAATCCTTCGAAGGCAAAAATAAAGCCGAATGCCTTTTCCCCCAGGGCCTCATAACCCTGACCGGTCATCATGGTTTCCTTAGTCTGGGAAAAAAATGCTGGTATCCCTTCAAATACACCGTCGTAGAGCAAAGTTGGAAGGAGTTTAGCTCCAACCCACGCCCCGCCTAAAGCACCTTTCACTCCAGATCCTTCAACGCCATCTTCAAGAGCCATTCCTAGAAGAGCGTTACCTATCATGAAGCGCGGCATATGAGTTCCTCTAGTAACAACGGCGTGCACACCCATCAAAATATCATAAGCCGTTCCCAAGGTGAAATCCAAGGTCCCCACCACAGCAGCCTTACCAAAACCGTAAGTCGTTTCGGCCATGTTGAACATCATGGTCCCCACGTTGTCTATGGAGAAAAAGTTGCGCATCGTCTCTGCTCCATCAGAAACCGCAGAATAAATATTTTGACCAGTGCCAAAAACTAAGGAGCTAAAATCGTCGGCAGATCCTCCGAAAAAATTCTGCGCAAATTCAACCGAAGCGGACCACGGATTAACCGATCTTCCTGTTCGATTGTAGTAATCTAGATTGTCTTTTTCTTCTTGAGTTATGGTTTTCAACCCGGTGGGATCGCGGAAATTGGCCGGATTGTTGTTTACAAAGCGGTAGAAGTTTACGTCTTCACCGGATATTCTAATTGGGTCCTCGCTCATGAAACGGCCAGAATCGGGCTGCATGTAACGGGCCCGGAAATAGTAGAGTCCGGTATCAGAATCAAATTCGCGACCGTGCAATATGTAACGCGTTTGCAGAGAAAAGGGTGCTAGACGTCCAACCACGTTTCCAAAACTGTCTATTTTAATATGATCAGAGAGCGTTCCAGAGACATTGGTTACATCCCGGATAGTGCCCTGTCCATCATCGAGTAGCCAATTAATCTCCACCTGTCCATCATCCTGGGCCATTACCTGGTCAGTGCCCATACCATGCAGGTAAGCCATGGTCGGACGAACTTCCAATGCCCCTGATTGTCCATCCGGGTCGGAAAGTTCGAGAATCACGTTTTCGCCATCATAGACGAAGTACTTGGTATTGGAAACCCCCGCCTCCGGGCCACCGTCATAAATGGCGACACGCCGATCCGAAGCATCATACGCATAGCGAATCGAACGCGTCGGACGATTTTCTGAATCAGTGAATACTACCTCAACAAGCCGATTCCGATAATCCCAAACATATTCCTGTGACGTCCCATCAGATTTTGAGGTGACCTGTTTCAAATTACCCTCTTCGTCATACTTATAGAGAGATTTTTCATCTTCAAGAAGGCGATTGTGATTTCCGATTTGCGCTGCACCATTAACAGAGGAAAACACACGATTTCCAGAATCGTCATAGGTGTAGGCCTCGTTTGGGTAATCGGAATCGCTATACTGAACCGCAATAATTTGCCGTATCGGATCCATTTGATACGAGGCGCCTCCATCAACATCACTCCTAGAGCGTATGATGCTGTTACCGTCGTACCCGAATTGATAGCTGTTAACAATGTCTCCTGCTTGATTCCTGTGAGAAAGTGTTTCGAGTAGGTTGCGACTATTGTAGCTAACGGTTGACGATACCACGAGGGCCCCGCCCGTACTATCGGAGTATCTGTCTATGCCAGTAATACGGTAGATATCGTCAGAATAGCTGAATTCTACCCGTTTACCGTGCGCAAATGTACCGTCTTGAGAAATCGAAGACAGACGATTGGTTGTTTGGTCAAAGGTGTAGCTATTTGAAATCAGAGAATTACTTCCGTTCCAGCCAAGCTCTGTGGACAACAAGTCATCAGCCTCGGAGAAGGTATATTTTATTTCCGTGACTCCGTAGTCATCTGGACCAGTCACTGTCTCAGCGATTAACAAAGCCCTGCTGTCTGATGTGTAAGTGAAATCAGAAACCCACAAACCATCCGACATAGAGACCATTCTATCGGCAAGATCATATTCATATGAGAAGATACGGTCGTTGCCATCCAAGTCTCCACCGATCCACTTCTCCTCGAGTATCCTCCCCATGGCATCATTTTGGTATTCGATGACCCGATCATTTCGATCCTGTAGGCGCACCATATTTCCATCGGCATCATACGAATACGTTCTAGTTCCATTGGTGGTCGTTTCAGAATTCAATCGATTAGCCAGATCATAGCTGTAATCGGTCACATTTCCGATCGGATCGATCATTTGGGTCATATTTCCTGCCCCATCGAATTCTAACTTCGTTACGCCGTTCCTAGCATCTTGGATCTCACTGATACGTTGTAAGCGATCATGGATATAAGTCGTCACAAAACCCTCACCGTCGGTCTTTGTCAGAATGCCCTCGCGGTCATACCGTGAGTAATCGGTCGAAAACGTAAAACCATCCTCGTCCGTTTCGGAAATTTGTCTATTGAGAGGATCATATTCGAAAGTCCGCGTCGTGGGTCCTTGTTCGACCTTTCGAACATTGCCTACCTCATCATAAGTGGTGGTTACGACGCCACCCTCTCTATTATTAACTATCTTAATCCGCCCGAGTGCATCGTGGTCGGTGATATTGGCGATGCTATTAAGACCGTCTGTGTGAATCACCCTCAAACCCGTGGAAGTGTTCTCATAGTCCCAGGTGGACGTAATTTTTCCACCTGGAATAGAATCCGTGTATATGGTTTCGGAGGTGATGCGATTGATTTCATCAAAAGTAAACTCTTCATGATGGTCCAAGCCGTCCCAGCGGTCCGTCATTTGACCCGCATCGTTATATGCGAGGCGGTTCGTTGCATATCGGCTGTCTGAGACACCATCACCAATGGGACGGGTAACCGACACCAGTTGATTTCGGCGATCATAATCATAAGTCGTCGTAAAGTACTCCCCACGTCCACTCGTTTCCGTTAGCAGGTTTCCAACCGCATCATAAGTGAAGGTCTCAACGATATCAGGCTCTCCATTGCCCACCACCATCATGGATTTGGATACCCGGCCCTGTGAATCAAGAATGTAAGTCGTGAGTTGCTCACTACCTTGAAAACCAGTCTCGGTTTCAAGCCAACCCATGGAGTCATAGGTCATTGTTCGAGAGATTTCCTCAGGACTGCCCAAGGCGATAGTCTCGCTCATCAGAAGGCTTCTGGCATCCCACTTTCGTTCCGTGATAGTTCCCCTGGGATCGGTGATCATGGTGACATTGCCCACGGCATCGTAATCAAACTCTGTCACCTGATTCAGAGCATCGACAAACGTTGCAAGGCGTCCAAGACCATCCCTTACTTCCCGAGACGTGTAGCCGCGAGCGTTCGTCATTTCAGTTATATCGCCTGTCCTGGGATACTCAAACAGAGTCTCAAAACCCAATGCGTCCGTCTCTTTCAATGGCCGATCCAGCCCATCGTATTCAATTTTAGTAGTACCATCTGGTGTCGTATGAGTTAACATATTGCCGTAACGGTCGTATGTCCAGGACGCTACGTCACCAACTGGATCTGTTAGGGTCGAAACCCGGCCCAACTTATCATAGGTAAATTGAGTAACAAACTTCTGTCCACCGACTCCTTGTTGCAACACCAAGTTGCCATCACTATCATACTGCATGATCTCTTCGATCAAGCGGGGGCTGTCTTGGGTCCCAGCGGGGAGGCGGGAAAGAACTCGTTGATTGCGGGCGTTATATTCGTGTGTCGCTGTATAGCCCCGCGGGTCAATTTGAGTTATCATATTGCCCACTAGATCATACTCGTGGACTAAAGATACACGCTCAGGTGAATCAGAAGGCCCCTCAGGAAAGGAGTGCTCAAGTAATAATCTACGAGCGTCAAAGACAAACCGGGACTCAAACTGAGAGCCACGAGGATCTGTGAGGCGAATCAAGTTGTCGGCACCATCATATTCAAAACGTTCCGTCAGTTTACTGCCTGGCTCCTCTTCGCTTCCGGTCGGAAATTCTCGTTCAACAACTCTCCCTCTAAAGTCCACCTTTAGATTAACCGTATAATAATCTCCTCGGCCGTCAGTTGTGGAGATTACATGGTCTGCGAGGTCGTAGGTCATGGAGGAGGTATGTCCCTCTGCATCCGTAATCGACCGTATACGATTACCACCATCGAAAACATACTTCGTGGTATACTTGCCGCCGTTAGGGTTTTGGAAAGGTCCAACCGTTTCAATCAGGTTCCCCACTTCATCGTATTTATTAGTCGTAGTATAACCTTCTGGATCCGTGAAGACCTTTAGCCTGCCCAACAGATCATATTCGTATCGCTCTTTACGTGTAGCTGTCGCTTCATCCCCGAGCATGGTGATCTCTTCGTTCTGACCATCTACATTGAATCTATACTCTGTGACATAATCCATTGGGTCGGTCATCTTAACCACGCGATTAAGCGCATCGTAATCAAACAAAACGGTGAGGTCTACGGAAGAACCTCCCCCGGTCCGGTTGCGGGTCATTTCCTTCAGGTTGCCGGCAACGTCGTAGTCATATCTCGTAACGGATGGATCACCCGGATTCTCAGTCGTTCCCGTGGGTATGGATAATGTCTTAAGCCTGCTCAACGAGTCATAGGTCCGGACGGTCGTGTAATAGTCACCTCTAGGATCTTTTTCCGTTAAAAGATTTCCTGCCGCGTCATAGGAAAAGACCGTTTCTGCAATTGGGCCTGGATTATCCGATGTACCTGTAGGCTGTTTACGCGAAATCAATCGGTTTAAGGGATCATACTCACTAATCACCGTGTAGTACTCTCCTCGAGGATCCGTCATCGAAATCACATTATCAGCTGCGTCATATCCATACAGAGCAACCAATGGATCACCAGAAGAACTCGGAGTTCCACCAGGCTCGGTTACTTTTGTCTGTCGATTGAGTTCATCAAACTCGTATTGAACCGTGTAATAATCTCCTCGAGGATCCCGCATTGAGATCACTTGGCTATTCTTATTGTATGTATAAATCGTTGTTGCGTCCTCGGCTCCGCCGTTAACAGAACCAACCGTTCTGGTGCTTGATACCAAACGATTGAGAAAATCGTAGCCCAAGGTCGTCTTAAAATTGGCACCCGTCTGACCAAAATTTCTTGGATCGCGAATCTCTGTCACTTTACCAGCGGCATTATAGTCGTACTCCGTTCTGTTCTTTAACGGGTCAATTAGGACCGTACGTCGATTCAAGGCATCGTATTCATACTTGGTTAAGGCCTTTCGTGGAGTTAACTCCGACTTTAGGTTCCCTACACTATCGTAGGTATAGGTTGTGGTTCCTCCTACAGCTCCTGTTGGGGTAGTCGTTGACAGCTTCCGATTTAGCCCATCATAAGTCGTTATTGTTCCAAACTCAGTATTATCGGGATCTCCACCTCCACGCGGATCTACTCGAGCAATCAGATTTCCCACTTCATCGTATTTAAGAGCTGTCTCATTTCCTTCTGCATCGATAATATTAACTAATCTTCCCGCCGGATCGTAGACCATCTCAGTTATGAAATCCGCGGAACGAGGATCTGATTGAAAAATTAGGTGCCCAGCTTTATCATAGGTATTGACCACCTGGGCAACAGGACCTGGGCTCTCAGATGTTCCAGTATTCTGGGACCATTCTTTCAATCGGTTAAGATTATCGAATTCTTGCGTCTTGTCATAATAGGTCCCTCTGGGATCATGAATTACCTTTCTATTTCCGTATACATCCAATTCGTAGGTAGTCTCCCGCTCCACTTCTGTCCCAACAGCTTCCTTGATACCGTTCACGTAGTTAAGCGGATCATAGCTATATTGGACATGGTATCCCATGGGATCATAGGTGTCTGAGATCATACTCAAGGAATTGTATTCGATCCGTTCAGTGATGGCATCCTGGGTCGCACCAGCCACCGTATGGCTAACTTTCCGATTTAACTTATCGTATTTATAAGTAGTCGCATAGGATTCACCTTGGGGAGGTGTCATCTTCACGAGATTGCCAATCTGATCATATTCGTAGGTGGTCGTCGGGTATAACGGATCTTTAAGCGTCAGTAGTCGATTCGACTTATCATAAGTCATCGTAGTCGTGAAATTGGGATTAGCACTTCCTTCACCCCTAGGGTCGGTGGTTGAGATCAGATTGCCGCCCGAATCATAACTATAGAGCGTGATTCCCTGTTCCGCATCCGTCATCTTTACCATCTGGTAGGCAGCGTCATACTCGTAAATGGTTTTATAACTGCCGTTATTTCCACCTCCACCGGCTCTTGCATCAATAAGCTCAGTCAGATTTCCGACTTTATCATATTTACGCTCTGTAATATAACCAAGGGGGTCGGTTATATAAGTAAGCCGATTTGCCATATCGTAAGTGAAATTAGTAGCAAACTCGTCGTTCTCAATACTACCTAAACCTCTACCGTCGACCTGACGAATTAGGTTTCCTTCCCCGTCATACTTCATGACAGTTATCTGTCCTGCTGCATCCTCTTTTCGAATTAATCGGTCTAAAACGTCATAAGCAAATTCAGTATGCCGCCCAAGAGGCTGATCAATCGTTTTAAGCTTACCGGTAGCGGTATAACCGTAAGTCGACAACAAGAGGTTTTGCTGATTTGAAGTCTTCAGCCTATTGCGATCATCATAGCTATAGGTAGTTACGTATGGCGTGCTAGAGGTAGCAGCCTCAGTGAGTTTTGTGATGTTTCCTACTGCATCATATTCGCTTAGCCTCACATGGTCTTCAGGATCGGTCACTCTCACTTCCGCATCAAAAAGATTGTAATCATAGCGAGTAGTCTGGCTTCCGCCATTGGCATTGTTGGAAATGGTCCGACTTTCAATCCGGTTGGCATCATCCCATTTTGTTGTAACAACTTCAGGCACTTTTTTATTGGGACCTGTTTCAACCTTGGCTCGACCACGACCATCAAGTGTAAAAGTGATGACTCCCCCATTCGGAAGTATTGTTTGGTAAAGTCTCTTGGCCTTATCGTATTTGTTTTCAGTTTTACGGCCTAGCTGATCAAAACTGAAGATTGGGAGGTTGTCTTTATTCAGGACTTTCACGGTGACCCCGCCTTCAGGATCCTTTGCGTACTGATAGGTATATTGGGAATCGCTGGGAACGGAGTTTTCGTAACCCGCAGTTGAAAAGGCACCAAATTCATAGCCAAAGGATGTAGTAAGATTTAGCCCGCCATCATCAATTGTTTGACGAATAACTCGATCCAGCTCGTCAAACGAATAGGTAGTTTCTGAACCTCTACTATTCTCTGATAGAATCCGATTTCCTTGTTTATCGTAATCCGTTTTCCATTCGAGGGGGCCATCCTCAGTGATAGAACGCTGCAGTTTCATTCTATTCATGGCGTCATACTCAAATTCAGTTAAACGATTGTCCTCATCCAATACAGACTCCACATTGCCTTCTCTTCCATCGTAGGTGAACGCTCTTGAAAATCCATCTGCAAACGTAGTTCTTTCAACGTTTTGATTCTGCCCGTAATTGTACCTGGTTACATTTCCAACTCCATCGGTCATCGTTTCAACTTGCCCACTACTTCTATAAGTATATCGGGTTGTGGTTGAATTCGGATTTCCTGGAGCTCCGCTGTCACCCGAAATGGTGATGGAGAGAATATCTCCGTTTGAAGAATCGATCTGATACGTAGTCGTACGACCAACACCATCCACCTGTTTGACCAAACGGTTGAATGTTTCAGGAGCATACTCCCGCGTCAGTGTAGACTCTCTAGAAGACCCCGGTCCATCAGGGTAGTCAGTTATCTTAACCACATTATTGTATTCGTCGTATTCGTATTCTACGACATTCCCCAACTGGTCAGTATGAGTTACTATCAGGCCTGTTGGGATTCTTTTGCTGGTCTGTTTTGTGCCGTCTTCCTCCTCTGAAGAAATAAATTGACCGTAGGTTGAGAGACCGAACAGGAGCGTTTCATTTCTAAAAGTTGAATAGGTCGCAACAGCCTCCAATTCGTCCGGATTCGTTGTAAGTGCCAACTCAGCCAAAGAATAACCCTCCAGGAGTCTGGCGTCTTCCAGATCAACCACTGCAAAGACTTGAGCTGCCTTCAAAGTTATAGCCTTACCATCCACACGCTCGCTCTCCATTACTCGGCCAAAATCACCGTATGTCACTTCCTCCTTAAATGAGGATGAATAATCATCATTTGCACCCGGTTGTCCCCGCTTCAATACCTGGGATGTCATGAGGTACTTGAAATCTTCGTTTTCATAAGCGAATGTCCGCTGGCTCTGATCGGGATCTACAATTTTGATTAAATTTCCTTCATCATCGTATTCAAGACGAGTGCTTCTGCCCGCAGGATCTGTAATAAGAGAAACTCGATCACCGGAGTATACGAACTTGGTAACCAAACTTGTCACTGGATCTATTATGGATACCAAACTTTCTTCCTCGTGAACATACTGCATCACGTTCCCATTGCGATCTGTTAGGCTCTCCAGTTTCTGGTCCTTATTGAATTTATAAACCCTTCCATCAATCATTCGACGGACAAAGGTACCGTCTTCCAATTGCTTCAACTCCGAGTAATCTGCGGATGATGCCGAGGTAAAGGGTTCTCCCGGTTTATCCGGAGCAAGGAAGATTTGCTCGCTACCATCCCCATCCACCAGCATGACGCCACTGTCTCCAATAAAAATCTCCTGGTAACCTGCCAAACCCCATCCAGAACCAAATGGACTGCTGGGTTCGAATTCGGTTTCCACGTCGTTAATAACTGCATAAGGCTGGGCATACTGAAGCAAACGTCCCGTTTCAAATTTGCCATCTGAAAGCTTAAGTTGGCCGTATTCCACCTCCAGTGTGTAAAGGCCAGTCTCTGCTTCGGTTAAATCAAAAGGAACTCCTATTCCGTAAGTACCATCCTTTTCTAATTCCTCCGGAATAGTCAGAATCAGATCGCCTACATTCAGCCTGAACTCATTGGCTTCTTCCTCAGTCAGACCTTCAGGGCGATAAACTTCGTCCTCCAGTCTGAGTGATATGCGTGCAATGATTCGGCTGTCATCCTCAGGCTTCTTCAATCCGGCAAATGCAACATAAATAATCGGTCGGTTTTCTGCCCGAGTGGAATCGTAATGAAGTACAGATCCTCGCCTCTCATCTTGCGCTCGGTAAGTAACAAGGTCATGCGATTCTCTAAAGGCACCCGTTAAAATTTCTACTTGGGAATTGAGCCCCGACTCCATTGTGAGTGGGTCATTTGGAAATGAGAGTAACGTAGGTGTCTGGTTATAGGGCGTAAACGTTAGACCAAGAATAGAAGTGGTTATTGGAGAAATTGAGGCTAGACCACGTGGTAAGTTTCCTAAACGGAGCGGAGCAAAAATATTCGGTGACTCACCGGCCAATCCAATAGGAGAAACACCATAAGTCCAGGGATCATCAGCCGCATTTTTATACCACCCATACTGGGAACGAATGTTTATTCTGGAATTGTAGGAATCGATTGGAATGGTCCCCAACGGCCCACGAACCAGACGCGAAAGGCTGGCTGGACTGTCCGGCCCCGGACTGTTCAGGTAATCACCCTGGTTGCCAAGCTTCACTTCAAGATCGATGGTTTTTACAATCTCCCTCGTATCGTAGAAGAATAGACTGTCGATACCCTGCATAGCAGCCACAAGCTGAGTGTTGTTTCCCGCCAATACCAGCCCTTCCGGGAAACCTGCGTCGATTGGAGTCGTAGCTGCCACAATGCGAGGCTTCTCTTCCTCATCGTCGAAATTACCCAAGGGATTGCGAATAATGCCAATGTTGCCACCGGCAGAAAGTCGAATCTGACGCGGTTGGCCAGTTGCAGTTTCAAACAGGTATTCGAAAGGGAAAATATTCCCGATTGCAGGATCGTGTTTGGGATCGTCCTTGGAAAACTTGTTGTAACCGGTGATGAAAGCGTACCCAGGATGCTCAATGAAAGACTGTCCTTCCGCCAAATTCTCGCCTAGTGCATTGGCTGGCATATAAGTGATACCGGAAGCATTTGTAACACCAAATACCTGTTCACTCCGCGTACCGGTCGCGCTTGATATGATTCCGAATTCCAGGAGATTGATATACCTTGGCGTTTCCCATACAATATCTTCTCCCACAGAGACACGACGCAGTACGCCCACTCCTTGCGAGTCTGAAAGTCTGTCAACAAACAGCAGGACATCTGGGTCGTCCGTACCTGTGATGTCGTAAGGTTCAGGTCCAGCAGCGATAATCTCTGAATACTCGGGTGCCTCGCGGGTCGACGCATGGGTATCTACTAGAACCAGATGACCCACCTCACTAGCATAAACTCCAAACAAGGTGCGACCTGGTGCGGTCGCAACCAGAGTGCTGCCGTCCGAGTTTAATGCAATGCCCCGCAAGCCAAGGGGAGCAGGAACCGCTATAGTCGGTGCCAATGTATGGTAACCAGGTGAAAAGGGATCGATATTTATGACATAAATAGCGCCTGAATTTGCGTCGCTGACATACAAGTACCGTCCGGTAGATTCAGCCACTGCATCGAAAGGCCGAGCTCCTTTGGGCAGTGCTATATATTGAATTCCCAAAGTCTCCGGTTTCTCCTCATCATCCGGTACCACGTCTGTCTGAAGCCCGGTCACCCCGTCAAAGACTGCTACACCAGCGCCGGATTGAAGAGTCACGTAAACTTTGGTACCATCGAGAGTAGTAACCACCGAGCGCGGCGCCAGAAACTGATCGGGTTCCCCACCCTCAATCGACGCCCTGATTATTTCTCCAGGAAATCTCTTCGGGACCATCTCACCGTCTATTTCGAGGTCCGCTGTCTTAGTGATATCGATAACAGAAATGGAATCATCCCCTCCATTGGCAGCGATTACGATCGTTGGCTGAGGCAGAAGCCTGATGGGATTGCTGATGATGATTTGCTTTTTAAATGTACCATCGCGAGGTAGATTCATGGGGCGAGAAACAGTCACGAAAGCGCCAGCCAGAGGAGCACCGGGAGGCAGGGTGACAATAAGCTCACCATCTTCACTCAGCATTAAATTTTCGCCGTAGATGGTAAAATCATGCCCGCCTATGGCTTGAAATCCGTCACCTTCGGTATTCACCGTATCCCGTCCGCCAACTTCGATCGTAACAAACAGGTCTTGAACCACAGAGCCCAGGGGTCTCCCTTCTCTATAGGGATTTTCCAAAGTGAAATCCTGGCCTTTAATCACCAATTGAGGAACAAGTCCGCCCTCGGCCTCGAAAAAGCGGAATTCCGCGCCTTGGACAATGGGAGCAGGGATGTTGTTGAAAACAAAGCGGGGAGGTAGGGGAACAGCAATTGCTTTAATAACACCAGGTTCTACCTTAACTTCCTGCTCCGAAAGTTCAAGGAGTCCATCTGGATCCGGCGTCCCGGCAGTGAGCTTGTAGAAAAAGCCTGAAATGGCCGGAACCAGCATGTCACCCAACGGAGTGCTCACAGCATAATACTTCGGGCCAGATTCACCACCCCCTTCTCCCTGCACAGTTTGCATGGAAACAACACCATTGAACGCCTTTTCACGAACAGACTGGTCTCCAAAGGCAGCAATAGCACCAACTAGACTTGGACTACCCGCAAAAGCTTTTCCCACTGCACTAAATTGCATGGAGTAATTCGCCGCACTTTGACTCATCCTACTCGCCAGACCAATATGCCTTCTGGCGGTATTATTAGTTGCGTGGTTGTCAGAGGGATTCACCCAATCGGCCCCTTTGGCGGAAACTGGATCAGAAAAGTCATTTTGAGCTGCAGAGCTGGTACGCATAATCCCGTCCTCATCAACGATCATTTGATCAACCACCAACCAGGCGATTTCGTCCGGTGATCCATCCGCTTTTTTCACAGTAATCTGCTGAAAAAGGAACACCTCTCGCCCAACTTCCCAATCGTCGGGAGCGGGCATTCCAACACTAAACGGAGTATCAGTGAGAGAACCACCCCAATCTACATCAATGCCACCTCCAAATTCGAAACCATCGGGTAGGTCTAACGGGAGGTCGTTCAATCCAAGAGGATTGACCGTAACCGGAGTAGCTGAATCTAAGGAGCCGACACCAATGCCGACCTGATAGTCCCCATTGGTTATTATACCACCTTCGACTCCAACAATAGAACCACTTTCAACCGGTGCGGATATAACCAGCGTAACTGATTCGCTTTTGCCTCCATTGACGACAGTTATGGTAACAAATCCCTCCTCAAGTGCCGTAATCAGCCCGCCGTCTGTGATCGTTGCGATTGTCGGATCACTGACAAAATACTTCGTCCCTTCACTTTGCGGCGCCAAATCTACGATCGTATTTTCAACGCGTTCCCTAACCTGTATTTGCCGGGTTTGACTCACATCCAATGCAAGACTTGATGGGAAGAATTCAACCAGTCTAGAATCAGATTCTGCAACCGATATGGCAGTCGCCACAGAACCGCCAGTCGCAAGCTGAAATTCAATTATGGCAGTTCCTTCCGCTAACCCTATTACCGTGCCGTCTACTCCTACCGAGGCAACCGCAGGATTACTTGAGCTAACCGTGTAAGCACGGGGTTCTAGGGCGATAGATCCACCGAGGTAGTCGCCGTATAGGTCCAATTGAGAAGTTTGGCCAATGCCAATCTCTGTACCAGATCCATCGATACGGTAACCAGTAAATACTACATCAGCGACATTTATCGTCATTGTTGCTGAGGCGGATCGCAATGAACCATCGTCAGCTAAAAGCAAGAATGTCGCTGCTCCACTGAATCCAGGTGTCGGTGTGAAGATAGCCCGACTGCCGCCATCAATTAGACGCAGCTCTCCTCCCTGAGTATCCCTCACGAGAAACTGAATCGTATCACCATCCGGATCATTAGCATAATCCACTAAATCTATCGTCACCGAACCGCCACCAAGCACATCAAATACACCCGTGTCTACCACCGGAGCCCGATTAGCGGTGAAACCAAATCCAGCTTCAAAATAGGCCCGGTCATCAACAGAAATGGTTCCGTCACGATTCCAGTCCCCATTTGCAACAAATCCAGCGTCTCCGACGGAAGTTCCAAGGGCTCCATTGAGTATGCCTTCGTCAAATCCATCAATTGCCCCATCCCCGTTCGCATCACCTGCAAGGAAGAAACTCACCGTATAATCACCTACTGAAAGGGCATCAGACCCGGCAACCTCAACCACGTACGGTCCGGCAGAATCTAGAGTAAGTAGCGCCAAGCTGCTTCCAATTCCAGTGCTTGTGAATCCTGCTGTAATCCCACCGACCGAAGCGACAGCGGGAGTCCACCCACCGATCGCATTAATTTCGATACCAATAGTTATCCGCCCAGACTGCGATGTTCTGAGCTCATTAGCTCCTAAAATAAACGCGAGTCTATCAGTCTCGGCTGGATCAAGCGAGCCAGTGACACTACTTCCGAGAAACTCACGAGTAGTGCGTAGGATTTGGTTCACCGGATCAACCCCTAACAAAAGCCCCCTTGCATCATACCGAACGGTCTCAGGATTTTCACTGATAACGTCCACTAGGAAATGATCACTTGTAGTGCGATACCCCAACCAAGTCCGACTATCGTTTTCGAGAATACTTACCTGAATCAAATTCCCCGATTCGTCGTACTCGTAGATGGCCTGCGCCCCATCCGGGTCAACAATTCGTGAGATATAACCATCGCTATTTCTTTCGATTGCTACACGAGAACCATCGGTTGCAACAATTCCACTATCGGTCCAAGTCAATCGCTCTCCGGAAGCCATCCACACTTCGCGAAGCCCCTCTTCCTTACTGTAGATATATCTATCTCCATTCGGGGCAGCGATTGCATAGTCAAAGGATCCAAATCGACCTGATTCAGGATTGTAAGGTAATCCCGTTCCGACTTGATAAAAACCTCCGTCTATAAACGTAAGTATCGCTGAAGCGCTAACTAACGTATAGTCCACTCCTTCGTCAGCTACCCAAACTGGACGATAGAACTCAGTTCCAAACTCGAGTAACTCGGGCTGTAACGTAAAGCCAACCCTAGAACTATCAGGCAACGATATATAAACTCGTTCACCAGGACGATAGGCGAAGTAAAATCCATCGACTTCCCGTCCGGTTGGAGGCGCACTTGAAGATATTCGTGGTTCTGCCAGCACAAACTGCCACCCATAGCCAAAGGCTCCTTCCTTACTCGCACTGAGGCTTGAGTAGAGACGGGCAATCGGGATTTCGAGTCCACCGATCGTCAAATTGAAATCCGTTTCCAGTCGGGTATAAGCGTCCGGTTTGTCAGAGGTATTGATTTCGACCAACCGTGTGACGGTGGAAGTCCGACCAGAAATGTCTCGGGCGATCAAAGTCAGATTGTATGAACCATTTTCAAAACTGCCCGGATTGACCGTTCCCAGCAGGCCGTCTAGCTCACCGGAACCCCGCGCAAGTTCGACCGAGTCTCCTCCGCTTACTGGCGAGAGGATCAGTTGCCAATCTCTCAAGTTTGACTCCGCTACCGAGCCGACCACATCGGTGGCTTCAGAAATGATAACTCCATTGTCCGGGATATCGATTGTTACGACCGGAGCCGCCCTGTCAGTCGGATCGCGCACCAGGATCTCGCTGGTCGTAGTACCGGTAATTCCGTCACCATCCGTAGCAGTCGCTATCACTTGGAAAACACCAGGTTCAGGAGCGGTGAAGTTTGCCCGACCAAACTGATCGAGAGGTTGGGCGATGCCATTGATGGTAAGACCCCGCGAAACGATCGGGGCAATACTACTAGCCGTGACCTGAACGATCACCGCACCACCGGGAGAGGTTGGGAAGCTGGGAGTAAGATCGATTCTTACGGATGGAGGAACGGCCTCTTGAGTTACCACAAAGCTTAGCAGTTCGGTAACACTGGCCAATCCGTCGGAAACGGTTACTGGAATGTCATAGCGCCCTGCTTGGGCTCCAACAGGGGTCCAGGTGAAGGTGCCGGTACTAGAATCAAAACTCGCACCGGAAGGTAGGTCAGTGATCGCAAACATCAGTGCATCACCATCCGGATCCGTCGCGCCCACCGGTAACGTAAAGAGCGCTCCTGCCAGAAGCTGACTCGCTGCAGGCGTTGGGAAACTTGGCGGACGATTCACATTGAGAATCTGAACGAGGGCATCTGCCGTTCCCCTCGCCCCTGAAGTATCTTGAACCCCAAAGGTCAATTCATAGACCCCCGATTGATCGAAGGTAGGCGTCCAGGTAAAGATACGCGTTTCAGGATTGAAGGTCGAACCCGCCGGCAGGTCTTCGATAAAGTAGATCAGCTCGTCGCCATCGAGATCACCCCCGCTTACGAGGAAGCTGAGGCGTAACCCTTCCTGCCCCAGGATGGCAGGAGGAGTGGCCATAAAGGGAGCCCGGTTCACTCGCTCAATCGTAAACGTTACAGTTTCGCTATCGGAAAGATTTCCATCCGTCACTGAGAAGGTGATGTCATAAGCGCCAAATTGAGCAAAATCTGGAGTCCAATTGAATTCACCGGTAACCGAATCCAGGATAGCGCCTCGAGGCAATTGATCGGCCGTAAAAGTGAGACTATCACCATCCGGATCGGACCCGGTCATTGTGAACGCGGTCAAACTGTTTTGCGATCCGTCTTGAGCTCCTATTGGATTGAGAGTCGGAGCCTGATTGGTAGCTCTCACGATGAGATCGATCGTTTCACTATCAGATACCGGTGTATCCGCTCCGTCGTTACCGTTATCCGTGACTCGCAATGTTACCGATGTGGTTCCTGTATCAGCGACCGTCGGTGTCCAAGTGAACCGAGCCACACCGTATACGGATGTGCCCGTGAAAGAGGCTCCTGTTGGCAAATTATCTGCAGTCCAGGTCAGCGGGTCCTGATCCGGGTCTGCCACCCGGACATTGAAGATAAGTGTTTCGCCAATCACAGCCACCTTGTCACCCACCCGTTCCAATACAGGCGGTTCATTCAACGCTGTTACCGACAGGATAAACGCTTCACTTCCGGAAATGGCAGTCGCAGGAATTCCGTTACCATCATCGGTCACGAATACGGTGAGTGCATAATTGCCGCGGTCACCGGCAAGAGGCGTTACCCGAATCAGTCCGGTGCCGTCGCCATTGTCAATCAACGTAGCAAAACCCGGTAGTCCCTCTACGCTCAGAGTCAATAGACCTGCGTCCGGATCGGTAGCGATGATCGGAATATCGATGCTCCCGTCGACGGCAACCAATTGATTGTCGATTGCAACAATTTCCGGAGCTCCATTCGTATCACGTACCTGAATCGTTACTACTAACTCTGCACTGTTCGGAACACCCGTCCCATCACCGTCATTAGTGGCTGTAAAGTTGATCTGATAAGTGCCGGCCTGAGCATAGGTTGGGGTCCATGAAAGCAATTTCGTAGCCGGATCATAAGTCGCTCCCGTAGGCAGGTCTGTTAAAGTGTAGGTCAGCGTATCCTGCGCTTCTTCTCCCAGCTCGCCACCCGTGTTTCCACCGGATACATTCGGATCTATCGCGACAACCCGCACATTGAAGGGAAGTCCTTCCTGAACGACCAGCGTATCCAGCGGAATAAATCTCACTGGTCCGTTGACGTTGAGCACGGTAATTCGAACCATGCGATCCGTGGTGGAACTTCCATCGTCGGCAGTAAACACCACGTCGTAGATTCCGTTCTGATCGTAATCTGGCGTCCAAATGAATTTACCCGAATCGGGAACCAGGATCGCTCCCGAAGGTAAGTTGGAAGAGGTATAGGTGATATCCTCACCTTCAGGATCCGTGGCACGCAAGTCGAAGGTCAGCGTAGTACCCTCACCCACGCTTCTATCGACCGGTTGTGTAAACTCAGGAGCGAGGTCTCCCGGAAGGACCGTGATAGTGAACGAGCGAACCGTATCACTGATTCCATCCGAAGCGATTACCCGAACATCGCGATACACTCCCGGCTGGCTACCTCCCGGTGTCCATCGGAGGGTTCGAGTTTGCCAATCAAAGGACGCACCGGCTGGCACATTATCCATCCACCAGGTCAACGGGTCTCCATCAGGATCCACTCCTGTAAAACGAATGGTAAGCAATTCACCAGCCGTCACGGTGGCGTCCCCGATGCTGGAGATAACCGGTGGACGATTAAGCCCTGATACGTTGACCGTCCAACGTTGCCGGGAGTAACTGCCGTCCGCAGCGATCGCCCGCACTTCAAATACGGTGCTCTCTCTTGCCGTGGTGGTAGGTGTCCAACTCAAGAGTCCGGTTGACGGATCAATTACCGCTCCATCAGGCCCTGCAACGAGCAGGAAGGTTAACGAATCGCTGGCTGACGTTGCGTCCGCATCGTACTGGTAGGCGATCCCAGCGCTACCATCCGTCAAGGGATTCGAAGTAAATTCCGGCCGAGCCGCTGTCGAAACACCGGTTTCAATACGAACATCTGCCAGGGAAATTCCTAATGCAAAGGGATTTGGAATGGTGATAGTAACCCACTCAGATATACCGCCCGGTTCCAACAGTCCGTCAATCGGAACCACATCCACGAAAGCGGGGATCTGCTCTCCTTCCGAAGAATACAGGTTTAATCCCTTATCTACCAAATCCGTAAAGTGGATACGGATAGGGCCACCGAGGTTTGCAGCCGTCGTATTTCTCAAACGCACATCGACTGAAACTGTGCCCATGAAGCGATTGAGGCGGGTATTTCTAAATTCGACACTACCCTGGAGTTCAGCCGTACGGTCTTCGGTGATAGCGAATGCAGTAGAGTAGGCTGCGGCGAGGGCGTTACCCAGGTCATCTTCGATCGTACTCAGAACGCGTAGTTCATAACGCGACGGTGACAATACATCGAATACCAGGGTGACCGAACGGGTATCAGGATCATAGAGTGCGGACCCGATCTGAACCTCCAAGCCGGTCGCCATATCGATGATTTGATAATTGGCCGGATTCGTTACCGAGCGAAGATCCGAAAAGTCTCCGCGGAACATGGATGAATCGAACGTAATCCTTACCCGGTTAATGCCAGGTGCTACTCCAGCCTGATCGACGGGATCTGTGGCAATCACTTCAGGAGCTTTCAATGGGAATAATACATCCACTCCGTCTGTTCCCCCTAAGTAAAGTCGCCCATCTTGACCAGATGCCAGGAAGGCTCCGCGGTTCTGCCCAGAGGCCACCTGAACCGAGTCCAATGAAACGGTATCCAACATGAATAGGTCACCGGAAACCGTGGACACAAACAAGAGGCCACTCAAGCGCGTGCCCGGTTGACCGAACGCCAAAGCCAACGCTTGGGCATCCAGATCAGCGACTACCGTTCCCCGTCCTTTTACGTCGAAGGTCACCAGACGACGGGAGGCTTCCGCATCACCTGGCCACTCGATGCCCCATACCGTGCCATCATCCGCAACGGCAAGTCCCTCGACGAGGGTTTGAGAGAAGGAAGAGAATTGCCGCGCATCGGTATTGAAGATCAGGATACCGTCAGAGGTGGCTACATACAGGTTCGGTGAATTCGGATCCGCCGCCAAACCAAGAGTCACTCCCACGCCAAAAGACCCGAGCACACCTCCCGTTGTAGGATCGATTTCCAAAAGTGACCCACCACCCGTTGTCGCCCAGAGTGTTCCATCCCGGTCAATGGCGAGCGCATACACGGGCGTATCAAAGGAGGCTAAGGCCGTAGCAGCGGTGGCACCCCCCACTCCCAATTTAAAGAGCTGATTACGCCCAGCCCCCCCAG
>CAYGQM010000006.1:0-115705 GCA_964352065.1 uncultured Opitutaceae bacterium
CATGGTATTCTTTGCCCTTTGTTCTCAGTGCGGCGCCACCACTTCCATTATTATTAAAGAAGCGGGAATAAAGTGGGCTGTTGCGTCCTTCGTATATATGACTGCGCTTGCGTGGTTGGGAGCTGTGATCAGTTACCAGCTAGGCACCCATTTGTTTTAGCGACCAATGCCCACTCTAGATTCCATAGTAATCACATTAATTCTAATAGGCACCACGGCCTATTTAGGACGGCATTATTTCAAGAAATGGAAGACTCCGAAAGCCTGCGGTTCGGGAGGTTGTGGGTGTAGCCAATCGAACTCAAAAGTTTTCAAGAAAAGCGATTAGAGGACTACTTCCTACAGCAGGAAAACAGGATTAATTCCTGCTGTTAACTCCTATGCAAAAACTCAATCTTGTGGGGCGAGCGTCTATACTCTCACTGCTCATTGCCTGCTTTGTTTCCTGTAAACCCGCAGAATCTCCGAACTACGGTCCATCAGAGTTCAATACTCCTCCCCTCACCGCCATCGTCGCTGCCTATAGACCTGAGATTGAAGCGATCTTAAACGAGATCGAAAAAAGGGAAGACACGCAGATCCATGAAACCTTAACCTTTAAGGGAGTGAAATACTACCTGGGAACTTTTCGTGATGATCCCATCATCGTATTTGTCACCGGTGTTAGTATCACGAATGCGGCAATGACTGTGCAGATGGCATTGGACTATTTCCCGATCAAGCAGGTGCTCTATTCCGGAATTGCAGGTGCGGTAAATCCTGAACTTCATCCTGGAGATGTCACTGTCCCCGCACGGTGGTACTATCACGACGAATCCAACTACGCGAATCCCGACGGGCAAGGTGGCTATATACTCGCTGACTACTACCTGTCGCAACTCACGCACCACAATGACAGAAATACCAGTCTCAAAGAGTTTCCCCGCTAGGAAAACTTTGGCATGATTCATCCTGATGAAGTTTCCATCGTAAAAGACGGGATTGACCGCCCTACCGACACACCCTACTTTGCCGCTACTGCCAGCTTGCTAGAGGCTTCGAAAAGAGCGACCGAATCTATGGGTCCCATCATTATGGACGACGGAAGAGAGATACAATATCAGATAGGCGGGAATGCAGTCACAGGATCCGTTTTTCTCGACAATGCTGAATACCGTGAGTGGACACGAAGGGTATGGAATGCCGAAGTCACCGAAATGGAGTCGGCAGCTGTTGGCCAAGTATGTTATGTTAACGAAATTCCGTGGGTAATCATTCGAGCAGTCAGCGATCTCGCGGGAGGACAGGAAGGCAAGAACGTCGAAAATATCTACGATGACAGGTCCTCAGAACACGCGACCCAGTTTCTGTTTAAACTGATGGAAGAGCTCTAAACGTCCTAGACCAACGGTGTAAAAAGAGGTTCGATTTCCATCTCAGGTACTTTGACCAATCCCTTATCCGTCAACCTAATCTCAGGAATCACAGACAAGGGCAATAAATTGAACCCCATGTATGGTAGCGTGCAACCTGCCGCTACCCAGGCAGCCTTTACTTTCGAAGCGGCTTCCGCCACGTCTCCGGCCCGCATGTCGGAAATAAGTCCAGCAATCGGCAGAGCCACAAAAGCCTCCACCTTCCCCCCTTGAATAACAACCACACCGCCTTGGGATTCTCGAATCGTTTCGATTGCAAGTCTCATCGAAGCCTCGTCGAAGCCAGCCACGATTACATTGTGCGCATCATGCCCAACGCTGCTGGCAACCGCTCCCTCTTTGAGTCCAAAATTTTGCAGGAAACCATAGGCGACATTCCCTTCGACACCGTAACGCTCGATCACAGCCATATGGCAACAATCGTTGTCAGCGAGAAATTGACTCCAATCGCTGGATGGTTTTTCCAACTTCGCCTTTTTATGGAGGGTAATAATACCCGGCAATTCGGTACGGAGAATTGTCACTTCGGACGGCACGGATGGCGGTTCTGGGAACATCTTAAACTCAGTCGGCATTATGACCGTTTCGTAGGCCTTCTTCGGATACTGGTAACGATCATTGGACAACTGAGCATCCAAAACGGGTGTTACCTTGGAGTCTTCCACTACCAGTTCTCCACCATACCAGGTGTTCTTCACTTGCAGATCATCATTCAATAGAACCATATCCGCCCGCCGACCATGTCCGAGAGCACCGAAGTCTCCATCCATCGCAAACCGGGTAGCCGGATGCAATGAGCCCATTGACCATGCCGTAGGCAAATCGATACCCGCCTTGATAGCTTCTGTCACCACCCAGTTCATCCCAAACACAAACAGGTCATCCGCATCACGGTCGTCCGTGCACACACAAACCCGCTTGGGACTGGCTCCCAGTTCGGTAACCGCCTTGATCGCTTCCGGCAGGCTGTGCCATGGAGTCGTTGGGGGGCCGCCTCTGAGGAAAACCCAGATGCCCGCTTCCAAAAAGTCGTCCGCAATATCCCGATCTATCGCTTCGTGAGTATCAGTTACACCACTAGCAGCGTAGGCACCGACAAACTCTCGCCCATAAATATGACCCGACACCGGTCTGCCACGTTTCAGCGCTTCTTGAATCACCCCATGAGATCGATCGTCTCCCATACAAACCGGGACAAAATCCATTTTTTCCCCCAAGGCCACAATCTCTGGCCAAGCGTCGAACATAGCACCCGCTTTCGCTGGCGTGAGGTCCCCGCCGCAGGTTTCAAATGCCTTACTCGTGGCGGGTATGGTACTCGGAAGTGTCAGAAAAATATTCAAGGGAGCGACACGGGAGTCTTCCAACATCCATTCAATGCCCGCAGTGTCGCATACGTTGCCTATTTCGTGACTGTCACAGAAAATGGTGGTCGTCCCATTCAATAGGGCTGGTTCTGCATAGGCACAAGCAGTCATCATACTGCTCTCTATGTGGATATGAGGATCCACCAATCCGGGAGCCAAGATCCCTCCTTGCGCATCGTAGACTTTCGCATCCCCCCGAAAGGATCCCACAGGTTTGATGGCTGCAATACGCCCATGAGACACCCACACTTCCTTCTCGCTGAGCATCCGCTCAGTATAGGTGGATAAAATATGACAACCTCTGATTACAAGGTCGGGAGCAACCGTCCCGGAGGCAACGCGGGCAAGGTTCTGAGTGAGCGTGGAAAGTGGAGAAACGCTAAATCGATTCATAGAAGACCTAAGTAATATTTAAATGAAGGTGGTTCCTGCCATATTCATAAGTAACTGCTTTAGAGGACATAGCTATGGAACGAATACTATGAACCTTCAATCGTTGTTCAAACGCAGCAATATCCAAATAATAATCCTGGAGCAGTTGGGCCTTCGTAGCGTCATCCAGAAAGCTATGCTTCAGACTGTTTTCACCGAGCACAACGAGTTCCTTCCAGCTAAGGTTGAAGTTTTTCACGGCTACAAAATATTCATCGGTCATGTTAGAATGCCACATGCCACGGTCATCCGTATTCAAACAACAAGGAATCCCCTGACGCATATAGATAGGAAACGGATGTTTACTGAGGTCGGGCGTGTAACCCAACAGATGATTACTCACCAAATTAATTTCGATCAGGTAATTCGAACCCCGCATCATTTGCATCGTCGGGGCATCCCGAAAAAGATTGATACCGTGACCAATCCGGGTCGCACCCAACCGGAGCGTATCAAAGATATGCGTATCCTTTTTCTCGGCCTCGCCCGCGTGGATGGAGATTCCAACCCCGGGGAATTTTGCCAACATGCGATCATACACCTCTGTAAACCGGCTGGGATAACCACGATTGTCGTCCTCGCGACCGGCCATATTGATACCCAACCACAATTGAGGGTGATTGTATGTAAACTCAAAGTACTCCTCTACATCCGCTTCTGCAGTTTCGGTGAATCGTAGCACGATAGTCTGGAAACGAACCAGCACTCCCGTCTCCTTCGCATCGTCCTGTTCCAAACGATCGAGCCAAATCTTTGTAGAATCCTCTGGAGAGATCTCATTTCCTTCGGCATCCAACCAGCCTTTATAACGCGCTTGGATCTCCAGGTAGCGAACCCCTTCAGCTCCAAAGCGTTTCATATTCTCAACCAAGAGTTCTTTAACCACATCCAATGAGGTCAATACATCTCCCAGACGATTCCAGATGTATTCAAAAAACTCGTCGCGCCCCTCCCCGTCATGATCGAGAAACATAGCTTTCTTCCAGGCATCCATTTCGCGATCGTTCAGATCGGCCAATGGCTTAAAATCTTTTTGAACCGATCTTTCCAGACGGTCGTAGGTATAATCGGCAATAGTCACCCAGCCTGAGAGATTTCGGGAATCCTTCATGTGGCCGACGTCGATCAGATCCAAGCTGGAAATTCTGACCCGCGCAAAGAAAGTCTGCCCGCCGTTGCGTTTCTTATCCGTACAAATCTCCCAGATCATTTCCGGAAGCATACCCCCACCGAGGTGATGGTGAATATCGCCACCTTTCGGAAGCGCATACAGAATGCGATACAGGTCCTCGTCCGAAGCTTCTGACTTAATCTGCGACCAGACAGACTCGACTTCGTCCGAAGTCGACCAGGTAACCGATGGAGTCGCGTCCCCTCCTTCTATCACCATGCGAGGTCCTATGATGGGTTTAGGCTCCGCTGCGGACGTTTCTCGCCCCCCCAGCAAAACTCCCGAGCCCATGGCAGCTAACAAGCCTTTACCTAAGAATGCACGCCGACCGGGATCTCCAGAGGACATATCAGTTTTGGAACGGGCTTCTTTGATTCGAAGTAAACGGTTAAAGAACGAGAATTTCATAATGGATACAAAAACTTACTTCAAACCGTAGTAACACAAAAACAAAGCTGCAACCAGGTAACTGAAAAGGGGCACTTCTTTCGCGCGATTCAGCAGAAGCATCACAAACACAAACGTTACCAAGCCGATACCAATCCCTTCGGTTATACTAAACGTTAGAGGGATCATAAGCATGGTCAAAAACGCAGGAGCAACCTCGGAAAGGTCATCAAAATTAAGTTCCTTCAACCCTTGCGCCATGAATACCCCCACCATCACTAATGCAGGGGCCGTCGCTACCGCTGGCACAATGGTCAGAATCGGCGTAAATATGAGTGCTAGCAGAAAGCAGATACCGCAAGAAATCGCAGTCAGACCAGTCTTACCTCCCGATTCGATGCCCACCGCCGACTCGATGTAGGAGGTGGTGGTTGAAGTCCCCAAAAGAGCCCCCCCCATGGTAGCAATCGAATCAGCCGTAAGCGCTTTGCCCATATTGGGCATATTTCCATTTTCATCGAGCAACTTGGCCCGCCGGGAAAGCCCCACTAAAGTGCCAATACTATCAAACAAATCCAGGATCAGGAGCGTGAGAATGACTGGCAGAGCCGCCTGCCAATGTTGAAACGGATAAAGAATATCCAATTTCATAAAGGTTTCACCAATACCCGCTGGCACCGAAACGATTCCCGTAGGGGTTGCCGTAATCGCCGTACCTCCGTTGGTAATAAAAAACCCGATGCCTGTGATCGCCAGAATCGAAAGTAAGATCGCACCGGGAAACTTCTTAATCGAAAGGACCGTCATGAATATGACTCCCAGGATCACGAGTATGGAAGCTGGCGATTTTAAACTACCAACAGTCACCAGCGTCGCATCGTGATTTACAACGATGCCCACGTTCTTCAGTCCGATAAACGCAATGAAAAATCCGATACCTACCTGGATACCCACTTTTAGTCCATTAGGCAGCGACTCGGCAATTTTCTTCCGCATACCCGTTACCGAAAGGATAAGAAACACAAAGCCATTCCAGAACGTCATACTCAGCGCAGCCTGCCAAGGCACCCCCATACCCAAGCAAATTACAAAGGCGAAATAGCTGTTGGTCCCCATCCCCGGCGCAAGCGCGATTGGATAATTGGTCATCCAAGCCATGAGGAAACATCCCAAGGCTGCAGCAATCGCGGTTACGGTTATCAGCGCCTCCTGAGGCATGCCGGCCGCCGCAAGAATAGAAGGATTCACCACCAGAATATACGCCATTGCGGCGAAAGTGGTGATTCCTGCAAGTATCTCCGTACGAACCGTGCTGCCTTGTGGACTGATGTTAAAGAGTTGATCGAGCCATTTCACATCGTCACTAAAGCAAACAAAATGCCAGAGTTGCAAGAGTGGCATTGAATCTGCGACACTCGCACAATGCGCACCGTCAGATATTTCATTTCGATCATTCTATTCGTATCCTGTTTCGCGTCCGTCTGGAGCAATCAACATAGCCCCATACCGATCAAAGTCGTCGTTATCGCCATGTTCGAGATCGGCGATGACCTCGGTGATCGGCCCGGAGAGTTTCAATACTGGGTTGAGCGTCTTCCATTGGATGAAACCCTGGAATTTCCCCAAGGACATTCCCCGCTTAAGTACAATGCCGAGACAGGTATACTTGGAGTCACTACAGGTATAGGCACCCAGTTTTCCACTGCCACCATTATGGGGCTTGGTATGGACCCGCGCTTCGACTTCACCGATACCTACTGGCTGGTCGCGGGGATTGCCGGGGGGGACCCGGAAGACACATCCCCCGCAGACGCGGTCTGGACGGACTGGGCAATTGATGGTGATATCGGACACGAGATCGACCCCCGTGAAGCCCCTCAAGACTGGCCGACCGGATACATTCCCTTTCGCATGAAGGCGCCTTACCAACTCCCAATGCCCAATGCAGATCAACACTGGGGCGTGCGCTACAAATTAAACGAAGGATTGCTGAACTGGGCCTATGCACTCACCAAAGATATTGAGCTGGTTACCGATGAAGGCGCGGAAAACCTAAGGCTTAAATTCAAAGATTTTGCGGGCGCCCAACACCCTCCACGCGTGCAAATAGGTTCCCACCTCGCCGCAGCCACTTACTGGCACGGCGCACTCATGAACGATTGGGCCAACGGCTGGGTCAACTACTGGACCGAAGGCGACGGCGATTTCTTCACCTCCGCGATGGAAGATACCGGAACGATGCAGGCCATCACTCGCCTGGATAATGCTGGCAGGGCCGACATCGACCGCGTCATGGTCTTGCGAGGGGTCACCAATTACACCCGACCTATCGACAGCGTTACCGCCGCGCAAAGCCTGGAAGGTGAAACGGTCGGTCACTACTCTGCATACATCCCAACGTTGGAGAATGTTTACCTTACCGGAAGTCCTGTCATTGAAGCGCTGTTGAAAGACTGGGAAACTTACAAAGACACCATTCCTTCGGGCCAATAACCTTATAAGACTTCACTCATGGACAAATCCCAAATGCTCAAACACCTCGAGACTGCCCATGAAGTTTCACTCGAAACGATGGCCCACGGACATATGCCATTCGGAGCCGTTCTCGTAGCACCCGACGATGAGACCATTCTCATGCGTCAGGGAAATATTGATACCGTTCGACATGCTGAAAACGAACTGGCGCGCAGAGCCTCTGCTATTTACCCGGAGTCCTACCTGTGGGACTGCACCTTGGTGACAACCATCGAACCCTGCGCGATGTGCGCGGGAACCCAATACTGGGCCAACATAGGAAGATTGGTTTACGGTGTTTCGGAAGAAGACCTCAAAGCCATGACCGGCAACCACCCAGACAACCCGACCATGACACTCTCGTCCCGCGTCGTGCTGGAGGCCGGGCAAAAGTCATTCGACATCCATGGGCCTTTCGAGGAGGTCCGAGACATAATTCTGGAACCTCACAAAAGCTGCTGGTGAAACTGTTATCCCAAGGGTAATTCTTCTTTCTCGTGATCTAGATCTCCATCGGAAGTCCACTTTCCGGTGATCCAATAGACCACCAGATATACGATCGGAGTATCAATAACGGCTACTACCAGCTTTAGCAGATAGGTCCCCAAAATGAGTTTGGGTAGAACGTCGTTAGGAATAATCCCATAAAAGGCCACCGTGTAAAAGATACTCGTATCCATGAGCTGAGAACCAAGCGTTGATACGTTGTTGCGCAACCACAGGTAACGCGGACCGGTCTTTTTCTTAACCCATTCAAAAACATACACGTCCCACAGTTGAGCGGAAACCGTCGCCAGTAACGACCCCAAGACGATCCGGGGTGCTCCGCTAAACAACGCACCGTAGGCTTCGTTATGTGGCCAGCCCTCTGCCGGCGGCAAGCCTACTCCAACAAATAATAACGCGGTACACACTACATACACCACCGTTCCCATGTACACCATAAAACGGGCACGCTTAGCGCCCCAGATTTCGGCGACCGCGTCCGTGCAAGGAAAGGTAAACGCATGCGCAAAACTTCCGTAACTAAAGGCCAACACACCCAAACCAAACCATGACAGATCTAACGGCACTAGTTTTACCGTCAGCCCCTGAAGCATACCCCAGAAACCTACGTAGAAACCGAATAAGATCAGAAATTTATGCTCACGAGAAGAGTCCATTTACAACTTCCCAGCACAAATTAAGCCTCTCTGGAAAATAATTGCATCAAGGTGACGTCTCTATCCCCAACCGGTAGAAGCGGTCACCGTCGGCAGCCGGAGTCAGTAGATCTAAACTGAAAAAGGAAACATCCTCTTCTACCGAAAGCTCCGTGATGCTGACATCAACCGCAGACCATCCTTCCAGAGAAGTCGAAGTTTCCAACTGCCAGGTATAGTCGGGGACTCCATTGGCCAATTGAAGCAGAAAGGTATCCGGTGAATCCTGAACCAACATCAGCGGCTCCACTGAAGGTCCTTTCGGTAGTCCGTTCGATAGATACTCCACAAGGTTTACGATGCCATCGTCGTCGGGATCGGCTCCCACTCCGCTGATCAAATCATCGGCCACTTCCGTCTCATTGAAAAACGCTGCCCGCCAATCCGCGTAACTCGCGATCGACAATGCCTGCATCGTCGCCGTCAGACCTTCTGCACCCGTAGTCACATCGAACCGCCGCTGCCTACCGAGAGCACCCTGATCAATGTTGCTGAAGCTTCCAGAAACCATACCTGCTTTAAGGAATAGAAACTCAGCTTCAGTATCCGGGACGTATTCATCTATCAAAGACAGCGTCAATTTCCCATCCAGATTGGCCGTGCCGCCCACTTCGAGGAAATCAAATCCCGTACCAGGCTCAGACCCAGCAAACTCAACTTGCATATCGCTGCCCGGTAGCAAAGTGAGATTACCCGTTATGAGACCGGACCCAGGGGAAGCGCCTAGCGAAATAATGCCATCGGTAGTCAGGTTACCTTCAATATTAATAGTACCCGCCAAGACCGGAATACCTTGAACTTGTCCACGGATGCTCTCCACGTCCCCTATGATCTTACCTTGTGTTTCTCCTGGCTCAGGCTCTTTGATCCTCAAATTTTTCTTATTGAATATTGTTCTCCCAGTCATATTCAGAATTGCTCCACCCCCCAATTCCAAGGTACCCAGAATCGTCAGGTCATTTTCCGGATTGGGTAGATTCTGAAAAGACGCGAGGGTCGGGTGCGCCTTACCGAGTTCTACAACCACGCCCTCTTCAATTATTTCGATCTCGTTTGGATATGTCGGAAAATCTAGGATAAATGAAGCACCATCCCGGATGTCCCAAGTGCCTTTACTGAGCGTCCCGCGGTTCAATGCGTCCAGAATGCCGAACACACTTACAACCGTATTCTCCTTTATCACCACGTCGGAATATTTTCCGACGTCGATATCAATATCGAACATAAACGTCTGGTCAGTCTCGTCGCCAATTGTCAAGGAAGAGCTTAATCCTACCAAGCTTATCGTAGAGCGTTCGTTGTTCAGCGGCACGACATCCGTCACTATAGTCCAATCGCCCGCCACCACAATAGGCACTTCCGCCAAGCGAAAAGGCCCCTCCACCAATACATCAACGCCATAACTAGCGAATAGCTTTGAACCGGGAAAGACATTTATGTCTTTTATTATACCGCTACCTTTAGATTCTGGATCGCCGTCGTCATCGTCATCTACCATTTCACCCTCAAAATGATACTCAGCTGAAACAGCCTCATCCAACCTTCGCCCGAACTCTGCGCCGTCTATTTCCCAGTTCAAGGTACCGATAGAGAGTTCTCCTCCTTCAGCACGCGGTTGAATAGCGCCTTTAAATAGTGCCTTTCCGAGTCCGCTGATTGAGGCCTTCGAGAACAACAAGTTGTCAAAGGTCACTTCAGTATCCTCATCAACCCCAATCGAAGTCTCACTTCCCAACACCGCGTTCTCAATCAACAGCGAACCTGCATCGCCAAATGAAAGGAGAGTCGCTTCGAAGTTTACAGGCCTTTGTGGTGGATTTAGAGCAAACTGACTCGGTAACTCGATGCGGCAGCCCTCACCTTTCGGAATGACTAAGGAACCTACAAGGAAGTGGACATCGCTGTTGAGGTTTCCAAAAGGCGCTATAACACCTGAGTTCAAAATCGTCTGTGAACCTGCAATAAACTCCACGCGCCCAAGCTTGATCGTTCCATCAACTCGAAAGACACTCTCGTTTCGAAAATCTAGCCTGTCGAACTGAGATTCTTCAGGCACAATCAGCTCGCCTCTATTCAAAATTTCGCTCCCCACATTCGATTCGGAGGCATAGATCAGTCCACCATCTTGCACCGTAAGCTTGCCTCTATTTTCGAACACGGCCCCGTCTGGTACCGTAAGCGCATCATCTCCGGCAATATTGATAAACAAACCGGTGCCTTCCGGACCCTTTTGATTATTAACAAATCGGTCCCCCGCAGCCAGATCGATGTCTTTTCTTAGCTCAAACTTTCCGGAGCCGTTTAAGGTGAAAGTCCTAGGCTCTACTGAACCACCAGACCTTAAGGTAATGGACGCAGATTCAGCTGAATCAGTTCTACCAACTTTGACCGTTGATTTTGATGATTCGGTCATTACCCCAACACCATCCTCGAAAGACAGTGCAAAGACATCGAGGTCAAGCGTTCCATTCTTAACCACGATCGTCGTATTCGCACCGCGAAACGCAGTAACGTTTTCGTCAAAAGCGAACAGTCCATTCTCAACCAAAACAGCTGTATCCACAAAGTTACTAATCGTATTCTCAAAATTGAGTGTTCCACTCTTGAGTGTCACGGAACCACCGTTCACCTCGAAATCGTCGATTTTGACAGTGGATGCTACAGAGCCATTTTTAACAATAGCTCCCGCAGTAGTAAAGTCACCCTCCGAGTTGATCTGAGAACCTGATTCCAGATTCAATACCGAACCCTCAACTCCTTTGAAAGAATCAGTGAATGCCAAGTTTGCCGATACCGAAAGCATTGAATTTTCCAAAGTCAGCTCGCGGATAGAGACGTTGGCGTTCAACTCCACGTTCGACCCAGCGATGATAATCACTTTCTCATTCCCCATGGAACCCGGTACTTTGTCCCAGGGCGTACCGAAACTGTCTTTCCAATTACTTCGCCCATCGGTGATCGTTTCCCAGTCGTTCGTACCCGCTCCTCCATCCCAGATGAAAGTATCTCCCTTGGGAATCACGTTTGCCTTTCCGATAGTCGCCTGACAAATGTAAGATGTAAATACACCGTTCAAATTGATAGCCACGGAGAAGATCAGCCTTTCCTCAGGCGTCCACCATGGAGTAAACAATCCGTCCTGCCCACCCGACGCATCGGTGGCTCCGCCATCCGGTGTACTTAAACTTGCGATTTTCTCCACAAGTAATCCACCGCCCCCTGTTCCATCGCCGACAGTCAAAGTTTCGTTGGGATAGAATTTGTCAGAAAAAGGATTACGGGTAATCACATTGCTAAAGGTCCCGTTTTCATCTTGCGCCCATAGTACTTGGGCGACTCCATCACCTCCACTATATACAGCACCTAAAAGCGCAATTCGTCCAAGCGGACTGATTGAGAGACTGCTGATTTGCACCTCCTGATCCGGTATCGGCTGATTGTCTGCGTCAACCAACGGCAGATCATCTAAATCTATTACTTTACTTAACGGCACCTCAGACTCGGGGTCCGAATCCCAACGCCAAATTGAAGGACGACCAAACTCTGTACCTATTAGAGGCGTTCCGATAAATATGACGTCTCCTGATGAATCCACGACGGGAGGAATCTTTGACCCGTTTTCGGAGTAACTAAACTGCGCAAAGGTAATAGCACCATTAGACGTTTGTTCTTCCACCCCAGAAGTTGCGACCAACACCAGTGGAGATTCAGAATCTGCATATGAATAAAAGACAGAGTTCCCAGAACCGAATGTATTTTCATCGAAAGTCGTGCCAGCAATAAACGCTAAAGCACCTGTGCCATTAAAACCGAATCCGGTTTGATTGGGCGAAATACTAAATATCGCTGCAAGATTTGGGAGTCGAAGATCAGTAGGTGCTAAATCACCTTCTCTTACTACGATCTCTAACTCGCCCGAAAGAGTCTCTCTAAATAAAGCCCAGTCGTTTGTGAAATCTACCCCCGTGCCTTCCAAGGTAGCTGCAAAAGCAACTCTCCCTTCAGGATTTACATGCTCCTTAAACAGTCCCTTAAATGAACCCCCATCGAGCCCAGGCACCGGATCACCGCTTTTGACAAGTGCCTTCGCAACACCTCCCGGTTTAATCACTGAAATATTGGAGACAAAACCTTCAATAGAATTGCTAAAGATAACGGTACCGTTGTCACTGGCAAAACGCAGCACTCCGTCCTGCTCTACAAGAGAACCTGTATCGTTATTGTAGATATTCTTTCGAGTTTCTTCTTCCGGTGTAGCGGAATAATACAATCCAGTGGTAGTCGGGAAAAACGAATCAAATTGGATAGTGTCATATTCTCGGTCCGCATCACGAAATAAAACGCTAGCCGAGTTAAGTCCATTTAACTGGAGTAACCCGTACCCAGCCCCTGGAGTAGAAGGGTCAAAAACAGTATCAATGAATCGAGCTTTGAAAACTCCGGATCCGGACGAACTGAATCGCGGATAAGAAAACAAATCCCACTCCACCGAAGGACTACTACCGGCAACTCCCGTATTAGGGCCGATTAGGATATCCACCGTCACATTGGGTGGTTCAGGACTCTGGCTATGCAAAAAACCAGGCAGGAACAATAAAATGGCAGTTAGAGACTTCCAATAAGCTTTCATAATACCCTTTGATTTTCTGATTGGCATATCGAATTTTCAACGATCATCGGAGATAGAGGCAATCAACTTCTTTAAAACTGCTCAATGCTCTTGGGAGATAAACCTAGATTCCGATGGGCCAAGGGCACAAAAAAAGACGCCACAAGGACGTCTTTTTTATGGCAGCCCGACTAGGACTCGAACCTAGAATGACTGGACCAAAACCAGTTGTGTTGCCAATTACACCATCGGGCTCCAATAAAGAGCAGGTAAGGTGTTAAGAAATTTTTAGCACGTCAAGCACTGAAAAGTACACCACAAGGGTCCTCCAAAATCGCTCCGAAAAGACGGTTTCTCTAAGGCGACACCTCACTTTCCCCGTTTCGACGGTTGACGACATAACAATCCTTCACCTACAAAAAGGCTTTAATGCAAACTGACTCCCCGGCGAAACGCGATCTAAAGTATAAACGCATCATTCTCAAGGTGAGTGGTGAGGTTTTAAAAAACCCCAACTCTGGAGATCCGATCGATCCGGAAATCCTCCTACGCATCTGCAAACAGCTCAAGGAAATCTGGGATATGGGCATTGAAATCGGTGTGGTCGTAGGGGGTGGAAACATTTTCCGTGGACTTCAAGGTGAAGGCAAAGGCGTAGCCCGGACGACCGGTGATTACATGGGGATGCTTGCCACCGTTATCAACTCCATGGCCCTCATGGATTGCCTGGAGAAGCTCGGGGTCGTAACCCGGGTCCTGTCAGCGATCAGCATGGACGCCGTCGCCGAACCCTACATCCTTCGGCGAGCAACGCGTCACCTTGAGCGCGGTCGGCTCGTCATATTCGGAGCCGGAACTGGTAACCCGTACTTTTCCACGGATACAACGGCAGCGTTGCGGGCCAATGAAGTTCAGGCTGAAATCATTTTGAAAGCCACCAAAGTAGATGGCATTTACGACAAGGATCCGATGAAGTTTGACGACGCTGTCAAATACGACGAACTCTCCTACATGGATTGCTTGGAACAACGCCTTAGTGTGATGGACTCGACGGCATTCTCACTTTGTATGGATAACAAGGTTCCCATCATGGTAATCGATCTCAACGATCCCAGCGCTATCAGGAAAGCCGTAACGGGTGAAAAAATCGGTACCTTGGTTCATTAATCCTTTAAACCCAAACCCCGAGTTTATGAGTAAAGAAATATTAGACGATATGGAGCAAAGCATGGCCAAAGCGGTGGACCATACCTTGCACGAATTTTCAACGCTTCACACCGGCAAGGCCTCTCCATCCATGGTGGAGAATGTCATGGTCGATGCTTACGGCAGTAACATGCGCCTCCGGGATATGGCAGCGATCACGACGCCTGACTCCCGCACGATTCAAATTCAGCCTTGGGATAAATCGGTCATACAGCCCATTGAGAAAGCTATTTTGACCGCTAATCTGGGTCTCAACCCTTCCAATAATGGCGGGATCATACGCATACCGATTCCCGAACTCAGTGGAGATCGTCGGATTGAATTGGTAAAAGTAGCCCATCGCATGGCGGAGGACGGTCGTATCAGCATCCGACATGCCCGAAAAGATGCGCTGGACCTGCTCAAGGAGGCCAAAAAAGAAGGCGACATTTCAGAAGACGATTTTAACCGCACCGAAAAGGATGTTCAGAAAGCAACCGACAAATACGTTGCCGATATTGACGGGCACCTCAAAGGCAAGGAACAGGAACTTCAACAGATTTAGCAGTTCCAGGACTTTTCGAAAAGGCGCCGCACTTGCGGCGCTTTTTTTATTGGCGTTTAACAAGAAATCTATTCCCATCCGGCCCATCTAAACTGACCGAAAATGCTCAAACACTTCTCCAACGCCAGGCGCATCGTCGTAAAAGTGGGAACCAATCTCCTTACTTCCGGCGATGGCGAGATGGATGAAGTGCGGGTCAAGTCGTTCTGCCGACAAATTGCCCAACTACGCAAACAAGATGTTCAGGTGATACTCGTGAGCTCTGGAGCAGTTGGACTTGGCATGGGGAAGCTCGGCCTGACCAAAAGACCCAAGGCCATAGAAAAGCTACAGGCCTGCGCCGCCGTGGGACAGAGCATCCTGACCCAAACCTGGCAAAAACATTTCGAACCATTTGGAATTGTCGTAGGACAGATCCTTCTAACCCGGGATGACGTTCGCGGCCGCAATCGCCACCTCGCGATCATGCGGACTATGGAGACCCTCCTGAGCGAGGGCGTGGTGCCCATCATCAATGAAAATGACTCGGTAAGCGCCGAAGAGCTTGAAATAAAATTTGGAGACAACGACATACTGTCAGCTCTGGTAGCCAGTATCACCAAGTCCGAAGTGTTGGCCATCCTGACAACCGTGCCCGGCTTGCTCGATCTCGAAAATGGCGAACGCCTTATTCCCATCGTGGAAGTAATTACCCCCGAAATCGAAGGCCTGGCCAAAGGCACGAACAGCGAAACTTCGATAGGAGGGATGACCTCAAAAATTGAAGCCGCCAAAGTCGCTACCCGGTCGGGATGCGGAGTCTTCCTTGGAGCGGGAGCTGCTGAAGGCATCCTCGTCGACCTGTTGAAGGGAAATGCGGAAGGCACTTTCTTTCTGCCATCTCATATCCCTCTGGAGAGTAAAAAACGTTGGTTGGCTTACTTCGCTAAGCCGATGGGTAAAATCTCGGTCGATGCCGGAGCGGTAAGAGCGCTCAAACAAGACGGAAGCAGCCTGCTCGGTGCCGGGATCCTAGCCTGTAAATCGGACTTCCTCGAAAATACGCTGATCGAAATATCGGACGAATCTGGAAACGTATTCGCCCGTGGTATCACCCGGTTTTCAAGTGACCAGATTCAATCGATAACCGGCAAGTCGTCGGACGAGATATCCCAAGCATTCCCGGAAAAGAAAAAGCTGGAAGTAATTCACCGGGATGACCTGGTCGTCCTTTGAAATCAGAAGGTCGGAAACCGGTATTCATGTTGAATCCCGAATTATTCACAATCGGGATATTTTGTTTCCTTCTGAAACGACGATCCCTAACGTCGAACCCTTATGGATTCTGACAACTGGTCTTCGTCTCCCCAAGAAATGGGATACCCACCCATCGATTTTCGTGCTGAACTCAACGATGAACAGTATGCGGCTGTCACCGCAAACGATGGGCCAGCCCTGGTGCTCGCAGGAGCAGGTTCAGGAAAAACCCGCACCCTCACATATCGGGTCGCCTACTTGCTCGAAAAAGGGGTTCATCCGGGAAATATTCTACTTCTGACGTTTACCAACAAAGCAGCGCGGGAAATGCTCGCACGGGTTGAGGATCTCACAGGCGTTCAACGCAGAGCCTTCTGGGGAGGCACGTTTCACTCGATCGGCCAACGAATGCTTCGTATGCATGGGGAACCGCTCGGCATAAACTCTAACTACACGATCCTCGACCAATCAGATGCTGAATCCCTTTTGACCGAAGTTATCCGAAGCGCCGACCCGCTCTTTCTCAAAGACAAAAATAATCCCAAGGCAAAGGTGATCGCGAACGCCCTCAGCCTTTCACGCAATACCTGCCAGTCAGTGGAAGATTCTGTAAACCAGTTCTCTCCCTACTTTCATGAATACATCCCAGACTTCGAAAAATTCTTTGAGGCTTACCAAGCCAAGAAAAAGCAACAGCAGGTAGCGGATTACGATGACCTCTTGGTCTACTGGCTGGAAATCCTCAAGAGCCAGGATGCCATCGCCAAATACTACCAGGACCGTTTCCAATACATACTCGTCGACGAGTATCAGGACACGAATATGATCCAGGCACAGATCATCGATTCGATAGGTAACCGCAACCAGATCATGGCTGTCGGTGATGATGCCCAAAGCATTTATTCCTGGAGGGGAGCCAACTATGAAAACATCCTCAACTTTCCAGACAATCACGCCGACACTGAGATGTATCGGATTGAGACAAATTACCGAAGCACCCCTGAGATTCTCGCATTCGCCAACGACATCATTAACCAATTCGATACCGGCCACGGGTTTTACAAGGAGCTCAAACCGGTACGGGATTCCCATCTCCAGCCGATGATGATTCAGGCCACGGATGGAAGAGAGGAAGCCTCGATTGTGATTCGTCGGATACAGGCGCTCTTGGAGGAAGGACGGTCACTCAGCGATATCACCGTGCTTTACCGCGCCCACTATCAAGCGGTGGATCTACAAATGGAGCTCACCCGCCAGCACTTACCCTTTCAAATAACCAGCGGTGTCCAGTTTTTCGAACAGGCCCACATCAAGGACCTCGTTGCCCAAGTAAAGTTTGCCTACAACCCCAACGACTCCCGGGCCTTCCACCGTTTCGTAGGATTGTTACCGAAAGTAGGGGAAAAAACGGCAGAGAAAATTTTCGGAACCGCCTATATGGAGGCCCAGACAACAGGAGAGCACATCGCCGATATGCTGTTGACTAAAGCCGTCGTGGCCAAAGTGCCAAAGGGAGCCCGTGACCATTGGGAGTCCCTCGCTGCAACCGTTCAGGCCGTTGCCAAATCTGCAGCCAGCGAAAGCCCGGCTGACGTAGTAGCCCTCGCGGTAGACGGCTGGTATTCAGACTTCATCAAAACGCTGTATCCAAATTACCTTCAGCGAATGGACGATCTCCAAAGTCTAATCGGCTTTGCCCAGCGGTTCACCGATTTACAGGAGCTTCTTTCGCAGTTGATTCTGATGAATTCCGAAACGTCTCAAAAATCGATCGATCCGGATGGTGACCAACTGAGGCTCACAACGGTCCACCAGGCTAAGGGGCTGGAATTCCCGATCGTATTTCTATTGGGATGCTCAGATGGGCAGTTCCCGTTGAAGCGGGCTATCGACCGTGGAGATCTCGACGAAGAAAGACGCCTTTTCTACGTCGCCGTGACTCGGGCCATGGATGAACTCTACATGACCTCCCCTCGAATGTCACAGTTCGGTGGGAACACGAATTTCATGAATCCCAGTCGCTTTATCCAACGGGTAAATCCCGATCTTTATGAAGTTGTCCGCCTCCGGCGTTACAGCTCATGGTAATGAAGGAGCCCACAAGCGATACCCAACAGGGAACATTGACTCACGAATCCGTTTCTTACTTGCTCACACCATGGCACTTGCACGTCTCACTCTACTCGCTTTAATCGCACTCTCAAAGCTGTCGTTCGGCTCGATAGACTACCTCGAACAAAAGTTTTACGAAGAAGCATCGTTCACTCGCATATCTGAATACTTCAACGATGTGGAGGTCAAAGGAGACAGAATCATTCTACGCTCGGAAGCCAAGGAACGTACTGGGCACTATATCACTTTTCAACTCTCCCAAAGTTATCCCATCGATCATTTCAAACTCGAAGTCTACGAGTTCAATGCCAAGGAGCCCAAAGACTATATCTTCAAGGCCGATACTCGTATTGCGAAGGCACAACCCATTTTCCTAGGGCTGACCGGGGCCGGATGGACCGACAAAAGACAACCTCCCGTGGCATACAAGCTTTCCGTGATCGGTAAGGACGGCGAGGTCTTCGAATCGGCAACCAGCTTTTTGTGGGGCGATGATTGAGCCTTGGGCTGAATGGCAGCATTACAAGGACTGGAAACCCGACCTCGCATCGTTTAAAGAAACCTTGGATGGAGGCCAGGCATTTTGTTGGGAACCCTTGGACGAAAGAAGTTACGAGGGAGTCGTCTCCAACATACCTTTTCGTCTTCGCTGGGACGCTTCAAAGTCGGTTTACTGGACCACCTTCGCGCCGTTTTTTGATGAGGCTGATGCGCTGTTCTCCAAGTATATCGGCGACCAGAAAACGTATCAAAAACACTACGACACATTACCCTGGCGCAGTGACCCCCATCTAAAGCGCTGCATCGAGGCTTACCCGGACCTTCGCATCCTGAATCAGCCCACCGGAGAAACCCTGCTGGGCTTTCTTTGTAGTGCGACCAAGCAAATCGTCCAAATCAAGGAGATGCTTCGATTGGTCCGTGAACGTTTTGGCGCTCCTCTCTTGGAATCCTACAAATCTTTACCCAACTGGCAGCAAGTTCACGAGATTGAGGAATCTTCACTGAGAGAGTGTAAGTTCGGATTCCGGGCAAAGAATATCTCCAAAACCGCAGCCATACTTTCTCAAAGCCCTGACCTCATAGATGCTATTGATTCCCAGAATTATACAACCGCCAAAGAGACCCTGTGCTCGCTTCCCGGTGTAGGAGAAAAAGTGGCAGACTGCGTATTGCTTTTCGGATACCACAAACTCGAAGCTTTTCCTGTAGACACGTGGATCATCAAAGCCATGGCACGACGGTATCAACTCGTAGGCTGGACCCCAAAACAGATCGCTCACTTTGGTCGAACTCACTTCGGGGACTACGCTGGCCTCGCCCAACAGTTCCTCTTCGCATGGGAGCGAAAACACACCAGAAAATAGCTTGCATTCAATGCCCTCAAACCTAGCTTTCCACCTTTTCAATGAACTGGGTGAGCATTCAATACACTCAGACGTTGATTGACAGTTTAGATGCCACGTGTCCCTTGGGGACATAATAGGCCTGGGTGGTGGAATTGGTAGACACGCTGGATTTAGGATCCAGTGCCGCGAGGCGTAGGGGTTCGACCCCCCTCCCAGGTACCATCTAAACTTCAGCTTTCGCTTCAACCGGTTCTACCCGTCGAGTCTAATTTCGGTCTCACCCCCTACGGAGTGGTCCGGTTGCCGCTATGCTCCTTGGAGGGAATGCTATTCTTATACTCAGCAAAACACGCCAAAAGTGCGGCCCATTTTATCATAAGACTCGATTCCTTCGCGCGACTGCCCCACCAGACTCGGATCCATCAAGACACTTCCGTGAGGCATAATGGTGACCACGCAGGAGCCTCCGAAAAGAAAGTAGCCCAATTCATCGCCCTTCTTCACGAAACCAGGATCATAGGTGAATTCAGCGCTGCCTACAAAGGTCGCGCCAATAACCACAACCACAGCTAGTTTTCCATTTTCTAGTTTAAACGGAATGATCCAACGTCGATTTTGTACCAGATAGTCCAGCTTTTGAGAAAGTGCCAACGGACTGACCGAATACAACGAATTTCCCACCATGAGCGGCGCCATGGCGGTTCCCGAGAATGGCGCGTGGAAACGGTGATAATCCACTGGGCACAATCTAGAGATGAGCACCGTTCCGGCAGAAAGCGATTGAGCAAACGGCATATCCCCTACCAACTCTTCAACACTCAGTTCCTGTCCCTTTGCATAAAAGGTGTCAGCGATTTGGGCATTTTCAATGGCTAGGTGACGACCATCGGCCGGAAAAACCACGCTGCAATCACGGTCATCAATCGGCCGTGATTCGGGTTTGAGCTCGCGGTAAAAGAATGCGTTGAAATGATCGAAAGAATCGATGGGCTCAAGGAATTCATTCGTATCAACCTGATACTGTTCGATGAACGGTTGGATCCTTTTTTTACTAGCCGGACGATCCATCCACCAACCATACAGCTTCGAAATGAAGGGATTCTTGACGATCAATCGAGTGATAATTTTGCCGATTGGATTGTAATAGGCCCAGCGGATCGAAGCTTCTCCGTAGATTTTCTCTTCTTCTATTATTCCAGACAGGCGGTTGAAAAACCGGATTATGTGGGTGCCCTCTTTCACGATGCAGGTAGATTGTTCTAAGTATTTTTTTTCTTAGAGTGAAAATTGGAATCTGTGTCTTCCCATTTGCCTCGCTGAAGAGTTTCAGCGACCGAAGCATTCTTCAAAAGCGTTTGAGCCTCGCCGTTCGCGGGCTCCAACGCAAGCGCCGTCTCCAACTGCTCAATCGCTTCCTGAGGGCGTTTTACTTCAATTAAAACCCGCGCTAAATCCAGGCGTTGGGAGCACTTTTCAGGCGCAAGATCAACCGCAGCACGACAGGCCATAACCCGTGTCTCAATCCAACCCAGAACTTCCGACGCTTGACTCAAAGCTGTAAATACCTCGAAAAATACTTGTCCCTTAAGCAAGGATTCATCACACCGCTTTATTAACAAGATCGGGTCTTTTTTAAGCAATGATCTAGTGGATATCTGAAACTGAATACCGGCGGACTTACTTTTGATTCGATCTAGTCGCCCTGGTTTTTTTGGCAGATTCGCTCTTAAGGCTTCCCAAAGTAAACACCTTATTTCGTAAGCCGATGGGTGGCCTTTCAACAGGTGAGCGCAAACTTGAATTGCGTATTCAACGCCCCCCTTCTTCAAAGCAATCCTCACTTGTTGCACCTGCTTTTGCAGACGCTCATCCAATTGCTGAGTCGCCAATTCCTTCATTTCTACAAAAGCTGAGTTCGAACCTTGGATTCGAGGGTCTGATACCATCTGTCTACAAGCGACGAATTTTCTCCCTCTACCAACAACCGAATTTTGGGCTCAGTGCCCGAATAACGCAACAAGACTCTCCCAGACTCTCCCATCTCTCTTTCCAAAGACCTAAGCGTAAATTTAATCTCTGGAATATCTTCCAAAACCGGCTTTGAATGCACTGCAATCGCGCCGGTTTTTTGCGGAAATAAGTCTATCGCAGATTGCAAATCAGAAAGCGGCGATTGGCTTTCGATCATGATCGAAAGCAATTGGATAGCAGAGAGCAACCCGTCCCCCGTAGGATTTAGCTTCGCCCAAATAATGTGCCCCGAGTTTTCTCCACCCAGGCTAAATCCATATCGCAGCATCTCCTCCAGCACATAACGGTCACCGATATCCGTTCGAACCAAAGTTCCTCCGGCTTCTTTGATCGCCCTATCCAAACCGAGGTTACTCTGTTTGGTCGCAACCAGAGTCTTATCAACCAGCTGATCTTTCCGGAGTTCGTGTAAACCTAAGATCCCCAGTAACACATCTCCATCCACAAGCTTACCATTTTCATCGCAAAACAACACACGATCCCCATCGCCATCATGTGCAATACCGAGGACCGCTTTTTCTCGCAGAACAGTCTTTGCGAGTAATTCGGCATGCTGACTTCCCACTCCGTCGTTGATATTCATTCCATCCGGTGAGTCACCTATCATGACCAGATCCGCTCCCAATTCCCGCAATAGGCCCGGTGTCGTGAAACAGGTAGCTCCGTTCGCGGTATCAACGACGATCTTCATTCCTTTAAGGCAGTTCTCGGGAAGCAAAGGTCGAAGGAGCTTCAAATACTCAGCACTACCATCTGAGAAAATTTCTATGGGGCCCAATTCACCACGACCTGAATCGTTCACCTCATCCAGTAATGCCTCAAACTCCACTTCCGTTTCGTCAGAAAACTTCAACCCATTCGTGTCGAAGAATTTGATACCATTATCCTTGGCGGGATTATGGGAGGCAGTTATCACAACCCCCAAACTGGCATCACTACCGCGCACGTATACAGCCACCGCAGGTGTCGGAACGACGCCCAAATCTACGATTTTAAAATCCGCCACGGCTTGAAATCCCGCAGCCAACGAGTCACGAAGCGCCAATCCCGATGCCCGTGTATCCCGTCCCATGACAATCATTCCCACGGCATCTTTATCCGATAACCACCGCCCCATTGCGCAACCCAACTTGAAGGCGAATTCATCCGTCAAGATCGACGCGCCATACTCGCCCCGTATACCATCCGTACCAAAGTACTTGCGAATCATGAAGCGTAGTAATCGCGTATTAAACGGATATGGTTAGCAACCGCACCCCCGAGCATCTGGGAACGCGCCAACTCAATACCCGCCTTAATAGAATCGGTCTTCCCAACGATCGAAAACGCCACTCCAGCATTCAAAGCAACGGTGTCTTCCAGCCCCTTGGGCGCTCTCCCTGCCAGCAATTCACCCAAAAGATTCAGGTTAAAGGCGAGATCACCACCCCTGAGATCTTCTTCTTTGCAGGGTGCCAATCCCAAAGAGTCCCAATCCCAGTCAATTTCGGATTTCCATGATTTTCCAAACCCTGCCGTTTTAGGGCTTCCACAACAAGCCAGCTCGTCCATACCCCGTGTCTGATCCAAAACAGTATGCAACGTCATTCCATTCTTAAGCCCCAGAGTATGGAAAGCCTCAGCCAATGGATCCACCCAATCACCCGAAAATACACCGGTCAACTGATGAGCCGGAGATCCGGGGTTAATCATAGGGCCTAATATATTAAAAATCGTACGACGCCCTTCCTGGGCAAGTTGCTGACGCACAGGCATGATTTCCTTAAAAGCGGGATGAAAAGCCGGCGCGAAGAAGAAGACAAAATGGAGCGCGTCCAACGCTTTTCTGAGCGCTTTGGGATCGGTCAGAAACTCGACTCCCAAGCCTTGCAATAACTCCGCGGAGCCACACTTGGAGGTAATAGACCGGTTTCCATGTTTGAAAACTTTCACTCCCGAAGCGGCCAGTATCAGCGTAACAGCCGTAGAGATATTAAAACTATGAGACTTGTCACCTCCCGTTCCACACACATCGATTGCTTCATCGGAAAAATCCTCCAGACGAGGCTTGATGGCCAACCTACGGAATGCCGAGGCAAAACCAGCCACCTCGGTCGGGGTCTCACCCTTCTTGTTGAGAGCGATCAGGAAGCGCTTTTTTACCTCAGCCGGAATTTCAGCAGATGCCAACTCATGGGCCGCTGCCTCTGCTTGCATAAGGTCGAGGGCTTCCCCTGCTTGAAGCTCTGACAGTGAATTCTCTAGGACACTCATAGAATATATAGAAAGAAAGGAAAATTACCTTGCGGCTCGAATGATCGGAGTTTCAAGCTGCCAAACCGATTCTCTGAACTCAAGTCCTGCTTTGAAAAATACATCGCCCATAAAACGTAGTCTCTTGGGGTTACACTTGTTAGCCGGACTTGTGTTCGCTCAATCAGCAACCGGTCAGAGCGACGTCGAGACCAAACCGACTCAGGAGATTAGCCTCTGGGACGCTACCATCCTGGGAGTTGTAGAAGGTGTCACCGAGTATTTGCCGGTCAGTTCCACAGGACATTTGATCCTCTCCACCCACTTCCTCAAACTTACCGACGAAGACCTACTCCTAAACGCCGACGGGGAGCCCATTTTTCTGAAACGCCCCAATGAGGAAAATCCGGCAGGAATCCCCCTTACGGAACAAGCGGCAATCGCAGCCTACCTCATCATTATCCAGTTCGGTGCCATTGCAGCCGTGGTCATTCTCTACTGGAAACGGTTGATGACTATTTTAATGGGACTTCTGGGTAAGGACCCGAATGGTCTGCTTCTACTGAGAAATCTGATCGTAGCCTTCATTCCTGCGGCGATTATCGGACTCCTATTCGAGGATTACATCGACAAATTCTTGTTTGGAAACGGCCCGGTGATCCTGGCCCTCTTGATTGGAGGGATTGCCATCATTTTCGTAGACCGGTGGCACCGAAAACAGAATCGCAAAGATGCAGGCCCTGACCTGCATCAATTATCGTTGAAACAGTGTTTATTCATAGGCGGAATGCAGTGCATCGCGATGTGGCCGGGGACGAGCCGATCCATGATGACGATTATCGGCGGCTACTTAGTGAAACTGTCACCAACCAAAGCCGCAGAGTTTAGTTTTTTGCTCGGTTTAGTGACGCTTTCAGCAGCCTCCATCTACAAAGGATACAAAGTAGGAATCCCCCTGGTAGATGCCTACGGTTGGGCAATGCCCCTCTTCGGATGCTTTGTAGCTGCCGTTTCAGCGGCCGTGGCAGTGAAATGGATGGTCAGTTATCTTGGAAAGCACGGATTGGCCCTTTTCGGCTATTATAGAATCGTCTTATCCGTGGTCCTCGCTATCGTTTTCTATATTTAGGAAACTCGAGAATTATCCAAAGCGTACTTGACCCACAGAAAACCGACCCGTATTTACATGCGTTTCCCAAAATTCAGGGACTAGAGAAATCACTTTACCTTTCGTTTACCATGGCCAATCCAAAACGCAAACATTCCAAGCAACGCAGCCGCCTCCGTCGTGGAGCCAATCGCTTTAAAGCTCCTGAATTATCAAAGGATTCAACAGATGATACTCTGTACCGTCCTCACCGCGTAAATCCAGCCAACGGTATGTATCGCGGCCGCCAGGTTCTCGATATCGACGTCTAATCCAGGGAGCCTGTCCTCCAATTTCATCTCCCGCATGGCAGACGAGACAGGCTCTAACAAAGGATCAATAGCCGTGGACGTGATGGGCTCTGATTTGGGGCCCGGGGAAATCATTGCTGGCATAGGCTTGGCACTGAAAAGCCTACAATATCTCCCTGAGAAGTTTGTTTTAGTGGGAGATGAAACAGAAATTAAAAAGCATTTGGCGGCTGAAGGGCTGACTGGTAACCCTAAAATCCGGATTCACCATGCCTCTGAGGTGATCCAAATGGATGAAAAGCCTCTCAAGTCGCTCAAAGCCAAGAAGGACTCTTCCATGGTCCGAGCGATCGAACTGGTAAAGGACGGCGAGGCACAAGTCGTTCTCAGTTGCGGCAACACGGGCAGTCTGATGGCAGGGGGAACCCTTAAACTCAGAACTATTCCGGGGATTTCGAGGCCCGCGTTGGGCGTCATAATCCCAAACCAAACAAAACACTGGGTTCTCATCGATGCCGGAGCCAACCCCAATCCTTCCCCTGAAAATATGGTCGGCAACGCCATATTGGGAAAGAACTATTGTAAAGTCGCATTGGGCATCGAAAACCCGAGAATTGGTCTGATTTCTATCGGTACCGAAGAAGGAAAAGGCACCGAGTTCATAAACGAAACTCATCAACTTCTAAAAAAGCTAGGGGCCCTCATTAACTATAAGGGCCCTATAGAAGGATTTCAGTTATTTAACGATACCGTGGATGTTGCAGTCTGTGACGGTTTCGTAGGCAATGTTCTGCTCAAATCTTGTGAAGGCTTATTTGCTACCATCACTGGATTTTTAAAAAAAGAGCTTACAGCAAACCCGGTCCGAAAAATGGGTGCCCTTATGAGTAAAGGCGCATTCAAAGCGATGAAGAAACAACTCAGCCCCGAACGTTACAGTGGGGCACCCCTGCTCGGTCTCAATGGAGACGTCCTGAAGGCTCACGGTTCAAGTAACCGCTATGCCATTGAAGGTGCATTAGGAATCGCCACAAAGTTCATTCGCAAAGATATCGATCATCTGATCCGGGACGATGTGTCGAAAAGCGTGGCCCTTCTCAATGAGACAGAAGAGGTCTAAAATAGGCCTAGACAGCCATTAACCGAGTCTATCTAGTTTTCATGCTTATGTCGCGCACAGCCCCGGGGGTTATCATTGCAGGAACCGGTTCCTACACACCATCCAGAATCGTAACGAACGAGGAACTGTCCACTCGCGTAGAGACTTCTGACGAGTGGATAACCTCTCGAACAGGTATCCGTGAACGGCGTTTGGCAGCTGATAACGAGGTCACTTCGACCATGGGCGCCAAGGCAGGTTTAGCTGCATTGGAAGCAGCACAACTCAGCCCCGATCAGATTGACCTGATCGTCGTGGCAACCTTGAGCCCGGATATGAGTTTTCCCTCAACCGCTTCCCTCATTCAAAATCAAATGGGGCTGCGTATGATAACCGCATTCGATATATCCGCAGCCTGCTCAGGATTCATTTATGCAGTGGAAGTCGTATCCAACATGATGCGGAGCGGAGCTTACCGACATGCGCTGGTCATAGGTTCGGAAAAGATTTCGCCGATCCTCGATTGGGACGACCGAGCCACTTGTGTACTTTTCGGAGATGGCGCCGGAGCCGTTTTGCTCAGCAAGACCGAAAGCACTGACACCGGAATCATCGACTCTTACACCGGTAACGACGGTTCCAGACCTGAACTCCTCTGCCTCCCAGGAGGAGGCAGCGCCATCCCCGCGAGTCATGAATCGTTGTCCCAAGGTCAACATTTCCTGAAAATGAATGGCCGGGAAATTTTCAAGATTGCGGTCCGATGGATGGAACAATCGGCGATCATCATGCTCGAAAGGCATGGACTCAATCCCGAAGACATCAGCTTAATAATTCCACATCAAGCCAACCTCCGAATCATCGACGCCCTGGCCCGCTCGATCAAGATTCCGCGCGAGAAATTTTTCGTGAATCTCGACCGCTACGGAAACACCTCGGCCGCGTCGATTCCGATCGCCCTTCACGAAGCTAGGCAAAAAGGTTGCATTCAGTCGGGTGACTATGTGCTATTGGTGGCTTTTGGAGCTGGATTAACCTGGGGATCAACCCTTATAAAATGGCATTGATTATGCGAAAACTGAAATGGATTTTTCTGGTTGGATTTCTTGGCTTTCTTCAAGGCAATCTAAGAGCCGAACTTGAATGGAACCCTGCGACAGGCTGGCAACTGATCGGAGACCAGACCAATGCATTCATCGGAGATCCGGACGAGTTTGAGTTGCTTCGGGAAATGATGAATACTGCTCGAGAAGCTCATGAACGTGGAAAACACAGGAAGGCGATCAAACTGTACCGCCGAGTCTGGGATCGTTATCCGGGTTCAATCTTCGCTCCTGAGGCCCTTTATCAGACGGGATTGGCAGAATATGACCGCAACTCTTTCCGCCGGGGTTTCAATGCCCTCACAACCATCATTCTGGGCTACCCCGACTACGAAAAATATAATGCGGTAGTTCGCCTGCAATTCAGTATCGCGACTGACCTCTACGACGGAAAGCGAGCAAAGTATTTCTGGGGATTGTTACCAGGTTTCAAGGGATACGACCGTGCCATCATCATGTATGAGACAATGGTATCAAACGCTCCCTTTAGCGACTACGCACCCATGGCACTCATGAAGGCCGCCGAGTTACACATTCAGTTAAATAATGATATTTATGCATTGGATTCGCTCGATCGGCTCATAAACAATTATCCTGACAGCATGCTGACAGGAGACGCCTACCTCATGTTGGCACAGACTTTTGCAAGACTTGTAGACGGGCCTGAATACGACCAGGGAGCTACGCGGGAAGCTATCAGCTATTTTGAAGACTTCCTCATTCTCTTCCCAGATCACCCCGAAGTAAAAGCAGGGGAAGATGGGCTTTCGAATATGAAAAGTGTGGAGGCCCAAAGCCAAATTATCAAAGGTGATTTTTATTGGAAAAAACGACGGGATGCACGGGCCGCCAAAGTATTCTACAATGAGGCGATTACAACAGCGCCCACTTCTCCGGAAGCCGAACGTGCCAAAGTAATGATTGAAAAGATCGATGAAGCCATCCGCGAATTCGCCGAGAAGCAAGGTTTCAAATTCAAGGATTCCATTGTTCCTGAGTCGACGGATGAAGCGGTAGAAGATCCAACGAAGTTCTAAACGGATCGACCCGCCGCGCGCTTAACCGAAACCAACCGCGAATTGTCCCTACAAACAACACCACCTGCGATTTCCGCACGATACACCCGTGTATGCCAACTATTCCTAATGGTACTTTCATTGGTGTTCCTGTCCGGATGCACATCCTATCAAGCCGGAGATGGATCTTCAGCACCCTTCTCAACACTACAGATAAATCCGGTTGTAAATCAAAGCCAGGCGCCTCAAGCGAACCAGGTTCTCAATCACGATATTAGAGAAGCCTTTATCAGAAGCGGTAAAGTGCATCTGGACAGTGCAGGCGCTGACACCCAACTAAACGTTACATTAACGAAGTATGAGCGCCAAACGATTGCCACGAATTCGCAAGACACTGGACTCGCGCGCAAGTATGAGCTGACGCTTACCGCATCGTGTGACCTGATTAACCTGACAGAGTCGAGCCCCTACTTCTCGACAAGAGAGATTACCGCGACGGTAGATATCTTTCTGGACGCAGGTCAGACACAAGCTGAGACCACAGCCATACCGTTATTGAGTAAGAAACTGGCGGAAGCTATCGCGAAGGAAGTCCTTCAAGTTTGGTAGCCTCATGAACCCCCTCATTCTAGCTCCCTCAATCCTGGCAAGCAATCATGCAGACCTTGCAAGCGGAGTGGCTACTATCAAGGACGCGGGACTCAAGTGGGCACATATCGATATTATGGATGGGCACTTCGTTCCCAATCTTACGTTCGGCCCTGAAACAGTCGCAGCTCTCAGAAAAACATCTGATCTGTTCTTCGACGTCCATCTGATGTTGGATAACCCTCAACTTTACATCGAAGCATTCGTACAGGCAGGAGCCAATCTGATCAGCATCCATGTAGAACCCGACTATGACATTGCCGCTACCCTAGAGAGAATCCGCGATCTGGGCTGCCAAAATGGAATCGTTTTAAACCCGAAGACATCTATCGATGCCGTTATACCTTATATAGATCAGGTAGATTTGGTATTGGTCATGACGGTTCAGCCAGGTTTTGGCGGGCAGTCTTTTCAAGAATCAGCGCTGGATAAAACTCAAGTGTTGAACCTATTGAGGAATGAAAGAAACCTTTCATTCAGACTGGAAGTTGACGGCGGCATCGACCCCCAAACGCTGCCTCTCTGCAAGCATACCGGAGTCGATACCTTCGTCGCCGGCACCGCCTTCTTCAAACCCGAAGGGCGTCAGGCGCTCATCGACTTGGTTAACTGAGAATCCGAAGTCGACTCACTCTCGAGCCAAACGAGTAACTGCCCGATATTGCTCCCTGAAAATTTCTCCTAATTCCCGGGCGAGCGCTACTTCTGCTTCGGGATCTCCAGAACCGATGATCGGTGCGTATTTCTCAGATACGTTGTCATAAGAAAGCACGGATACATCGTCGAACAACTGAGTCGCATCAGCAGGAAATTGGTTTTCAATCAGAGACGCCCAAGCAGCAGTCAGTTCCGGATGGAGATCAAGACACATCACACGGATAAGGAATCGGATCTCGCTAAACAAAGGCGCCGTCCATCCCGAATGGTAGAAAAAGTCCGACGCCCGATCATATGGTAAATACTCGGGGTCAGACATAAACGGAATGTTCTCTTCTTGATAAATATCTGGCCGTATCGCTGTTCTTCTTAGTGAGAACCGTTGAGGAGCACCCTCCGTCTCAGGATCCGCCTTAAAGCTCCACAGCTTCTGCCCTTCATAGGACATCACAAACTCCAGGAAAGCCTCGCCGAGTTCCTTATTCGGGGCGCCACGTAGCAGTGATACAGGATCAGCAGAAATGGTCGAACCTCCCTTAGGACTGACAAACCCTAACCGATCAGAACCCGCACGATTCACCACAGACTCGACCTGAAACTTTCCATAAAAATCAATAGTCATTCCCACTGCCGCTTGCCCCAACGACACATCAATCGAGGGCTTCATGGAAGAATCCGTGAAATAGCGCGCATTCCCTGAAATGCGTCGTATCAGTCGAAGCCCGTTAGACCAACCTTCTCGCACAGCCTGTGCTTCCGCATCCGCAGTGCTCGATCCCGCCTCAATCAGCTCTGACAAGCGAATTTGGATCTGCTGCTGAATAATCATTTCGAAGGCCTGTGTGATGGAACCACTCTTGGTTGGATCACAAACAGCCACTTCACCAAACAGTCTGGAATCCTCCAAGTCCCACCAGTTTTCAGGAACTTTTTCAATCCCCAATCGGGCCAAGGAGTCTTTGTTGTAAATCATGCCATAAGCGGAAAGCACCGAACCGATCCAGCGGCCTTCTGAATCCCAATACCTTTCACCAGAGATCGTTTCCGGAATTCCATTCTCACCAAACCACTCGGGGTGTTTTTCGAACAATGAGCTAGGCACGGTATTTCCAATCTGAGCCTGCCGATTGTGATCATAGGTCCCACCTCCAAAAAACACGTCGATCCCACAGGTCACATCCGAAACCAGAAATGCGCGTCGGGCCTCCTCTCCAACGGTATCGTCCACCGGAGAATTATCGAGCGTTAATCTGCGGTTCCCAAAACTCATCAACACCTCCTGACTCCAATCTTTATTTAAGTCATTTGTCCAATGACTACGAAACCCAGCAGTGTATTCACCTTCCAGATACCGGGCTATTTCACTGGTACCTCCGATAACTCTCCAATCCACATTGACATCTTGGCCGGTCCTAACCCGGTACCATTCCCGGAATCCACGGCCAAACTCATACCGAATCGACTCGTTATGCGGACTCACAATAATCACGGAGGACGCTGCCTGCCCTACGGATTCCTCGTCGCTTTTAAACAAGAACGGCAATCCTACCACCACGATCAAGAGGGCTACAATAGATAGATTCTTTGTCACTGAAATTTTATTACGGAAAAGCTATCCGTTTAGTACTACAACATCTTCTGAATCGGTCCAGACATACAACTGCTGGTCACGATCTCCCCACATGAAACGCGGATTTAATTCAAATACTTTTAGTTCAGTATCCCCAGATAAAAATTTGTATTGAGCCACTTCACCAAAATAAGTGGAGCCGCCGACTTTCCCAAGGATGCAGTTCTCTTCTGTTTGGAAGGTATCAATCTTGAAACTCTCTGGACGAATCACACAGGTAGCATTGCAACCAGGAGTCAGATCGGCGGCCGACTTCGCCACCACGCCCGTCAGCACACCCAACTTCGTCTCGACAGACGCCATCCCACCGCCCGAATCCAATACCTTGCCTTTTATCATATTAGCTTCGCCTATAAAATTTGCGACAAACTGGCTTTCTGGTCGTCGGTATATCTCCTGAGGAGATCCCACCTGTAATACTTTGCCTTTGTCCAAAATCGCCAACCGATCGGCGACTGAAAGTGCCTCTTTCTGATCATGAGTAACGTACACGGTTGTAAGTTGATACTCCTTACATACCCGACGAATCTCTATTCGCATTTCATTTCTCAATTTTGCATCCAAATTGGAAAGAGGTTCATCCAATAGGAGACAACGCGGACGAACGACCAATGCGCGGGCTAAGGCAATCCTCTGTTGTTGGCCCCCGGATAGCTGGTTAGGCTTACGATTTGCATAATCGCCCATTTGAACCGCCTCCAATGCTTCAGCAGTTCGGGTCTTCACCTCGGAACGAGGTAACTTTTGCTCCTTGAGTCCGAATGCGACGTTGTCAGCTACCGTCATGTGTGGCCACAAGGCATAACTCTGAAAAACCATACCGGTTTTTCGCTTGTGAGGGGGTACGCCGTTTACCCGCTCTTCACCAAAAAAAATATCTCCACTTTCCGGAGAATTAAACCCCGCCAAACCGCGAAGCAGAGTCGTCTTACCGCAACCGCTCGGTCCCAGCAGAAAGAAGAGTTCACCTGGTTCGATCCTCAAATCGACCGCATCAAGCGCGATCGTTTCACCAAATGACTTTGTAAGACTTCTAATCTCTATTGATATCATAGTTTGGCAGCAGCGCCCCACCCTAGGTATTCGATTTCTGGTGGAAAGCTAAAACTTATTCACAATTTAAAGAGAGGCATTGTCCTGAATTCGGAAAGCTGTCACAAACCCCCCTTTTTAATCCATGTACAAAGAACTCGACGACATCCTGGTAACTGAAGAAGCCATTCGCCAACGTACCCGCGAAATGGGTAAGGAAATATCCGACCTTTATGGCGAAGAGGAGATCTCTGTCATCTCAATCATTAACGGAGCAATCATTTTCACCGCAGATTTGCTACGGACAATAACCAGTCCTGTCCGCCTCGATTGCATTCGAGTAAGCAGCTACCGCAACTCCACAACTCCAGAAGTAGCGCCCCAGGTACTCGACAATATAAAATTGGATGTCGCGGGACGCCATGTGTTGATTATCGACGACATTTTGGACACCGGTAAGACAATCTCTAAAGTCGTGGACATTCTGTCGGAGCTAAACCCGGCCAGTATTCGGTCGTGTATGCTCTTGGAAAAGCAAGGAACTCGCACCGTACAGTACCACGCTGATTTTGTAGGATTCACGATCCCCGACAAATTTGTAGTAGGCTACGGTTTGGATTTCGCAGGACGCTACCGCAACATTCCTGTAATCGGAGTTTTGAAACCTGAGTTGCAATCAGTTGCAGCAGTCTAAAACGATCTAAACATCGCATTTATTCAGCGATTTCGGTCCGCAAACCTCGACGGTTTCCACCGGATTCACCCTCACTTGACGAATCGATAGGGCCTTCACTGTCCTGGATTCCTCGATCTGGTTCCATTCAACAAATACACGCACACGAATAACCGGAAACTTCTCAGACACCCGCTCAACAGTTTCAGACATATGCGAATCCAAGGTTATTTTTTCTGCACCCGTCTCATCGGCAATGGATACCGAGCTGCTGGAGCCTTGATGATGAAAACCGATCAGAATCCCAACGATTTCGACCTCCCTCCCTACAAAATCTCTCAAACGCCTGATCTCAATCGTATGGCTCCTATCTACTGAGTTCAGATAGAAGTCATACGGAGACATAGAAACCGGAAACCCCAATAACTCCGCTTCCAACAACGCCCTTTGATAGGAATCGGAGACGGAAGCCGTCGCTTCCATGCTTTGTGGATTGGGAGTGGATTTATCAGACTCCTCATAACCTTGTCGCTTATGGGTTGTAGCATTGTGAATCGCCTCATCACGATTCTTGAAGAAAAATCGCAGGGCTCCCGTCTTGGCTAATAACAGTAGATCTGCCCGATCAGGGTTCACCCGCGACAAAAAATCACTCCAGTCAGAAAACTTTCCTTTTCTTATCTCCATCTCCCAAACATCTACAAATCCCCGACTAAGCCCGGCCACACAAACAACCGGTACAAACACCATATTAGCCACCACCCGATATCGAGGAAATGGGCAATTGACGTCCGGCAACTCGAATCGACATCCGTTATGAAGAATCTCAAGCACTTCCGAGAGCGGATTAGAATGCCTGAGTTTATACTGCAACATAGCTGCCAGAAAGTACACAGTGTAGTACTTGCTCAGATACACACTCTGCAACAGTCTAACCGCATAAGCAGCCGCGTGAAGTCTATTCCGAAACACCCCTGAGTAACCGACCAACTGTTTCCAAACGTCCTGAATCAAGTGCTTATCAATATCCCTATTTATCGCGCTGATAAAAAAATCCTCCCGAAACTCCTTCAGTTCACGGCCTCTTCTTTTTCCGACTAACAGGTAACACAATCGCTGAGCTGATCGAAGCTCCATACCTGCCCAACGATTAGTGATACCCATCAACTGTTCCTCATAGACGATAAATCCCAACGAGTCTCCCAGTATCAGTTCAAGGTCACAATCCAGACTACGAGCCTTCACCGCATCTTCAATTCGATTCACAAACTGTATTTTATCCGTGAGTTTCACCCCTAACAAAGGAGCGATAGAAAGCAGATCAATAAAGCAGTCTATGTCCTTGCAGTGACAAGCCTTGACAAGGCTCAACACGTCTGGCGAAACACCCCACCCCACTCCCGGTTCCCATCGACTATTGAGCCACTCATAGATTTGTTTATCTTCAAAATCGATTTCACCTAGCGGACTGATAGTCCCCGTTTCTTCGCGAACGTTGTCGCAGGCATCTCGAATGGCGCACAACAGAGAATCTTTTGAAAACTCCAAGCCGTTCAATCCAAGATCCACGATTGCTTGTTTGGACAGCTGAGTCACCCCGAGACTCCGTTCAAAGAAAATCAATGGACCGAAGTCGACAATCGGCTTACCTGCCACCACAACACTATCGGAATGGACAATGGGTTGAAGAGGAAGGTCTTCTATCCGCAGAGCTATCTTAAAAACGTCGGCAGAACTCGATTTTCCAGTAAGCGCTCCCCGTCTCCCCAAGGCCGTAGCGACCTCATGAATAGAGCGCTTCCGGTCAAATCTGCAGATACCTCCAATGCCTGCAACTCGATCGGCGCCGAAAACCCTGTGGACAACCTGTATCAACTCGTCCCTTCGATCCGCCGGAATACAGAGATGAACATCCCCCGGCTTCGAGTAATCATATTTTGTAACATTACGGATTTCCTCACCTCGAAATGCGAAACGAAACGGACACACGTCACTCACCTCAAGAGCGTAGCAAACCAGGCCCTGTGATAATCCGCAAAATCCAGCTATGGATAGTCCTCGAGACTGGCAGGTAAGCACCAGTTCTCGTAGTGACAAAAAATAGGCGATCTGCCCTGCGCCGCGAATAGCTGCCAATTCAAACTCCAGCCTCTCGAGCACTGCACCGCGTAAAGGCTTTCGTAATAGGCCTGTCTGAGCTTTCCCATATCGAAGAACGATGCCTCGAAGACAGAGATAGCGCAGTCGGCGGAAATGCTTATCATCACCTACCGATTCCAGAGGTTTGTGCCCGTAGTAACTAGCCCCTTCGGCCACAGTAAACGGTTCATTTATCCTCTCGGTATCCGCGTAAAGCCTGTCTCCTGCGGGTACAAGTGATGGCCTCTCCAATTCGAAATCAAACTCGCAGGAATCGACGAAGAACCGTGTTTGATCCAATACCCGGGGAACTCTATAGAAACGATGGCGCAACGCTTCTGCCGATAGAAAAGAATAGTCACCGGGGACCAACTTGTTCGGATGGGATTGATTCAACCGAGTCCCGGTCTTGATCGATTGAAGAATCCTCAACATCCTCCACTGGTCACTAGTTGCATACCGCGCTCCACTCATAATCACCCATTGATCGGTTAGGGACTGCAACTCTTGATAGACACGCCGCTGCAACTCCTGCTCTCGCGTCGTATTCCACTGAAGCTCGATCCAAAACTCAGGGCCTAGAAATTCGATACCCAATTCCCAACGTTGCTTCCACCCAACCCAATCACTTACATGCGGGCTAACTTTCCGAATCGGAGTAGGACGAATTGAGAGATGAAAATGCCCCCCGAACTCGCGCCAAAAATATTGAAATTCAAAAATCGGTATCACATTTCCCTGGCGCTGCCAATGGGTCAAATACCGGGATAGAACGCGATATCCATCTCGATTCCTAACTGTCAGTTGAACCTCTCCAATTTCGGAGAGCACAATACGGCAGGCAAATATCGGCCGCAAGTCGAGTCGTGCACAGGCTTTGGAAAATTCAACGGCACCCCAAAAACCTCCGAGGTCTGCCATACCGACTGCCCTGAATCCCTGCTGATAAGCGAGCTCGACCAATTCATATGGCGACATCAATGATCCTTGAAATGAATGATAGCCGTAGTTTCCCAGACTTTGCATAGTATACATACGTTCACTATTTATTTAAGGCAGAGTCAAGCCCTAGTCCCGAAGGTCGAGAAAACTACCTAAGTATTGAATAAGTCTCGCCCAAATATCGATCCAACGGACTACTATGAAGTAGACAACCATCAGCCATATCCATACACCCTAAACCCGATGATTACGCTTATCCGACCTCCTGCCATCGATGTCCTTCGTTTCGCCACAACATCCGTAAGTCCCCCTATCGGACTCGCGTACGTTGCCGGGGCATTAGAGGCTGCAGGTTACGACGTTAAAATCGTAGACGCCGTAGCGGAAGACCCGACCCAAACAACCCGTTCTTTCAAGGGGTTCTTAATGGGACTGCGGATTGAGGAGATGACGGAGCGAATCCCCGAAAACACCAAGCTCATCGGGATCAGCACAATCTTCACTCACGAATGGCCGATCGTCGTTCAACTGATGCGATTGATCAGAAAGAAATTTCCCTACGTTCCGATCATGGTCGGAGGCGAGCACGTTTCTTCGATGCCGGAATTTTGCCTGCAATCATCAGAGACAAACTACGTGGTCATGGGCGAAGGAGAGGAAACCTGCGTTGAGCTAGCCAATGCAATTTTCGAAAACAAGCCCCACGAAGATATCGCCGGAATCGCTTATCTGAAGGGGGACACGGTAATTACCAATCCGCGCCGGCAACGGAACACAGCCGTCGATGACATTCCCAGACCAGCCTGGCATCTGTTTGACTTAGCCAGTTATCGAAAACACGGATTGATCGGCGGAATCGACACTGATGGTGTCACCATCCCCATGCTCGCGACACGAGGGTGCCCTTACCAGTGTACCTACTGCTCCGCACCTAATATGTGGACTACCAAATGGGTGGCCAGAACTCCCTCGAACGTGGTTGACGAAATGGAATACTACATTCGTGAATTCGGAGCATCCAACTTTCCGCTACAAGACCTGACTGCGATTATCAAAAAAGAGTGGATCGTCGATTTCTGCCAATTGATCATCGATCGAAATTTGAACATCACTTGGCAGCTACCTACCGGCACCCGGGCAGAAGCGATTGACGATGAAGTCGCTGAATTATTGAAAAAAAGCGGAATGGTTAGCATGGCTTACGCTCCAGAATCGGGCTCCGATGAAACCCGTGAACTGATCAAAAAGCGTATCCATAAGGACAAGCTCCTGAAGAGCATGGAAGCTGCCGTGAAACACGATCTGCACGTCAGCTGTTTCTTCGTCCTGGGATTCCCACATGATACGGCTCAGCACTTCAAAGACTCCCTGTCATTTGTAAGGACCTTGGCTGAGACGGGCGCAGAGGACATCGCCATCGGGTTTTACATGGCTCTACCCGGCACCGAACTGTTTAGACGACTCTATAATCAAAACCGTATAACCTTTGATCGTAACTACTTTCGTCATATTCTGGACAGCCAAACCATGGCACCATCGAACCTCTATATGGATGTCGGAAGTCGGAAAATGCTGAGCTATTGGAAACTCAGAATCTACTTTGAATTCTACGGTGCGAAGTCCCACAAAAATACCTTTCTAGGCGTTATTATCAGCGCATGTAGCGCACTCCCAGGGCTCTTTAAGAAGGTGCATGTTTCCCGTATGGAAACTGCTTTTCGAAATTTCCTCACCAACTGCTATCGCATGTTCAAAGCGCAATTTCGGCCCCGTTGGATGCCATTGAAGGAAGAACTGGCAATGTTTGAACCGTGGCCTGAACTCTATGCGTCGACCATGGATAAAAAGGCAGCAGGTGCACCTGAGTTAAAAGTGGAAGGTAAAATCAACTTCATGAAAACACTCAGGAACGAACATAGCCAACGGGTAGAGTATCCTGCTAAAACACCCGATAAAGTTCCGGCTGAACTGTAGCCACAAACGCTTCCGATCCAGACCTCATGAAGAGCCCTAAAGATATTCAACTCATCGGAAACGAGGTCGCAATTCTGTGGCGGGATGGCGCGGAGGATTATTTTCCAATGGCGTTCCTCAGAGAGTTTTCACCGAGCGCTGAGAATATGGGCGAAATGGATATCCTGGGTAACCTCCATGGCGGAAAGCCTGGCGTTAAATACCCGAACGTTTTCGTTGAAGGTTGGGAGTTTATGGGAAACTATGCCGTCCGCTTCGAGTTTGATGATGGACACAATACCGGGCTCTTCTCCTACGACTATCTGGAAGCGCTGCGGGAACGCCTTAAATCCTGGTCAGCTTAATAGACGCCACGATCACTGCTTTCCATAAAATCCAAAAACAACTTCGCCCTGGGGTGACTGGCATGGGGTGAAGTCAGCGCGATCTCCATCGCCTGCCTGCGATTTAAGCCTTCCCGATAGAAGGTCTTATAAAGAAACTTCACTACGGTAAGGTCTTCCTTCGTAAATCCATGCCTTTCGAGACCTACCTTGTTGAAGAATTTCACTTCGGGGTCACGCCCATCAATCAGCATATACGGCGGTACATCCTTCACCGTCTTGGACATCCCTCCCACAAAACAATAGTCCCCAAAACGACAAAACTGGTGCCCCGCAGCTCCCCAAGAGATGATGACATGGTTTCCCACAATACAATGCCCTGCGAGTGCATTTTGTCCGCTCATGATCAAGTAATCACCGATCACACAATCGTGAGCTACATGAGCATAGGCCAAGAACACATTGTTATTCCCTATCTGCGTAAAGGTACCGTCTTTGGTCCCACCATGAATGGATGTAAACTCTCGAAACGTATTTTGATTTCCTACCTTCAGCCCAGGTTTGCCACCATCGAATTTCAGGTCCTGTGTCTTGGTGCCGATGCATGCATACGGAAAAACCTCATTTTCTTCACCGAGATATGTATACCCTTCAACGGTCGCATGGTGGTGAATCACACAATCTTTCCCCAGCGTTACTTCTGCTCCTATAAAGGCGAATGCCCCAATCTCGACGCTCTCATCAATTTGCGCACCGGACTCAACAATTGCAGTCGGATGAATACTCATAAGGTTCTTTTAAGATTCCTCCTCGTCGACCAAAGCGAACATCATATCCATTGAGGACACCACCGCTCCATTTACCTTACAAGTAGCGGATGCGCTTCCGATCTTATTTCCTCTAAGTTTCAAGATCTTGGCCTCAATCACCAACTGATCACCGGGAACAACGATCTTACGCAACTTCACTTTATCGGCATTTATAAATAGCGGTATCTTGCTGGCGCCACCACAGCGGAGAAGCATTAGAACACCCGCAGTCTGCGCCATTGCCTCAATCTGCAAGACACCCGGCATAATCGGATTGCCTGGATAGTGACCGGTAAATTGCGGTTCATTAACCGTAACATTTTTTAAAGCAGTTAACTCAGTCTTATCCTCCTTAATCTCTATCACACGATCGACCATCAGAAAGGGATAGCGGTGTGGAAGAAGGTTTAGTAGCTGTTGAATATTAAGCTCGGTGACGTCCGAAATCGAAACCGTTTGGACCGCTTTCTTCTCCACCTTCTTTTCAGGAGCCTGCGTTTCTGCCACCATTTTCTGATGAATCGCTTGGGTAAGCTTCGCATTGAGAGCATGCCCAGGAATCAACGCGACTATATGGGCTTTAATCGGTTTACCTAAAAGAAATACGTCTCCAATAATATCCAGGATCTTGTGACGAACCATCTCGTCAGGGAAACGCAGTGGCTCTTTGGATAAAATTTTGTCCCCTTTTATCACAACCGCGCAATCGAGACTTCCCCCTTTGATTTTGCCCATTTTAAGCAAGGGTTCGATCTCCTCATAGATCGTAAAAGTGCGGGCAGCGGCCACTTGGGTCGCATACACATCCGGGTCAATATCCAGTGAGAGGTGTTGCGTATGAACCGCCTTTTGATCGGTCGAAGTACAGGTAACTTTGAACCCATCGTACGGCAGCGCAACCAGAGAGCGATTACCATTAGTCACCGATACAGGCTCCTTCAAGACATAGTACTCACGCTCTTTATCTTGAGTAACAGGCTCCGCCTCCAAAATCATGTTAAGGTAGTGCTTTGCCGAGCCATCGAAAACCGGAAGTTCATTACCGTCTACCTCGACCAACACATTATCCACCCCCATTCCGTTTAGAACACTGAGTAGATGCTCGGTCATTTCTACCTTGGTATAGCCATCGGAAATAGTGGTGCTCCGAACAACTTCGGATACATTTTCGATGGATGCTTTAACTTCTGGTTTGCCGTAAAGGTCGACCCTACGAAAAACCACGCCGTGATCCACTGGAGCCGGCTTGATTGTCAGAGTAACTTCTTCGCCGGTATGAACGGCTTTTCCTTTGGCGGTCACTTCGCGCAGAATGGACCTTTGCTTCATGGGAACGTATCCTTATAATTAAACCGGAAAAGGAAAGCACCAATTTTGACCCTCCTGAGCGGTTGACAATCAACAGGTTGAAATCTACGAAACCGCATACACTTACACTTATATGGCATCACCAACAGACATTCGCAAAGGACGGGTCATGAGCTATCAAGGCACGCCACATCTCGTATTAGACATGCTGCACCGCACCCAGGGCCGCGGCTCTGGATGGGTCCAGGCTACACTGAGGAATTTAAAGACCGGAAGTAGCTCAACCGTCAAATTCCGGTCGAGCGAGAACGTGGAGTTTTTGCATACCGAAGTTCACAAACTTGAGTTTAGCTATGCCGATTCAAGCGGATATTTTTTCATGGACCTCGAAACCTACGACACCATCGAAATTCCCATAGAAATCTGCGAATCGATCAAAGAATTCTTAGTGCCTTCCAATATGTATGATATCCTCTACGTTGACGACAAACCGACCGATGTCACCCTGCCCACCTCGGTGGAAATGGAAATTACGGAAGCTCCTGAAGGGCTCCGCGGTGATACTGCCAGCGCCGCCACCAAAGCAGCAACAACCGAATCTGGATTGGTTCTTCAGGTCCCCTTGTTCGTGAAGCAAGGTGACCGCATAAAGATCAATACCTCAGACAAATCGTACCAAGGGCGCGTGTAATCCTCGCCAAGATTTTCAGAAAAAAGCCGTTCCTTTATGGGAACGGCTTTTTTCTGAAATGCTCTGACCTGAAATTAGTCTACGCTACACGCTCAACAATCAATTGTGGAGGATTCGGCCGCTTGGGAGCCAAACGATAAGCCTGCTTGAAGTATTCCAGCACACTCTCAAGTTTAGCTTCATCGTTGTAATGAATCATCATAAGCGGTTCGCCCTGTTTTACCTGGGTCCCTACTTTTTTGATTTCAGAAACTCCAACCGCAGGGTCTACGTGCTTCCTGCGACCTTCGCGATTGGCACCCAGGAGTTGAACTCCCCGAGCAATCATACCGGCATTAATCGTGTGCACATACCCCCGCTTCGGTGCAGGCAGCTTACGAATATGCTTAGCAGTCGGGAATTTGGAGGGATCATCGATGTAGCTCGAGTCTCCACCTTGCGCTTCAATCAACTCTTTAAATTTTGCCAGAGCGGAACCATCTTTCAAATGGCGCTGAACGGTCTGCTTAGCAGAAAGAGTTGAACCTGCAACCCCTGCCAGGCGCACAATTTCCATTCCTAGCTTCAAAACCAGCTCTTTCAAATCCTCAGGCCCTTCGCCCTTGAGCAATTGAATAGCCTCCTGAATCTCGAGAGCAGTGCCTACGGTATCACCCAACGGCTGATTCATATCTGTAACCAAAGCCACACAACGGCGCTTTAACGAACGACCCACACGGGTTATGGAACGTGCCAACTGCCGAGCCTGCTCGACGTCCTTGATGAAAGATCCATTTCCCCACTTTACGTCCACCACGAGACCTTCTGCCCCCTCGGCGAGCTTCTTACTCAATACACTTCCTGTGATGAGTGGAAGACTTGGGATGGTTGCCGTGTTTTGGCGTAAACGATATAGAGTGCCGTCAACCGGCGCAATCTCTTCGCTTTGATCTACGATGGTGCAACCCGTTGTTTGGAGCTGTTCAACAAACTGGGTCAAGTCCATCTTTCCACTGAACCCCGGAATGGCATCGAGTTTGTCCAAACTACTGATGAGGAATTCTTCGTCTTGTCCCACCATCATTGGCATCACAACCCCGCACGCGACAGCCAGAGGCGCCAAAACAAGCGAGGTTTTGTCCCCCACTCCACCGGTGGAATACTTGTCAATTTTGGGTCGGGAGATCTTAGAGAGGTCAACAACCTCCCCTGAAAGCATCATCTCTTCAGCCAAAATAGCTGTCTCTTGAGCCGACATACCTTGGAAATAGATGGCCATCGCAAGGGCTGCCATCTGGTATTCCGGCATTTCCTTATCGAGAACAGAATCTACGACGTAGCGGATTTCTTCTTGGGTGAATTCACCTCCGTCGCGCTTTTTCTCAATCAAGTATGAATAAGACGGCTTTATGAACTTCTTAGGTGCAAGGATCTTTTTTCTCATAAATGGTATTTACATACGAGCTAAAGCTGCTCGCTTATCAAAATTGTAAACTTTTAAGTAGTAGGTAATTAGGTCCTCGCTGTCGAGCATATTCTAAGGAGGGGGCATACTTTTGACAAACACCCTAAAAGCGGAATTGAGCAGAAAATCTAATCTTGCAGTTTTAAATTCACCTCCCATTGGTTGGATAGATGACGATTTGGTTCGACATCGCAGGGGGCCTAAACGACGCCGTTGAAGCCACAGCAGCAACACTTTCAGACTTTGATGACAGCTTCACCGCCGAGGTGCGGTTGGCAGATCCGCGTTTCGGAGATTACCAGGCAAACGGGGTCTTACCTTACGCAAAAAGAAATGGGACAAATCCTCGAGCACTTGCAGAAACACTGATCCAGGCACTCCTCGCTTCTGGTCGAATAGATACAGAAATCATCGAGCTCAGTGTCGCTGGTCCCGGTTTTATCAATTTCAAACTGAGCCATGAGTTCCTCTTTGAGTGGCTCAACAAGTTCAGAACGAGCGAAGATTACTCGAAAGCAGCCTCACTCCGCTACAAAGGTCGGAGAATCGTAATCGACTACGGATCGCCGAATTCAGCCAAGCAAATGCACGTCGGTCACCTCCGATCGACTGTCATTGGCGAAGCAATTCGTCGTATGCTCATTTATTTTGGAGCTGACGTTATAGGCGACAATCACCTGGGAGATTGGGGAACCGCGTTTGGAAAACTAATTCTCGCGATCAAACGCAACCAATTTGATCTGGGTGCCTACCACGAAGATCCCCTTGCAGAGCTCGAATCCCTCTACAAATGGGGAAACAAGGTGACCGACGAAGATCCCGACGCCCTGATTGAAGCGCGGGAAGAGTTGGTACGGTTGCAAGACGGCGATCCAGAAAACGTTGCCATGTGGGAAGCTATTAACCGGATCAGCAGTATCGGGTTTCACAAAATCTACAAACGCCTGGGCATCGAATTCGACTATGAACTCGGCGAGAGCTTTTATCGCGACAAGGTAAGACGCGTTTACACTGAACTGGAAGAAACCGGTGTCGGAGAAAAAAGTGAAGGGGCATGGGTTGTCTTTTTTCCAGATCACAAACGCTACAAGGAACAACCGTTTCTCTACCGCAAATCCGACGGCGCAAGCAACTATGCGAGCACCGACCTGGCCACGGTACTCTACCGCTTGGAGGCATTTAATGCCGGGGAGATTATTTACGTCACGGATGACCGACAAAGAGATCATTTCCAGCAACTCTTTCTCACCGTTGAAAGGTGGTTTAGAGCGAAGGACTATAAACTGCCCCTACTTCACCACGTATATTTCGGAACCATTTTGGGGGACGACCGAAAACCGATTAAATCGAGAAGCGGAACCCCCATCCTACTTAACGACTTATTAAACGAGGCCGTAGAACGTTCCTATAACACGGTCGATGAGAAGAACCCGGATCTTGCCGAATCCGAGAAAAAGCAGATCGCTGAAACCGTAGGCGTTGCAGCCGTTCGCTACGCGGATTTGATGCAAAATCGTTCAAGTGACTATGTATTCTCATGGGAAAAATTACTGAGCATGGAAGGCAACACGGCTCCCTATATGCTCTACGCAATTGCTCGAATTAAGAGCATTTTCCGCAAAATCGACATCCCTGTAGATGCAGAACTCTCTTCTGCGAGCCTTCTCGAAACGGATCCGGAAGTCGCCTTGGCGCGAAAGATCTCCAGCTTCCCTTTCGCCCTCGATCAAGCACTTACGGACCTTCGACCTCATCATCTTTGCACTTATCTCTACGAACTCGCCGGGGCCTACAGTACCTTTTATAATGCAGACAAAGTAAACGTAGAGGATGTCGCGGTGCGCGATAGACGCCTATTACTTTGCCAACGCACGTTACTGATCCTGGAAACAGGTCTCGAACTGCTTGGTATCGGAACTTTGGAAAAAATGTAGCGACCCCCGGTTGCTAGGCTATTTCCCAGGAATAAGGGGCCTTCGAAATCACCTCACAGCCATTCTCTGTGACCCACACTACATCTTCGACCCGACAGCCGCCCAAACCGGGGTAATACAAACCGGGCTCAATAGTCACAACGTATCCGCTCTTCAAAATCTGCTTACCGTGGCCGATTCTGAGCGGTTCGTGAATCTCTAGTCCCAATCCATGTCCAGTACCGTGGAAAAATCCAGTCGGAACCCCGTTCACATGCCTAGTGCTGAAGCCAGTATCCTCAAACAACTGGTGAATAGCGCGATGAATAGCACTACCATCCATCGACGCTTTGACCATGGAAATACCGAGTCCGTGAGCCTTCTTCACCGTATCAACCAAGTGCCGCTGAGCCTCTGACGCTTTCCCTTTCAGAAATGTGCGAGTCATATCCCCAAAAAAACCATGCTTCTTCATCCTTGGAAAAATATCCACGATAATCAGTTCGTTTGCCTTGAGAGGTCCTGAACCAGCACAATGCGGATCACAGGCCTGGTCTCCGCCAGCTACGATTGTATTCATGGCGAGTCCTCCCATTCTCAAACAAACAACTTCTATTTCTTCACGGAGAAATTCACTCGTTAGCTTTTTACCCTGAAAATAAATAAAGCCGTTCTTAATTTCCGAAGACTGCAATATTCCTGCAACCAATTTGAATCCAGCAGCAGAACAACGATTTCCCTCTCGAATCATCTCCGCCTCAATACTCGTTTTTACATTGCGGGAAGAAAACAGAGCTCCGTTAACGACCTGAAACTTGATGTGATTTTTATGGAGGCCCTCCGATATCCACACCGGAAAATTTTCCGGCACTCTTAAAAGATCAATGTGGTATACGTTCACTAGCCAGGCAATCTGATCAACAACCGAAATCACACGTCTTCCCAGCCACTCTTTCGTAGAACGTTCGATCGCTGCCAAAGAAAGTATATCAGTAAACTTCGACTCAATTTTGGCGCGATTGATTTCCAAATCACTGAATACACCAATCTTCTTCCGACCGATTCTCAGGCTAAGAAATCGATCAGGAACAAAAAATCCGCTCAGGTACCTTTGATCCGGATCATGCTCCGAATCCGCGTATATACAGTCTGCGACTACTCGCCGTTTTTTGCTTTTTGCCATCGGGTTTAAACATTTATCCCTACCCCTCCAATGTCTAGATTTTTAGACGCCTGTTAAACAGCCAAAGAACCCCAATCTCAGCGAATCGATTCTGGCGATTGGAATCCAGGACGAACGATCAGCTCCAATCGTTTGTCGATTGACAAATATTCCGTCGCAAACTGAGCGACTTGATCAACCGTCACTTGATCGATTTTGGCGTCAAAATCCGTCCAATCATTGATCGGTAGACCGTAGGTGACATTCAACGCGGCATGCATCGCACGGGCGCCGATCGCCTGCATACTCATGCGGCGCTGGGCTTTGAGTCTAACTTTTACGCGCTTCAACTCATCCTCACCTATTCTGCCAGCTTGGATACGCGCAACTTCAGCGGACATTTCTTCAAGCACCTGTTGAGCCGTCTCAGACCGAGTGCCTCCATAAAGAAAGATCATCCCGGTATCCATTCCGATCACACGGCTACTGCCGACGTAGTATGCCAGTCCCAAGTCATCGCGGACCCTTTCAAAGAGCTGACTGCTCATACCGCTAAACAATTCATCCAGAATGCCAGCGGTTACCATGAGTTCATCTTGCCTGACACCCACACAGGGAAATGCCTGAAATACAACAGCCTGTTGACGATCCAAGATAACTTCTTCCCGTCCCAGGGTAGCCGGAGATTCGAATCGGGCCACTGGTTCAACGACCTCATCCTGTGGCAACTGATTCAATATCGTCGCCAGCTTTGGTTCTAATTCCATCTTATCGAATTGCCCGCTAACAGCGACAACACAGTTTCTCGACCGGATAACTGTCTTTAGGTAAACTTCAACATCGGGGACCTGCAATGATTCGAGATCCTTGATCCTTCCGTAGGTGCCAACTGAATACGCAAATTCGCCAAAGAATTTCTCACGAAGTTCACGGATTCCGAAATCAACAATATCATCGAGCGTCTCTTTGACGTGGGCGACCTGTCCATCACGTTCGATCTCAAACGTCGAGGTATCAACTTTTAGGTGAAGCAAGGCCTGCTCGAGCAACTCAATCGCCAGGTACAAATCCTGTGGCAGAACCTCCAGACTGAATCCAAAAGTGTTGTTTCCTGAAAACTCCGAGAACGACCCTCCGACTGATTCGATCAAGGTAGCAATTTCGTCTGCTGACCTTGCGGTCGTATCTTTCGTCAACAGAGTGGCAGCCAGCGAAGAAACCCCTCTCTGATCCGGAAACTCCCAAAGAGCTCCTCCTTTAAACACAACCCGAAAGTGCACCTTTGGGAAGCGGTCGCTGGACTGAAACAATACCCGGGCTCCGCGTTCAAGCTCAACCAATTCAAAATTCTGACTTTGTTTCGTTGATTCTACTCCTTCTGGAATGTCAGTTGTAGCGCTTTCAGGGTCATAGGTAATTTGAGTCAACCGATCCTCGACCAGATAGGTGTTGAGAAGGCGTTGCAGATCTTTGGAGGTCACTTTTTGTAGATTCTCCAAATACACCTTGGGGTAATCGATATCCCCGACGACCACCTCCGCAGAACCTATTCGCGACGCCTGACCACTCATCGTCTTTCGATTGTTGATCTCACCGACCATGGCTTGACGTTGAGCTTTTAGAATTCGCGAGTCTTCAATAAGGACCTTTTTCAATACACTGATTTCTCTCCAAAAACTCTCCAACGCAACGTCCCGCTTCTCCGGATCTGTAATCATGGTAACCCACAATAACCCTGAATTTCCGGGGTTCCAGGTCGCGACATCCACGTGATGAACCAGTCCGCTCTCCTGCCTTAGTTTTTGCCATAGGATAGCACTGTCGCCATTTCCAAGAATACTGGACAATAAACTTAATCCTGCTGAATCTTCGTCACGCAGTCCGGGTATCGAAAAGCCAAGACCTATACGGCTGATATTTACATCCCCCGCAAGCCGTTGTTCTCTTTTGGCCAATGATTTCGGTTCATCGGGAATGAAGACGGACTCCAGACGTGCCCGCGGAACCAATCCCATCCGTTCAGAAGCCGCTTCAAAAACTTTATCCGCCTGAACATCTCCGGTTACGACCAAAACAACATTGTTCGGCACATACCGCTTTTTGTAGTAAGCGAAAAGCTCCTCCCGGGTTACAGTCTTAAAAATATCTTTGTAGCCGATGACAGGATACTTGTAGGGATGAGCTCTATACGCCGTTTCAAACAGAGCCCTACCCAATTGTTGATCGGGGTCGTCCAGCCCCATATCAATTTCGCGGAGAATAACGTCCCTCTCTTTATCGACCTCTTCGGACGGCAACGTGGAATTGAAGCAGACATCAGCCAATACATCCAAAGCTCCGAGCGTGTGTTCACTCGGAAGGTCGATGTAATAAACGGTCCGATCAAACGTGGTGTACGCATTTATGTGACCACCCATACCTTGAACTTCCCGCGATATCTCTTTTCCGCTTCGCTTTTCAGTTCCCTTAAAGAGCATATGCTCGAGGTAATGAGAGACACCTGCACCGAGTAGTGGGCCTTCATGAATACTCCCTGTTTTTACCCACATTTGAACCGAGCTCACCTGACTGCTTGTATCTTCCCGCACAAGCACGGTCAGCCCATTATCAAGTACCTTCCGGTGAATGGGCTGGTCGAATAGCGCCTTTACGACAGAGTCTAGAGTTTCCATAGAATTAGGCCTAGGATAAGCCGTCGCTCATTTGACCACGGTCCTTCTTGCCCCGATTTTTCGGGATTCGGCGATGCGTTGGAACGAAAGGTCGCAAAAATGCATCTTTAAAATCATACCCACCGGAGAAGTCCTCCCGTCGATCCGTTTCAGTCTTACCCAATACACCGTAATCAACCAGATTGAAAACGATGTCTCCAAAGTCCGAACAACGCTTCACGTTCCAGTCTTTAAAGACAGTCAAAGCCAGGGGTCCGTATTGATCGAGCGCATACTTGCGGATACCTTCAAGAAGCTCCTGTCCGGATACATGATGAGAGGTGCGTTTCTGTTTGGACTCGCTGATCTCCTTAACTGTGAAATCCAATGCTTTCCGAACGAAATAGTAAGCCCCTTTGCCAAAGCGAGAATCCTCTTTGATGACAAGGTCCACGACTTCCGAAAAATCTTTACCACTCATATACCTAGCGCGATTCGTTGTGCTCTTTTGAAAAGAACAGTCTGCAAGACTACTGAGAAAAATCCGACGTTCAAATTCAACTTTGTTTATCTATCAGTTCTTTCAGCACTTTATCTACCAACGCTGGGTTTGCCTTACCACGACTCGCTTTCATCACTTGTCCCTTAAGAAAGTTGATTGCCTTCTCGTTCCCTGCCCGAATCTCGGCGACCGGTCCTGGATTGCCATCAATAACTTCCTGGCAAAAGATCTCGAGTTCTCCCGTATCGTTACTTTGTTTCAAGCCTTTCGCCTCCACAATGGCTGCCGGCCTATCGCCAGACTCAAACATCGTTCCGAACACTTGCTCCTTTGCGATATTGTTTGAAATAGCCCCTTCATCAATCAGCGACACCAATTCAGCAATATGAGCGGGCGTTACTTTACTTTGCGACAAAGCAAGGCCGGCGTTCCCCAACTCTCCAAGAAGATTATTGACCAACCAATTGGCGGCTTGCTGTGGTTTTCCACAGATCTGAGTCGCTTCTTCAAAAAAGCTGCAAAGTTCCGGATCAGGAATAAGTACCGAGGTGACCGTATACGGAATTCCGAAATCATCGTAGTAACGCCGTTGGCGGTCAAATGGGCGTTCGGGAATGGACGCAGCAACCCGCTCTCGCCAAGCGTCATCTATACGCACAGGCATCAAATCAGGATCTGGAAAATAACGGTAATCGTGGGATTCCTCTTTGAAACGCATGTGGTAGGTCACACTTTTAGCGGCGTCCCACCCACGGGTTTCCTGGTGAATCGTCCCACCAGCTTTCACAGTCTGGATTTGTCGTTCGATCTCGTAAGCCAAGCCATTTCGCACACCAGAAATACTGTTCATGTTCTTGATCTCGACCTTCACACCGAGCTCTTTCTGGCCAACCGGACGGATACTGATATTCGCATCGCAACGCATTTGGCCCTTCTCCATATCGCAATCCGAGATGTTGCCATAAATCATAAGATTCCGCAGTGCATTCAAATACGCAAAAGCCTCATCCGGTGTGTGAAGAACCGGTTCCGTGACTATTTCCAATAAAGGTGTTCCAGCACGGTTGTAGTCCACAAGACTATCCCCATCATAGTGATTTAGCTTACCCACATCTTCCTCCAGATGAGCCCGTGTAAGCTCGATCCATTTGTGCTCTCCCATGACATTTCGAGACGGTCCCGGAAGCTCAATCTCTACTTTACCACCTTCACAGATAGGTTGATCAAATTGGGATATTTGATAGTTTTTCGGACTATCTGGATAGAAATAGTTTTTGCGATCCCACTTGGTAACTTCGGGGATCTTACTTTGGAGAAGCATTCCCACCTCTACGGATTTTTCAACAGCCTCCTTGTTTATAACCGGTAACGCACCGGGGAATCCAAGAACCACGGGATCAGTAAGCGTGTTTGGCTCTTTCCCGAATCCCACCCCCACAGAAGTGAATATTTTCGACTTCGTCCGAACCTGAACGTGAACCTCCAATCCAATTACTACTTCATATTCCATGGCCTACAGAGTTGGATGTTGGTTAGAGTAATCGTGTGCCTGTTCAAAGGCATGAGCGATCGATAGTAACTCTGCTTCGCCAAATGGCTTACCTTGAATTTGAAGGCCTATGGGCAACCCCTGCGAATCGAATCCACACGGCAACGATATTGCCGGGACTCCAGCGAGGTTAGCTGAGATCGTATAGATATCACTCAGATACATCTGCAATGGGTCTTCATTCTTCTCACCCGCCTTAAACGAAACGAAGGGTGAGGTCGGAGTAAGCAACGCATCGACCTTCTCATAAGCCTTCATAAAATCCTGACGGATCAAAGTCCGCACCTTCTGGGCCCTCAGATAATACGCATCATAATACCCGGAGCTCAGGACGTAGGTACCCAGGATGATCCGCCGTTTAACTTCCTCCCCAAAGCCCTCAGCCCGACTCTTGAAATAAAGATCTATCGCATTCTCAACATCCTTGCTGCGATGCGTGTAACGAACGCCATCAAAACGCGCCAGGTTCGACGAAGCCTCTGCAGTCGCGATAATATAATAGACCGCAACCGCCAAATCCGTATGCGGCATATCAACCTCACAGATCTCACAACCTTGATTTGAGTACCAATCGATAGCCTTCTCTATGGCCGCTTTGACTTCAAATTCCAATCCGTCACCGAAATACTGCTTCGGAACACCCAGTTTCCACGGTCCTTTCGCGCTTTCAATCGACTGGAAGTAGTCAGGGACATCCTTCCGTATCGAAGTAGAGTCCTTAGGATCGTGCCCTGCGATAACCTTCAAGGTAGCTGCCACATCTTTGATGGACCGTCCAAATGGGCCGATCTGGTCAAGTGAAGATGCGAACGCAACCAATCCGAACCGGGATACACGACCATAGGTCGGTTTGAGCCCGACCACTCCACAAAACGATGCAGGCTGACGAATCGATCCGCCCGTGTCGCTACCTAAAGAGATCGGCACCGACCCTGCGGATACAGCAGCTGCACTTCCTCCACTGGAGCCTCCAGAAACGCGATTCAGATCCCAAGGATTGAAAGTGGTATTGAAAGCAGAGTTCTCGGTTGAAGAACCCATCGCGAACTCATCCATATTCAGGCGGCCAAATAAAACAACACCGGCCTCCTTCAATCGCGCCGTAGCTGTCGCGTCATACGGAGAAACAAAACTCTCGAGCATCTTGCTCGAACACGTCAATGGGCTGCCTTTTACAGAAATAACATCCTTAAGGCCCACCGGTATTCCATCCAGGAGTCCCAGTGATTCTCCAGTCGATCGTCGCCGGTCAGACGCTTCAGCTTCGGCGAGTGCGGTCTCTTCATCCAGTGAGTTAAAAGCCTTTACCCGTGGATCGACTGCTTCCTTGCGTTCGATAAGTGCTTTTGTGAGCTCTACCGATGAGAGATCTCCAGATTCAAGCTCAGCTTGGAGTTCTACCAGGGTTTTAAAATGAAGATCCTTTGCCATTCCGTATCCGGTTACTGGATTCAACCATCAATCACTTTTGGCACTTGGACCATGTTATTCCTTTTTGCAGCCGCATGTGCTACAGCCACTTCAGGATCGAATCCATCGACAGCCTCATCTTCACGAAGAACATTCTCAACCTGAAACGCATGCGCCATCGGCTCAACACCGGTCACATCGACTTGATTCAGTTGTTCGAAGTATCCCAAAATCCCCTCGAGTTGAGACGAAAAACGCTCTCGCTCCTGAGCGGACAATTCGATCCGAGCAAGATTCGCCACATAATCAATATCGATCGAATGCTTGTCACTCATATCAGCTTCTGACTTCGTACGGGGTTGATGCCTGGATTTCTTTCTGAACCATGCTAAATACCTCGCCCACTTCTTTGTCGGTCAGAGTACGATCATAGGATCTAAACTTCATATTGAAGGCCAAACTCTTCTTCCCTTCCGGAAGACCTTCGCCTGAATATACATCGAATATCGTAACGGATTCCAGTTCGTAACGGTTATTGACCGCCCGTTTGGTTATCTTTTGAAGATCACGGCGAACCGTTTCTGCTAGTAGCGACCCGTCAACAACCAGAGCCAGATCCTTTTCGGTAGGTGGGAACTGACTGAACGGCTTAAATTGTACGATATCGCGTCCGACACTTACCTTCTCCGGTAGGACACAGATACTACCGGCGAGCACGGTTCCGTCCAAGTCCCACTCTTTGACAAGGTTGACGTTTAGCATACCAAGCTGGGCTATAAATCCATGCTCCTCTAAATAGCCGATCGAGGCTGAATGATGAGGCTGCCAAATCGAATCGTCCTCCGTAATACTCTGATAACCCACCCCATCCAGATGGATGTTTGCTTGATTACCCAAGACGTTCAGTAAGCTTTTTACCGAGTAGAAGTCCACTGACTCACGAGTTTTCCATGAGAAATCACGCTCTGGTTGAAAAATCGCGAAGGCAACCGATACCATCTCGAACATCGCACCGTTGCTTTCCTGGAATACTCTACCGACTTCGAAGACCCTTTCCATACCAGTCTTGCGAGCGAAGTTTAACTTGAGCGTATCTAACAAACCGGGAAGCAATGATATCCGGAGATGTGTTTGATCCGTTGTAAATGGGTTGGCCAATTTGAGAACCTCTAAATTCAGTTGCTTGAACCAGCGTTTAGACTCTTCCCCGGAACGGAGACTGTAATGAACACATTCCTGGAAGTGCTGACCTGCCAGGTAGGTAGAAAATCGATCATTCAGAGTGGCGCTACTGGCGTCTTTCTGAATCAATCCAGCTACCGTCACGGGAGCGTCAGGGATCTGGTCAGCCCCATTCATGCGAATAGCTTCTTCCGCCAAGTCGGCCGGGCGGTAGAGATCTTCCCGCCAACTGGGCACACCCACCAACCATGAGCCTCCGTCGCCATTAACTTTGCATTCAAGGGATTCGAATATCTCACGAAGGCGGTCGTCAGAAATATCAAACCCTGCAACGTTTCGTATGTATTGTGGATCCAAAGCTATCTCGGATTCCGTATTTGGCTCAGATCCTTCCTGAATAACCGGGCCGACGAGCTCGCCTCCTGCGATCTCCAGAATTAAATCAATCGCTCTCAACGCCGCAAAATTAGCACCCTTCGGATCTACCCCACGCTCGAACCGGTAGGAGCTATCTGAGGAGAGCCCCAAAGTTCTACTGGTCTTACGAATACCAGACGGAGCAAAATAGGCTGACTCTAAAACAACATCGACCGTTTTATCATCTACTTCAGCATCTACAGAGCCCATCACCCCAGCAACCACCAACGGTTTTTCGGAGTCAGCGATCACCAGCATGTCTGATTTTAGACTACGCTCTTTTTCATCCAAAGTGATGATCTTTTCCCCCTTAGACGCTTTGCGGACAACGATTTTGTTACCACGGATCTTGCCAGCGTCAAAAGCATGCAAGGGTTGTCCGAACTCAAGTAATACAAAGTTGGTGATATCAACCACATTGTTGATCGGACGTTGGTCGACCGCTTCGAGGTATCGTTTTAGCCATTCAGGACTGGGGCCGATTTTCACCCCCTTTATGCTGTGGGCATAGTAGTTCGGACAATCCTCCGGGGATTGAACCTCAACACCCGAAATCAAGGCCGGGTCACCCGTTTTTCGAACTCCGTCAAAATCTGTCTCAAGAATGGGATAGCTAAGCGGCTTTTTAAAGTAAGCCGACAACTCCCGAGCAATCCCTATATGACTCAAGCAGTCCGGACGGTTAGGAGTCACCTCGATATCGAAAACAGTATCTGAATCGGTAAAGACTTGGTTGATAGGCGTTCCAACCTCGGGACTTCCATCGAGTATCATCAGACCATGATGATCATCGCCCAAACCAAGCTCGCGGGGACTGCACATCATCCCGAAGGACTTTACGCCTCTGAGTTTGGATGCCTTGATTTTAAAATCACCAGGCAAACGTGCACCTACCATGGCGACCGGAACCCGATCGCCCACTTTGTAGTTCGAAGCGCCGCAAACGATTTGTAAGGGTTCATCGGCTCCCACATTTACTTCGCATACACCGAGTCGGTCGGCATCGGGATGCTGCTCACGAGCGAGGACTTCCCCCACCACGACTTTCGGCAGATCAGGCAGGCCCGTGTTCTTAATACCTTCCACCTCAAAACCAATCATCGTCAGAGCATACTCGATCTCCTCGGTTGTTTTATCCGAGAGATCAACGTAATTGGAAAGCCAGCTATGAGAAATTAACATGACAGCTAGGAGAATTGTTTCAGAAACCTGGAGTCGTTTTGATAGAAGTAACGAATATCATCGATGCCATAAACAATCATCGCAATTCGTTCGATTCCGAAACCGAAAGCATACCCTGAGTAGACTTCGGGATCATAACCCACCGCTTTGAAAACATTGGGATCGACCATGCCACACCCACCGAGCTCAACCCAATCCTTGCCAATCTTTGCCAAGTGGGAGGATTGCGCATCCATCTCAAAACTCGGCTCCGTGTATGGGAAAAAATGAGGACGAAATCGGGTCTTGGCGTCCGAGCCCAAGAGTGACTTTAGAAGAAAATCCAGGATCGCCTTCAAATCACGAACAGTAACACCTTTATCCACATAAAGACCCTCCACCTGCGTGAAGCTGGCACTGTGAGTGGCGTCGGTGGTATCACGACGGAAGCAGCGACCAGGTGAAATAATACGAACCGGTGGCTCCTGCGCCAACATCGTACGAATTTGAACCGTCGATGTGTGGGTGCGAAGCAAGTAACGTTCATCACGGTGCTTAGACACATTTCCCACAGAGGCGTTTTCCGGCAGGTAGAACGTGTCCTGCAGATCACGGGCCGGATGGTCTTTCGGAGTATTCAGCGCATCAAAACAAAAATACTCGGTTTCAACTTCGGGCCCTTCCGCGACAATGAATCCCACAGACTTTAAAACACGGACAATCTCATTCCTGACTTGAGTCAGTGGATGAAGGTTTCCCGCCACTGGATCTGGACTCGGAAGTGACGGATCGATCGGTTTGCCAAGTTTGGCCGCCAACTCGGCAGCTTCGATCTTGTTCAGAGCCGATTGGAAAATCGCTTCCAGCGCCTGCTTGGTTTTATTGAGCAGCTGCCCAATCCTTGGCTTATCTTCCTTCGGAACTTGTGCCATACCACGCATGGCATCTTTCAACGAACCGTTAGGGCCGACAAAGCGAGCTTTGAAAGCTTCAAATTCCGGGCGGGTATGAACCGATGGGATTCCTTCCTCAGCCTCGGATACTAAGGCCTTGAGTATATCCTCCATGGAGCTGGGCTGGGCAAGTGCGTCTTAAGTCGGTTGCCTCGGATCAAGCTCCTTGAGCCTCTTTAGCCTTATTGATGAGGGCGATGAACGCCGTCTCGTCATGAATGGCCAATTCCGAAAGCTGTTTCCGATCGAGTTCGATCCCGGCCTTCTTCAATCCATTCATAAAACGGCTGTAATTCATGTCGTATGCACGACACATGGCGTTTATCCGGACGATCCAAAGCGCACGCCAGGTACGTTTCTTGTTCTTCCGGTCGCGGAAAGCGTATTGTTGACCGTGATTTACGGCCTCGTGAGCGTAACGGAAAAGGCGGGAACGATTTCCCCAATAACCTTTTGCTTGTTTTAAAACGCGTTTACGGCGTTTACGGGATGCGGGTGCGTTGGTTGCTCTAGGCATGTTTTTAAGTTTCCTTGAAGTTTAGAACCGGCAGGCCGCCTACATAAAAATGTCGCCTGAACGGTCAGTTAATACGTGTTTCTAGGTGCGGTTGCTGTGTGGCAACGCCTTGTGGACGATCGCAGAAAACCCCTTAGAGGCTTCCTTGTCATGACCACTACGGCGCTTCTGTTTTACAGATTTGTTAGACAACAAGTGACGACGGTTCGGGCTACGGCGCATGACCTTACCCGTTCCGGTGATCTTGAAACGCTTGGCAATAGACTTTTTTGTTTTTTGCATGAGAATTGCGGAAAAGCGGACCATAAAAGCCCTCCGGCCCCCCGTTGTAAAGGGATAAATCGACCGAATGAGCAGGTATTTTGGTATCGGCCCCCGTGGCCTCAAAATCAGACTATTTACAGCAATGAAAGTCGTCGTCGATAACCACCCTGCCTACGTCTCATTGATGATAGTGATACAACCCTACTGGAGGAAGAAGTACGTATCCAAGGAGCACTAGTGAGTCATTTCTACAGTTATCTAAATCAGATACTCACGAACCGTAACCCCCGGCTCCGAACCGGTTAGCAAATAGACGTGAGTATCAGTCGTCCAACCACCTGTCTCCAGATCGTGACTGATCAGCACCTCATCCAGATTAGCAATGGCCTCCTCACTGAATCCGTCGCGTTCCGCCACGAACAGGTGGACGATGGTTCCGTCTTCAAGGTGGAAGCAGACCAAAGAGATCTCTTGCCCCTTCCAGTTCATTTTTTTGCACCCGATAGGCTCCTTGGCAGCTAATGCTGCTGGCACTCCTTCAAACATCGGTGCATCTTTTTCCTCAAGCCAATCCCCTATTCGATTCAGATCCTTGTCGAGATAGTCCAAAGTGAAATAAGATCCGGCGATGAAATGGGACATCCCCTCTCTGAGAGTCGCATACTCATGCATCTTGCTATTGTAATTCGATACGTAACCCAAGAAACCTGCCACGCCCAAAATAAGTACTGCAGCAATAGCGGAGGCCCAGCGAATGTAACGAATGACTTTCCCCTTTCTGGCCTGGTGGTAGTCATTCATGATACGGTCTTTCAGACCCGTGATGTCCGGAGCCCTTTCCACTGCTTCGTTTATCTGAACATCGAATGCCAATTGATTTTCGAACCAGGTTGCCAGTTCAGGCTCTTTATCGAGCATACTGAGAGCCTCCAACATATGGGGATCTGAAAAGTGATCCGTGTCACTCTGGTAAGCACTCAATACTTGTTTTGCTTCTTTAATATCCATGATCAGTAGCGTTCAAATTTTTCCTGTTATTTCACCTGCCTGCGGGTCTTTGAGTTGGTTATACAACTCGGCCTTCCCGCGATAAAGCCGCGACATAACCGTGCCAAGCGGCAGTTCCATTACCTCAGCGATTTCCTGGTAAGTATAATGCTCGAAATAAAAAAGCGTCAGGGGAATCCGCAGAGTCTCCTTCAGTGACTTTAGAGCCGAAACGACTGCGGCTGCATCAACACTCCCCCCGATACTGGTAGGTTCGGTCGCGAGAGAGTCACTGGAGGTTTCTTCATACTGGACTTCGGGATAGCGGTTGATCTTTCTTTTTTGGTCAATAAACTGGCGATAGCAGGTCGAGAATAACCAGCTCTTAACTTTTGTGATGTCGCGGATTTTGGATAAGTTTTTGGCGAGCTTCAGGTAGGTTTGCTGCACGAGATCCTCAGCATCTGCTCCATTTCGGGTCATGTTTAACGCAAAGTAATAGAGGCTCTTGTAATGCTCCTCTACAATTTCTTCGAAGCTGCTCATCGACCCATCCTTTCCCATGAATGACTCACTTTATCGCTTAAACTTACTTTAATCCTATTCAACATCGTAGTAAGAGACGCCCTAGATAATCGGTTATTCATATTTATTGAAACTTTTTTAGCCCTTCGGTTCTGCATTTTGAAGAAGTCAGATTCCATCAACACGACCCATAACTTCGAAAGAGCTGAACCTTACGGTCAAAAACCAGACATCGCGACCTGGCTTACTAGCGGTAACACAGTCAGCAAGGCCATTCAATTAAGAGGATACCAACCCGCTGCGTTCCCTTTTTAAGAAACTAATTTCCCGCCAGTCACCTCCATAGCTCGAAGATGTTTCCCTCAAGGCGACTCAAGGTAATACGGATAGTATCAACTAACCGGACTCAAGGGCTGTAATCGGCCCATGAGATCAGACGACTGGGGAACTCCGTAGTTAAAGTTCACCGCGATATCCGGCATTTCATCCAAATCGAGGCTGAAATTGCGAAGTAAGTTCGCCATAACAATCGGCATGTGAATACGCGCCAAGTTCATACCCAAACAGATATGTGTACTTCCTCCAAATGTACCATGCGCCTTCTTCGGGTAGTCATTTTCGATCCAGCGCCACGGCTTAAAACGATTCGGCTCTTCATAGATCTCATCAAGGTAGTGAGTGAGGGTATGCAGATGCAGCACACGCGTACCCGAGGGTAGCTCAAAACCTTCAAAATCCAGATCTTGGGCTGTCAGTCTTGGCATCAGAGGAGCCGCGGGGAAAATCCGCTCCATCTCCATCAGCGTCGCCTTCAATTTCGGAAATGGATCCATACCTCGCAAGAGATGTTCGGGTTGGTAATCGCGGACCTCTTCCTTAAGCTCCTGCAACCATTCCGGCTCCTCTTGAAGATAACGCAGCCCACAGTTCAAGGTGCGCGCAGTGTTTCCGGTGCCCGCCATTAATAAAAGGTAAGCCTCGGGTATAAACTCTTCGAGATCCGGCACATTTTGGCGGTCACCCATTTGATCAATCATGATCTGAAAGTTGTCCTCCTCGCGGCGCCCAGCCAAACGTTTCCCCACCAACTCGCGCAGGTATTGAAACACAAATGCCTTCAATTCGGTAAAGTCCGGACGCGCATAATAACGCGCGCGATTTTCCTCTGTCATCGAAATTCCAGGCAAAAATTCTTCTTCGAACCGGATAAACTTTCCACGTTCCTCGGCGGTCAGGTCAGCTCGCAAGACCGTCTTGGAGTTGGCTTCGGTCAAAGCTTCCATAAACAGTTCCATCATACTCCAAGTCTCCCCCGCACGTGCGGTCAAGAACTCCTTAACAACCTCGTCAATTCGCGGAATCTGCTGAGCAATCAAACTCATGGCAAAACCAGGCTTCAACGCCTTGCGCTTGTCACGATGCCTGGCACCATCCATCTGAGTCACATGGGTAGGACCCATGATATCCTTGAACCCCTTTTGCGGATCCTCATAGTTCCAGCGGTCGGGATGCCCCCAAGCCCAACCGTTGGCCTCGAGTCCCCCAATACAGGCCCAGTCCTCACCCCTAAACGCAACCCGGTATATCGGACCCAACTTGCGATAAGCCGTGAGATGATCGAACTGCTCGAGTTCATCCGCTCCGTCTCCGGTGGTCAATTTCAGGGAATCATAGTGTGGAATTTCTGAGAACTTCGCCATGTCGTTACAAAAGCACAAACTGTTCCCAAGGCCGAGATTTTTTGCTTGGCCCACCATACAAAAAACACCCGGACCTTTCGGAACGGGTGTTTCAAATTGAGTTAGGCTTTCGGAAACTACTTTCTCGCGTTTCTTACAGCCGCCTCCGCAATCACTTGGTCCGCGATATTGCGTGGGCATGGGTAATAGTGAGAAAACTCCATAGAGAACTGTCCACGACCCGAGGTCATGCTGCGCAAATCTCCAATGTAACCAAACATGTCACTCAATGGCGCGTCTGCTTTTACACGAATACCAGTCGGCGTAGACTCCTGAGTCTTGATCATTCCGCGGCGACGATTCAAGTCACCGATCACGTCACCCACATTGTCGTCCGGACAGAAAACATCGAGCTTCATGATAGGCTCAAGAATCTGCGGCCCCGCCTTGGGGAGCGTTTGACGATAGCCAGAACGTGCAGCGATCTCGAAAGCCACGGCCGATGAATCAACGGCGTGGAATGCACCGTCTGTCAATGTGACTTTTACATCCACACAAGGGTATTCAGCGAGAACCCCCTTTTCCATAGACATTCTGAACCCTTTATCAATAGCCGGCCAGTATTCCTTGGGAACGTTACCCCCGACGACTTTGGATTCGAACACATACCCTTCTCCAGGCTCAGAAGGCTCCACGATATAATCGATGCGACCAAACTGACCGGATCCACCTGATTGTTTCTTGTGAGTGTAAGAGTCTTCAACTCTTTGCGTGATGGACTCACGGTAAGCAACCTGCGGTTTACCCACAATGACCTGAACACCGTGCGTCCGTTTTAGAATATCCACCTTGATATCGAGATGAAGCTCTCCCATCCCTTTAAGAATGGTTTCCCCACTGTCTTCATCCGTCTCAACGCGGAAAGAAGGGTCTTCCTGAACCATTTTACCAATGGCTACACCCATTTTCTCGGCGTTGATTTTATCCGTTGGCGCAACCGCGATGGATATAACCGGGTCTGGGAAGACCATCGGTTCTAAAGTTGCCGGGTTGTTCGGATCCGCGAGCGTGTGGCCAGTTTGAACGTTCTTGATACCCAACAAAGCTACAATGTCGCCAGCCTGTGCGGATTCAACTTCCTCCCGGCTGTTGGCGTGCATCTCTACGATACGACCAATCCGCTCGGTTTTGCCAGTGAAGGTATTGAGGACGTTCGTACCTTTCTTAAGCGTTCCTGAATAAATACGAGTAAAGGTAAGGGCGCCGTATTTGTCATCCATGATTTTGAACGCGAGCATACGCAATGGGCCGTTGGGATCCACGATGGCACTCTTTCCGGTCGGATTGCCTTCGAGATCCATCTCTGGCTGGGGAGTTACTTCAGTCGGATTGGGAAGATAATCAACAACCGCATCCAGGACGAGCTGAACACCTTTGTTTTTGAAGGAAGAACCACAGAACGCCGGAAAGAAATCCAGATTAATAGTTCCCTTGCGGATGCACTTCTTAAGCGTAGCCAGATCTGGTTCATTTCCTTCGAGGTAAGCCTCCATCGCATCGTCGTCCTGTTCCACCGCAGTCTCCACGAGCTTTTCATAATACTCATCAACTTTGTCGACCATGTCGGCGGGTACGTCTTTAACCTCGAAGTTCATCGGATCTCCTGAGTCATCCCAAACATAAGCTTTTTTGGTCAACACATCGACCATGCCTACGAAGTCATTCTCAGCACCGATAGGAAGCGTCATGACCAATGGCTTTGCCGCGAGTATCGTTTCTACCTGTTTTATAACGCGATAAAAATCAGCCCCTACGCGGTCCATCTTATTCACATAAATGATCCGAGCAACCTTGGAGTCCGTCGCATACCGCCAGTTCGTTTCCGACTGGGGTTCAACGCCTCCAGAGCCACAAAATACACCCACACCCCCATCGAGAACCTTCAACGAACGGTACACCTCAATGGTGAAATCCACGTGGCCCGGTGTATCGATGATGTTAAAGCGGTGATCTTTCCAGTAGCAAGTCGTTGCAGCTGATTGGATGGTAATACCCCGCTCCTGCTCTTGTTCCATGAAGTCTGTCGTGGCAGCACCGTCATGCACTTCACCCATTTTGTGGATTTTGCCGGTGAGCTTTAAAATGCGCTCGGTCGTAGTCGTCTTGCCCGCGTCAACGTGAGCAAAAATGCCGATATTTCTATATTTGGATAGATCTGCCATAATTCGGTCCTTTCAGGTTGGCCAATTCAGGAAAAGGAGAAAGGGCTAAGAGATAAATACAGTTTGGCAATACAAGAATACACAATAATACCTTTGGGTCGGGGGCTTCGGCGCGATCCAGCACCCCTTGATCGTACTGAATCCCATTACAAGCAGGCTTGCTAGTCATCGAGGCATACCTAACTTCGACGTCATGGATTGGGATTTAACCAGTTATTTTGATGAATTTGGCGGCACAAGCTACCAGCATTTTAAGGCCGGTCTACTTGGGGATCTGAGCGCGCTACACGCAGCGTTGGAAGCGCAGAAAAGCCTTTTGGAAAACTCGCTGGATTCCTGGGCCGGTTGGATTAGCGAAGTAGAGGATCTGGACGCCAGATTCGGACACCTGAGCAGTTACCTGGAATGCCTCAACGCAGCTGATGCAGATAATGAAGCCTATCAAAGGGAAGAAGCTTGGCTACAGGAACACAAAGCCGGGCTGACGACGCTTTATGCCAGGTTCAACCGACTACTCGGAAAAGCGGACGAGTCGATCTTTGAAAGACTGGTTACCATCCCGTTCGTAAAAGAGGCCGCGTTTTCCCTCCGAGAACGCCGCAAACTTGCTCAATTCCAAATGGATGATCAGTCTGAGGCCCTCGCCACCGAATTGAACATCAACGGAATCAACGCCTGGAGTCGCCTCTACAATACCTTATCCGGTCAATTAACCTTCGAGTATGAGGAAGTAGACGGAATCCGGCACACCGTCCCCATGGCACAGCGCAACGCCCTGATATCGGGAACCAATCGCAGGATAAGGGCCTCAGCATTCCACGGAGCAAACGAAGCCTGGTCGCGCCATGCGGCAACCTGCAATGCAGCACTGAACGCACTCGCTGGAACCCGACACACGCTTGACCACAAACGAGGCTCAACTCATTTCCTCAACGAAGCCTGCATCCAGGCACGGGTCGAACGTTCAACCCTGGATGCCCTGTTTCAAGCCATAGACGAAAGCATCGAACTTCCTAGGGACATTCTCAAATTTCGCTCACAAAAGATGGGGCTCGATAACGCTGCTTATTACGACATCTACGCTCCGCTGGATCTCCCCGACCAGGAAGCTATCTCCTGGGAATCTGGGACTGAGCTGGCTCAGGAATCGTTTGATGCCTCCTACCCCGCACTCGGTGAATTCAATCGAGAGATATTACAAAAGCGCTGGATTGATTTTCGACCTCGCAACGGAAAACGGCCCGGTGGCTTTTGTACCGGCAGTCACCACAACCATGAGTCGCGGATCTACATGACCTTTAAAGACACCATGAACGACGTGACCACTTACGCTCACGAAGTCGGGCATGCCTGGCACGCCCGTGTAATGAAAGATCAGAGACCATTCAGCTCCGAATACCCAATGACCCTGGCTGAATCCGCATCCACATTTGCAGAGCTGCTCTTGTCCGATGGGGTTCTCTCAAGTCCAGATTTTTCTGACGCACAAAAACTCACGCTCCTGGACTCTGACGCCAGCCGAGTCATTGCTTTCCTTCTCGATATACCAGTACGCTTCCGATGGGAAAAACGATTCTACGAAGAGAGACTCGACGGAATCGTGTCGGTCAACCGCATGAAGCAACTCATGGAAGAGGAACAACGCCGTCAGTTCGGCGATAGCCTGGATCCTCAAGGCCTCGACCCCTATTTCTGGTGCTCCAAGTTACACTTTTACATCGACGAGATAAGGTTCTACAATTTCCCCTATACCTTCGGTTATCTTTTGAGCGTATCCTTATTTGCTCGTTTCAAGGCGGAGGGAGCTTCTTTCCTTTCCGAGTACGAAACATTCCTGCAAAAGTCAGGGTCTATGTCCTGCGAACAGGTGGTGCGGGAAACCCTTGGTGAAAACATTCAGGACCCGGCCTTTTGGACCCGCGCAATCAAAAGTCTCAATGAACCATTTACAAAACTGAAGACCCTACTAAATTAACACCCACGCTACGTTCGTCGCCCACCCACTATTATGAAAGAATCCATACCTCGCAGAACTGCACTCAAATCCATAGCGACCGGTGCCGCCGCTCTGGCGGCCACAAACGCACTTTCGAACAACGCCTCAGCGGCCCATCACAAGAGTGGCCTCAAGGGAAATATCAATCACGCAGTATGCAAATGGTGCTATAAGGGCATTGACCTCGACCCATTCTGCAAGGCTGCAAAGGATATGGGAATCAAGGGCATCGACTTGATCGACGTTAAGGACTTCGGAACCTTACAAAAATACGACCTGGCTTGCTCCATGGTATCCGGTGTTCCCGGAGGGATCAAACAAGGTCTCAATCGCAATGAGAACCACGAAGCCATCATCGAGTACTTTGAAACGGTTAGTCCGAAAGCAGCCGCTGCAGGTTACAAGAACATCATATGTTTTTCAGGGAACCGGGACGGCATGAGCGACCGGGAGGGACTGATCAACTGCGCCAAAGGCCTCAGGCAAATTGTGCCCATTGCCAAAAAACACGGTGTAACGATCGTCATGGAATTGCTCAACTCCAAGGTCAATCACCCCGACTACATGTGCGACCTGAGCAAATGGGGAGTCGATCTCTGCGAAGCAACCGGTGCCGAGGAATTTAAGCTCCTCTATGATATTTATCATATGCAAATCATGGAAGGAGACGTCATAGCTACTATTAGGAAATTCCACCCTTACTACGCCCATTATCATACGGGGGGTGTTCCGGGCCGTCATGAAATCGACAAGACTCAAGAGCTTTATTACCCAGCGATTATGGAAGCCATCGTGGAGACTGGTTACCAAGGGTACGTCGCCCAGGAGTTTATTCCTGCCGGCCCAGACGCCCTAGCTTCGCTAAAACAGGGCGTGGAAATCTGCGACGTGTAGATCCCATTGACCTTCACAAAAGCCCTTCTCGCAAGAGGAGGGCTTTTGTCTTTTCTTACATAGTTCGCGATGCGAAACGGCCCACATCACTCCGTGAACAAGATGAGCCATGAGTGTCGATCAACCCTGGGGATTCGGGCTTGCAAAAAGTTCTATCCGCCCAGAATTTTCCCTCCAGTTCCATAGATATGCGCCTGACACAGCTCACACCCATTCTCGCATTTTTCATTTGCGGCTCTCTTTTCTCACAGAAACTGGACCTCGTAAAAGAGGACAGAACCGCCGAGCCCATTATCGCCGCAGCAAGCAACGAAGCAGAACTGGCACTGCAGATTATCGATGTCCCGGACGACCTTCAGGTCAAACTGTGGGCAGCAGAACCGATGCTAGCGAATCCAGTGGCCATGGATGTCGATGAAAAAGGACGCGTATTCGTTTCAGAGACCCATCGTTACCGTTCCAGCGTTTTGGATATCCGTCACTACATGCCAATGCTCGAGTTGGACCTCGCCAGCAGAACCATTGAAGACCGCGCTGCTCTCATTCATTCGGTTTTTGAGGAAGAAGCCCCGTTATTCGAATTGGAATCTGAAATTGTGAGGATCGTTGAGGATACCGACGGAGACGGAGTGGCTGATTCATCGAATGTATTCGCTGACAACTTCGATTCATCCCTCGATGGAATTGCTTCCGGCGTCATGGCCCGAAACGGGAAAATCTGGTTCACCAATATACCCAGCTTGTGGCTTTTGGAAGAAGGAGACACTCCGGGGAAGGCAACCAAGCGCACAGAAATCGCTCGCGGATTTGGCGTCCATTTCGGATACACCGGACACGACTCACATGGCCTCGTATTTGGCCCTGACGGAAAAATCTATTTCTCCATCGGCGACCGGGGAACCCACGTCACGACCCAAGAAGGCAACCTCATTGATCTTCCCGATGAAGGCGCTGTATTTCGTTGCAATCCCGACGGCTCCGACCTCGAGGTGTTCGCCCGAGGACTGCGCAATCCTCAAGAACTTGCGTTTGACGAACACGGCAACCTCTGGACGTTCGACAACGACTGCGACAATGGCGACAGCGAGCGCCTTGTTTATATTGCTGAAGGAAGCGACAACGGTTGGCGAATCGGGTATCAATACTCTCATCTCGGAAACGCTGGCCCCTGGATGTCTGAAAGCATGTGGACCCCCCGGCACGAGGGCCAACCGGAGTATATCATACCTCCCCTCGCCAACATTGAAGACGGGCCTTCCGGTGTAGCTTATTACCCTGGAACCGGACTGCACTCACGTTACCAAGGGCACTTTTTTGTCTGCCAATTTCGCGGTAGCATCGCCAGCAGTGGCATCTACACCTACACGGTAAAGCCCAACGGTGCAAGTTTCGAGCTCGACCAAAAGGAGCTGTTTCTCAAGGGCGTGCTCCCTACCGACGTGGTGTTTGCCCCAGACGGTAAACTCTACGTCTCAGACTGGACCCCTGGATGGCCAAAATCAACCAAGGGCCGGATCTACACCGTCGGGCACGAAGACACCCTTCAGACCGAGTTAGAAAAGACGACACAGCAACTCATCGGAGAAGGCATGGAACGAAGAAGTGCCGAAGACCTTGTAGAACTACTCAGCCACCCTGATTGGAGAGTCCGCCTGGAAGCCCAATTCGAACTAGTTCGTAAAAAAGTGGACCCAGCGTCACTCTACAAAGTTGCCAGCCAAGACGCGCCAGACAGCTTCAATCGCCTCCATGCAACCTGGGCGCTGGGTCAGCTGGTTTCAGCGAACCAAAAGGCCGCACCGTTCATACTGAACCTTGCAACCAATGAATCTCCCGAGGTGCGGGCTCAAGCTACCAAATTGATAGGAGATCACAAGCTCAGTGAAGGCTATGATCTACTCATTGACGCCTTGGATGACAAGGCTGACCGGGTCAAATACTTCGCCGCTCAGAGCCTGGGTAAACTTGGAAAATCATCTTCTGCGGATGCGCTTCTCGGTTTATTGCTCACCAACAATGACCGCGACATCTACATTCGCCACGCGGCAATCATGGGACTGGTCGGTTCCGGCAATAAAAGCGTATTGGCAAAAGCCAGTAAAAGTCCTTTCCGTTCAGTGCGTTTGGGCGCCTTGCTCGCCTATCGCAGAATGGAAGACCCAGCCGTCGCCAACTTTCTCAAAGACAAGGACGTAACCCTCATTCAAGAAGCCGCTCGCGCCATCATAGGTGCAAACATCCCCAAAGCCTTCCCGGCACTGGCAGCCCTCAGCGACCAGGCGCAATCTCTCGATCACATGCTTGGCCTCCGGGTATTAAATGCCCATTTCCGTCAAGGCACTCCCGGAAACGCACAGGCGCTTGCTGATTTCGCAGCGAACGAGAACGCATCCGATGAGCTACGCGCTGAAGCCCTCCAGCATTTGGCAAGCTGGGCCAACCCACCCGCTAGAGACCGGGTGATAGGACTCTACCGACCCCTTCCGGCAAGAGATCCGCGACCCGCCATGGACACGCTTGCCAACGTATTTACTGGCCTGCTCTCAGCTCCTGACATCGTGCAAACTCAAGCGGTAAGATCGGCTACTGACCTAAATCTTCGATCTCTCACCAAAGATTTATTCGGCAAATTCGAAAAACCCTCCACACCGACTTCAGTCCGTATAGCGATTCTCAATACACTACTTAAGATGGAGGACAGTCGCATCGAAGAAGCCGCCGCCATCGCCAGCCGTTCCGACGACCCTCAACTACGGTTAGCCACCCTGCCAATACTCGCAAAACTTTCGCCGGATACATCCGCTTCCATGCTGCAACACCTCGTTGAAACCGGTAACGCCCAGGAACAACAAGCCGCTTTCAAGGCATTGGGCACGATGAGTCACCCGATCGCTTATCAAACCTTGGTTTCCAGTATCAAAAAACTAACCGACGGAGATATTCCTATAGCCGCCCAACTGGAGTTACTGGAAGCTGCTGAAGCCGTGGAAAATGCGGAAGTGGATAAAGCGTTGGCAAGTTATAACCAAACTCTCAAAGATGATGGAGATGCGATTGCCGCCTATGAGTACACGCTGGATGGAGGTGACTTCAGCCTGGGAAGAGCGGTCTTTGAAAAGAACGGAATCACCCCCTGTATTCGCTGCCATGTTTCTGATGGCCCCTATACCGGAGAGCCCGGTCCTTCGTTGTACGGCATCGCTTCACGGGTCGACAAACGATACCTCCTCGAATCAATCGTTAAACCGAGTAATAAGATCGCAGACGGTTTCGAAATGGCTATCATCACTACCAAGCAGAGAGACATCCTCGCCGGTTTCGTAGCGGATGAATCCGACAGCCAGCTCTCCCTCAAATTACCGGACGGATCATCCACTCAAATCTCGAAGACGGATATTGCAACTCGTCAAACAGCACCCTCTACCATGCCCGAGATTTATGCATCAGGCCTTTCCCGAACAGATATGCGCGATTTGATTGCCTTCCTCGGCACGCTAATCGTTGAACCGGAAAAACGCCACGACGACATCGAAGAATACTGATCTTCCAATTCGAAACCTAGTCCCAGTTTCCCGACTGAAAGCGGTCAGGAATAGTCTGTATCATCATCGGGGATACGCTGAGACGGATCGACGCCAAAGATGACTCGAATCCTTACCCATAACTTGGTCCACGCAGTAACAACGGTGCCGGAGTAAAATCGAAACCTCGCCCATCGCTGCACTTTACCCCACTCCCGAAGCGGATTCACTTCACTGACGTTCCTCGTGCGTTGAATCTCCTTCCAGGTAGCGTGCCGAACCGTATCCACCTGCAGTGTGTGAATTTCTCGCCGTCCTTTTACTTCATCAAAGGGATTGATTGCGACGATAGCATCGACAATCGCCGCCTTGTTTGGCGCGTCGCCTACGAGTGTTTGCATAAACCAGTGGTCAGTGCCCCAGCCGACTAAAACCGGATCATATACCGCCATAAACTCAGCTAACTTGCTCATGCGAAACAGCGGACAGGTCACTTCCACAAAATTACAATACCTTAAATACGACAGCAGCTTGGCTCGCGTGACTTTGTGGCTCCATTTCCCAAACTGACTAAAGGCGGGCTGGAGTACGTCTAAATCAAACTCGAAGAGTATCTCAAAGAGCTCGCTAATCTTCCCCGCGGAAATGTGTAGATCATCATCGCTCACGAAAATGGCATCGTACTTTTCGAATATTTCCGGCCACTGATGGAATGCAGCATGAAGATTCGGGAACTTGCCTCCTTTCCTCTCCGCATAGTAGTCAGCCAAATTCAGGAGGCCTTCATCTCCCCCCGAATAGTTGGTCACCCACAGGTCGAAATTCCTTCTGCCCTTTATCCAGGTTGAGCAATTTGCATGTCTCCCAGCGGAAGTGAACACCAGGAATTTCGAAGATGGCTTTTCCAGCTGTTTTTGTAAAACGAGAGACATGAATAGAGGAAAGAACTAGCAACGTTCGCTTCTCAACAAAAAAGCTCAACTCTTAACGAAGCCCATTGAAAGAAGTACCATTTGATGAAAACCAGGTTAGAATCTCGTGTATAAAGGGACCGGATACCTGTATTTACCGATCATCAATCTCTGGTAAAGCGTCAAAGTTATAGTTCGTTTCCCGACGCAAGACCGATCCCAATAAATGCCCCGGAGAAGTTTAGTCGGTGCGGTGGTCCGTATGGCACGCCTTACAATTCACCGCAGTTTTATAAGCCGCAACTGCACCGGCTTCACCTTCAATCAGATCCGTCGTCGCCTTGATCAAGGCATTTGTTTTGAGCTTCCAACTTTCCAAAGTCCCCTTGGGCGGTTCGAGGTTTAACATCAACTCGTAAGCCTCCAACATCGCCCGCAAGTCGTCTTTATCAGCATTACCCTCACGCGCCTGGGATGCAAGTGAAGTATCCCCTTTGTGATAGGTAACCATGATGTCGGATATGGAAAACGAAGAGTCATCGACCTGCTCTTCAGCCACTACCGGCTCCGTTTCAAAGTCGAAGGCGGATACGATTTCCACTTCCAGATTATCGCGCTTTTTGGTCAATTCCTGAATCTGGAGTTTTAATTTCTCTGACTCAACGGCTGGAAAAATCGACTTGTGCAAAGACGCAATCGCAGGCCTGGTCACACCGGTTTCCCATAAGAAAATCTTCTTCAGGCTTTTCAATCGCCTCAGGACTTCCAAAGAGGTATCCGTGATATCCGTTCCGTAGAGGTTAAGGTATTCCAACTGATAAAGGTCTGCCAAACGTTCAATGCCGACATCTGTAACAACCGTGTTGTTTAAATGAAGGTGCGTCAAATTCGTCATTTTTCCGACTGACGCCAGACCCTCGTCTGTGACAGCACTACGACTGAGATTGAGCTCAACGATATTCGCTTTAAGCGGAAGCAGGGCCAGTAAATCTTCGTCACTTGCTTTGTTAGCCCGCACTCCTAAGCGATAGTCTTCCTGAGCCAGTGGATATATCCCCAACGTTTCGGGTGTCTCCATCTCTTCTATCAGAATATCGATTTCTTCACGAGGCATGAACTCCAACACATCAATTTCCAGAAAATGAATGGCGACTTCCGGGGTGACCTCCAGGTCTTCGAGCCGAGCCGTATCGCTTGCCCCCTGATCAATCCACCAACTGAGCAACTGAACAATCTCCTCGCTGGGTTGTGGTTTACCCTCGGGTGGCATATGCTCTTCATCCTGAAGCGGCAAATGAATGCGATGAATCAAGGAGCTCGCTTCACTATCACCCGGAACAATAGCTTCACCATTGACACCACCTGCCATCAGCATCTCAAAGGTATCCAAACGTAACTCGCCCTTGATCTTCTCCGGGCTGTGGCATTGCACGCAATAGTCCTGAAGGATCGGCTGCACGTGGGAGACAAAAACCGGCGTATCAGCTGTCATCGCAGCCACCTCAACCTCCTTCGCAAACGGATTATGATGCGTCAGAAAACTGGCACCATGGGTAAGGGATCCACCTTGGTGGCCCGTGAGTGTCATCGCAACGATCGTCGCAAGCAGCCCACCAAGGTAGGCAAATGGCACCTTGTCTGGATGGGATAACCGAGCTTTGGCCAGCCACTCCAACCCCAAGATAAGGGCCGCCGTCACCACGCCTGCCCATTTGTGAAACGTAACCGCGTCGCCTTCGTAGCCGCCTTCCCAGGAAAGAAAGATTCCGAACAGTGCGGAAAATACCGTCGCATAAAAGGACACTGCCAATAAAAAACCGACCTTTTCAGCTACTTGAGAAACCGGACGAAACCACGCGTAGATCTCCAACAAAACGACAGCCGCAAACATACCGATTGGTAAATGGAGCAAGACTGGATGAAATCTTCCCAGAAAAGGAATCCACTTGGTCGATACGCTCACCGCGCCAGGATCCACGAGGGACAATACCACGAGAATCAAAAGAATTATGAGGCCAACAAGTTTAGGAAGAACTTTCATAAAGGAGTGATAACGCCGGGTGAATTGGAGACGTATCGTGATTAATTAGGGACTGATGGGTGGGTATAACAAAACGAAGGAACGAGTCCCTTCAAAAGGGAAGAATGGCAAAGTACTCCAAAACTAGACAAAAAAGCCAATAATTTCTGCAAATTTTCAGCACCCTACGCTTCCGCCTTGAGAAGCTCCTCCGCAGCGACCTTCTCAACCAGGTCTGGCGTCAAAAAGTCGGTCCCGATTCCCGGAGAACTCAATGGCTTCACCCAAGGGCCATCATGAACCATCGCATCCGGCTGATGCTGAGAGAGCCACTGGTGCACGCAATGGTACTCCACTGAATCACAGTTAGGGATTGAAGACGCGAAATGCACGCTGGTCGCGAACAGGTTTACGCCACTTGCCGCATGCACCGTACACTTGAGCCCCTCTGCTTCCGCCAGCGCCGCGATCTTGATGGCCTCTGTTATGCCACCACACACAGACAAATCAAAGTGGATAAACTCAGCACCCCGGTGCTCCATCAGGTGTTTGAACTGATAGATTCCCGAAAGCGACTCATTCGCACTCACATGAATACCACTGCTGGTGTTAATCACACCATGGCCCGCCATATCTTCCAGCGCAACCGGGGACTCAAACCAATAAATATCGTATTCGCGGATCGCATCGGCAGCTTTCATCGCCTGCGCTACGTCATAGGCATGGAGCGAGTCCACCATCAGACGGGTATCGGGGCCTATTGCGTCACGAACAACCGCAACCCTTTCTGAATCCTCAGATATCGGCAGGCCCCCAATCTTCATTTTCACACCGGTAAAACCGTCGTCGACATAACCTTTCACCTCCGAAGCCAATTCATCGAGGCCTTTACCCTTCCCGTAAAGCCCGCCACTGGCATAGGTGTAGACAGATTCCGAATACGTTCCCAATAACTTATTTAAAGGCAATCCGAGCAATTTTCCCCGTAAATCCCACAGCGCTATATCCACCCCACTCAAGGCATTTAACATTAAACCAGCTATCCCACCGAGCGGGGCCAGTTTGTAGACCTTTTCTCGTATATGCTCAATATCGTGTGGACTCTCTCCCGCCACAAGCGGTGATATGTCGCTATTGATGATATGCACCAAAGTTTCCGGTGTACCATAAGCAGACCAAACTTCCCCTGCTCCAAACTCTCCCGAGTCCATCTCCACGAACACATACACTATATCTTTCGTCGCGAACTTCATCATCGGATTCCACAAGTTACCCCCCATAAAATGGGCGACCTTGTGAGCAAAACAGCGCTTTATAGCCATAAAAACGGATTAGGGGTTATTGAAACGTTACCTAGGGAGAAAAACAGGCACTCAGACTTTGTCGAAGAGAAAAGCCTATTGATATTTAACCACTGGATATCGGGCTGGCGGCAAACTAGGTTTGGTTCACGGAGACTTGTTAGTTAATGTCGACGCTATGACTAAGTACTAGAGTACTTTATAGGAAATAATCCGCTCACGGATACTCTCTTTATTGACTCGGATGGCGAAAGCCCACTAGAGCATAGGATATGCTTGTCCGTGCGCGAACGACAACGTTTCAGCCCTTTTAGACTATGATGAATCACTGCATTTCAGGTATTTGGAATATTAGAAGAAAAAACCTCCCGTTCAGGCTCAGTATGAAGATTCTGGGGACGTGGGTGCTGATCTCATCCGGCGCATCCTTGAACGCCATCATCATTGCTCTCCACAATGAAGACAATTCACCCTTCCTTTCGGGATGGACGAGCACAGGAGGATTGAACAACCAGGGAACCCGGTCAGAGAAAATAGCCGGAGTTGGTACTTGGACGCTGGGTGACTACGGTACCGAATCGGGCAGCACTCGCGGCTACGAAATTGTACCAACCAGCGAAGAATTCAACCTCGCCGAAACCTATGGTTGGCAATACACCACCCGGATCATGGTTACGGAACCCAGCGATCGACTGGGCGCATCCATCTATACCGAATTTGCCGATGGATCCAGACGTTGGGGGCTGTCCTTTGGCTCCAACTCGATTGGCGACCCCGCGGTGGAGCCGAGCGTGGCTGACGCCATCTTCCTCAATGGTAAACGACGCACCTTTAACGATTACGTGGTGCGGAAAGCCGCCGGAAATGGTCAACCAGAACTCTTGGTTAACGACGAGGTAATGCTGGAAAGGTTCACAGGACAATCGTCCACCCTAAAGCGTTTTGTCTGGGGCAGCTACTCCTCCGCGGATGAAGGCGAAGGCAGTTACCAGCGGGTAATGCTGGAGATCTTTCCTCCACTGGACGATTATTTCATCGAACACTATCCTCTCAATGGAAATGCGACCGATGCCCTGTCCTCGAATACTAATCTTACTACTGGTGTCACGACCATCCCAGATCGAAATGGAAACAACACCGGCGCTCTGCTCTTCGACAGTGAAGATGACCGTGTGGTATTGGACAGCAGCTCATTCGAACCTGATAGCCGCCTAACCCTGATGGCCTGGGTGCGTCCCGACGATGCCATTCCCGGCCGATTACGCCGCATCCTCAGCAAGTGGGACGGCAGCTTGGCCGGATTTGAAAAAGGGGCCATCATTCTGGAAACCTACACGGACCGTATCGATGAGGAATTGCGTGCCCGTTTCACCATCTACAAGGAGAACGAAGACGCGGTTACCATCACCTCCAGGCAAGTACTGACCCCGGGCGCATGGCATCACCTCGCGGTCCGCATGATCAATGGTCATATGGAGCTCTTCGTCAACAGCGAGTCAGCGGGTCGTGCATCCATGAAAGCCTCCACCATCGAGCCCACCGAATTTCCGTGGGGCATCGGCTGCGACGGAGCTGGCGAAAATACCTCCGATGAGAATTTTCGAGGCGCGATCGATGACGTCCGATTCTACAATCAGGCGCTGTCAGATCGAGAGATTGTAGCAATCTTCGAAACCGAAACCTTTCTAGTCGACTCCACCTCGGTGGCACCTGGAGCTACCGGCGTGTCGCTCGACGATGACTTGGCCATCAAGTTTCCAACAGCGCTAGATACCAGCACGGCAACTTCAACCAATGTATCCATCCGTGGATCCAGATCCGGTGAGATTGCTGCTAATGTAAGCGCCGCCTTCGATACCCTGGCCATCAATCCTGTCCTTCCTTTCCGGGAGGGTGAGGTCATCGAAGTCACTTTAGGCCAGGGCATTAAGTCCAACAACGGTCAATCTCTTATACCTTACACGTTCTCCTTCGAGACGGAGTTGTCTGACATTGAATCGACCTATGTGAGGGAAACCCGCCCCCGATCAGGCAGTCTGGCAGGAATATTCGTGGACACCGCTGTCGGTTCCTTCCAGCAGGAAGCGAAAACACTGTCCATCCAAACCTCACGACCATTGGACTTGCGTTTACGCTACAACTCAATGCTCGATCGCCAAAAGGGCATGTTTGGATACGGTTGGTCCCACCCCTACGAATCCCGTCTGGTCTTCGAAGAGAATGGAGACATCACAGTCTACTTCGACCTGTCACGGTGTAATAACTTTTCCACAACTGATAATCCTCTCGTCTGGAAATCTCTGGAGGAATCCGCCCAGTTTGATACACTTCGCAAATCCTCCACCTTCGCTCCATTCAGCACCAATGATCATTGGATCCTTACACGCAAGAATGGCGAAATTCTAGTTTTCGATCCCTTGGGTCGCCTCGTTGGCCGGGGCAATCGTATTCTACAATACCTAGAGGTCGAATGGGAAGACACGCGGATGCGCGCCATCTCCGATGTAGAATCCAACCGCAAAATCGAGTTCAATTACGATGAGAAAACCGGCTTGGTCAACAGCATCAATGATGTTGAAAAATCAGGCTTCAGTTCCTACCGCCATGTCTTTTTCGAATACGATGAGTTCCACCGGCTCGTAGCAGTGCACGAACCAGTAATCGCCTTAGACAGACAATACGGAGAATTCTTTTCCGACCTAGCTATTCCGGACAACGACGAAAATGGGCTGATACACGAGATCTTCGTCGATAGCGAAGAGGAGGTGGGTATCGTGACCCTTCAGTTCGCCCAGCTAGAACACAGCCGCCACCAGGACCTACAAGTATTCTTAAAGTCACCGGCTGGAACCGAAGTAATCATATTCGACCGGGAGGTGGGCTCTGGCGATTTGCAGTTCAACAGGATGCGTCTCTTTGATTTCAACGGAGAAAATCCTTCCGGTATCTGGACGGTCACGGTAAAGGACTTGCAGAGCGGCGAATTTGGAACCCTGGACCGTTGGGAACTGGGCCTGTCCGGTGCATCCAACCCGGTTTACTACAGCTACCCGGAGGTCGACTTCACCGCATCCGGCAACAGTCAAATCCTCCGCTCGACGGACCGCCTGGGAGATCAGATTTTCAGTGTCACTTACGACGACCAACGACGGGTCATACGGCAAGATGACGGCAAGGATAACAATCAGGAAGCCCAGTTCACCTACGATTTCAGTAACCCCTCCGAACGCACCACCACCTACACCGACCGGACGGGAGAAGCCTGGACTACAGTCCACGACGAGGCGCTTCGCATCACTTCGGCGACCACTCCGCTCGGAGCAGAAACGCGCTGGAAATATACCGACCTCGGTTTGGTTGAATCGATCACCAATACCCTAAACCAGACAACCTCGTTCACCTGGGATAACAGCGGTTTCCTTCGCTCGGCCACCGATTCGGCCGGCCACACAACCAGCTACAGCCACAATATATACGGGGCGATCAATAGGATTACCGATGCCCTGAACCAGGAAACCGAATTCCGCTACAACGGCACCAGTCGCACGATGTCACAGGTCATTGACGCTAAAAATGGACGCACTACCAAACGCTACGGTTCCAATCGGCAAATGGTCGAGAACATCATCGAAGACGGAGGCGGCGTATCCTACAACTGGACGGCGGGAGAATTACGCAGCTCGGGTCACCTACAGGAGAACTCCGCCATGCAGCTCACCTACGACGCTGCAGGCCGGCCCTCTGTGATCACGGATGGCGATGGCTTTGAAACCAAAATCACCTACCGTCCCAATGGCGATATTCTCGAACGGGAAAATCCACAGGGTGGGATCCGTAAAACGGTCTACGATCACCGCTCGCGCATTATCGAAGAAATTGACCGCAAGGGACGCAGCAAGTTTTTCGAATACGATGGCAACGATAACCTGATCAAGGTAATCGACACCGATGGGCAGGAGTCTTTTTTCGCTTACGATGGCGAAGACCGCGTGATCGAGGAGACTGACGAGGAAGGCCGATCGATTACTTACACCTATGATGCCGCAGGGCAGCGCACATCTTTTACCAGCCCCCAAGATCAAACAACCACCATCGAATACGACAAGCTGGGCAACCAGACCAAGATTACCGACTGGAAAGGTCTGGTGGTGCAAAAAGTCAGCTACGACAAACGCAACCTGCCCATATCCATTACCGGTCCGTATGGGAACACCACGACGATTGAGTACGATGCCTTGGGCCGACAAACCTCAGTTACCGATTCAGCCGGACGGAATTCCACTTTTGCCTACGATGAACTCGATCGTTTGACAAAGGTTACCGATCCTTTGGGTCGAGTTTTTGAGCAGGAGTATTACGACGACGACATGGTTCGTAGGATGCGAGAACCGATGGGCGAACTAACGAACCTTAGCTACGATCAGGCGAATCGCCCCAACTCTGTCAGCAACCAGTATTACTCAACGGGACCCAGTAATTACAATGCGCGGGATTTGATCACCCGCCTTCAATTACCCGGTAACGACCGCTTTACCATGACCTACGATGACAACGGTAGGGTGCAAACTATCAGCGAATTCCGAAACACTAATTTCAACGACCCTATACGCGCCCGTTTTTATACCCACGACCTCAACGACAACGTCACCCGAATAAGCGAACGGCTCGGCACTAGCGGGGGTTATGAATCCAGAGCAGAACGGACCTTCGACCCCAAAAACCGCGTAACCTCCTACACCAATAACAACGCCGAAACCATCGGCTATGCTTACGACGATCAGGGTTCGCTTAATCGGATCACCTACCCCGATGGCAAAACGGTCAATTACTTTTATGATGACCTCAATCGCCTGGAGCGCGTTGTGGATTGGGAAGCCAGGGAGACTATTTATGAATACAACGACCTAGGCTTTGTAGCCAAGATCACTTTCCCAAACGGCTCCACCCGGGAAATGGTATACGACCAAGCTGCCCGCGTTCAGGAACGCACGGATTACGACGTGAACCAGAATGTCATAGTACAATACGTCTACACCTTTGACGACGCCTCCAACCTGCTGGTGGAGATGCCTGGCCACGACGTACCGCCCTACCAACCGGAAAATGTTACTATGTCCTATAGGAGGGGTAATCTGCTTGAAAGCTACAACGGCATCCCGGTCAGCATAGGCCTGCGGGGCAATACCAATTCGGGGCCATTGAATGGTGTCGAAGCCAATTTTGAATACGACATCCGGGGTAACATGACCAAGGCCGGTGATGTTGACTATCGCTACGACGTGGAGGACCGCCTGGAAGGTTGGACCGTGGGAGGCCAAGAAACGCGCTTTACCACCAACCCGGTGCCGGGACTATCCCAGATCCTGGTTCAGACCGCCCCGGGAAATGAACTGACCCGCTACGTATATGGACTGGGCCTGATTTACGAAGATACACCGGACGGACTGCGCGTGTTCCACTACGATGAACGTGGCAACACAGTCGCCTTGAGCGATGCTTCCGGCGTGGTCACTGGTACTATAGCCTACGGCCCCTACGGTGAAGTTTATAGCCGTACCGGTAATTCAGATACCATATTCATGCAGAACGGCTTGTTCGGTGTCGTCACCGGTCCTCAAGGGCTTGTTTACATGCGCTACCGCTGGTACAGCCCGGAGATAAAACGTTTTCTCCGGCACGATGCACACTTCGGTGAAATATCCCGCACCGGCAGCATGAACCGTTTCGCCTTTGCTGGAGGCAACCCGATAACCCGAGTCGATCCGGAAGGAGAGTACTGGCATGTCCTGGCTGGAGCGGCTATCGGAGCGGTGGTAAGTGTAGGGGTGGAGCTGGTAGTAGACCTCGCTGACGGCAACGGTATCAGCCACAGCTTTGGGGACTACGCAGCCGCCTTTCTCGGAGGCGCTGTTTCCGGAGCGATTGTAGCCTACAACCCAGCCTACATCGTAGCCGGGGAAGCAATCGGAGCGGGCACAACCAATCTGTTGGCAGCCGCCTTCAACGGCGAGCCGGTGGATTACACCAGCCTGGCGACCGACGTGGCTGTTGCGGCCGCCTTTGGTAAGGCAGGCGGTGGTCGAGGCGGTAGTCGATTGGCAAAGAACTTTGCGGATGCCGATGTAGTTAAAGCGTCGTCCAAGCTCAGCCGGGGAAGGGAGTTTGGCACCTTCTTTCAGCCCGATTCTTCACAAATGAAATACATCGTGCGTAATGCACCACCGGTTAACGTGACGCCACTCTCTACGACTGTGCGTAACTATGCAGGAGAAGCGGCTTCTCATGCGACTAGTTTTGGAGCCAATCTGATGCTAGGTACATCTCAGGCATACATCAGCACTGGCCTTGCCTTCGGTATCGATTTCGCCATCGAAAACCCTGAAATCTTCGCCCACGAGGAGATCATTATGGATCCGCGCTTCCAAAGCGCGGAGGATTCCTCCGGCGTCGGAAACTTCGGAATCGAAATGCAAGCCCGCACCGATCCCATGTCTGGGAAGCGCGGTCAATTCGGGGAATTTAATCATTGGAAGGTCTACACCGGTCATCTCATGATGACCCGAGAAGCGATCCCTGTCGAATACAGCCAACAGCTCAACGCGTTCTAGAACAGAATCATGAAAACCAGTATCAAATTCATCTTCTTGCTCATAGCCACTTGCTTAGCTAATACGGCGTACCCGGTATCCCACTACTATGATGCTGCTGGTCGCCTCATCCAGATTGCCTACCCAGAAGGGAGCGGCATTACCTACGTTTATGATGACAACGATAACCTACTGTCTACCACTACGGTACCCATCCCCAGCCCACCTCAAAATTTGATCACTAGCTCAGACGAAGACACAGGGGTCATCCTAAACTGGGAGGCGTCTGACGGTAGCGAAGACTACCGCATCTACCGTCGACGAGGAGCCAACCTAGCATGGCAGGAAATCAGCACGGTTCCCTCGGGAACCATTGCGTTTATCGACACAGACACCGCACCGAATACTGAGTATGTCTACCGCATCGTGGCCGCCGGATCATTGGGTCTGTCCGCCTACTCAGAACCCTCCTCAGCGATTAGTCCAAATCTCAATATATTTTCCGCGCGACTCCTTCAATCCGCAGCGGGAGCAGACCTCTATGAATTGAGGTTTCCAGGAAAACTCGGTGCTACCTATCGCATAGAATCCAGCAACACCCTGCAAAACGGTGAATGGAGTCTTCAAGGGTACCGAATTTCAACCACCGGCCCAGATAGCCAGCTACCCATCCCAGGCATCGACAGCGAGATGACCGTTTTCTTCTCAGTCGATCAATCAGCCCTCCCCCGTTTCTTTCGGGTGATAAAGGACCCGGAGTAAGTATCTGCCCTATTCCAACACCCCTCGCAGTCGATTGAAGTCCGCCACACTACGGTTGTAATCGGCTCTCGCCGAAATCTCGCGAAGCTCAGCGAGAGCGAGGTCACTTTGCAGCCTTAGGATGATGAAGGTGGAACTGGTCCCAGCATTCAGCTTCTTTTCGCCGGCCTCCAAGCTCTGTTCAGCCAGCTCGCGGGCAAGACGGGTAGCATCGACCCGCTTAAAGTTTGTCTGCATGACTTGGAAAGACGCGAAGAATTCCAGTTGGATCGCCTGCTTGATACTCTCGAGGTCCACTTCTGCGATTCGTTCTCGTTGCCTTGAGATCGCTTCACGAGCTCGGGCAGATCGATTCATAACCGGAAACCCCAACGATGCGCCCAATGTGTAGGAATCCGCATCTCCAGAAAGCGACGAATCAATACTCTCTCCAAGCGATCCACCAGAACCACTAAACCCAAACTGCGCAATCAGGTCCAGGGAAGGCAGCTTCTTGTTCTGATCCCGTACCAGCCTTAAGCGGGCGATTTCCAATGCGATCTCTCCGATATGGTAGGCGGGACTATGCTCGAGCAAGGTCGATAAATAGGCGCTGAAGTCATCGAACATCTGCGGCTCTGTGTACAACTCTGCTTCCAGATTATAGGCAAGTGCTTCTTTGGCATTATCGAAGATCAGCTGCTTAATCCTGTTTTGGGCACGGGTAACGGAATTCATGGCCGAAAGCACACGCTCGTCACGAGAAGCCAGTTGAGCCTGACCTTCCACGATATCCAATTTGGCCATGGCTCCGAGGGATACCCGCTTGTCATTATCTAAAACCGTCTGCTGAGTCAGGTCACGAATACGTATTGCACTTTCGAGGTTCTTTTGAGCCTCGTAGAGATCGTTGAATGCAAAAATCGTAGAAGCGAGCGTATCCAATAGAAGCTGTTTGTATTCCCAATCACTGAGATCGAACTGATACCGGGCAATTCGCAATGCAGCGAGATTCGCTGTAAACCCGAAGTTTCGTAACAACGGTTGACGAAAGCTAAGGCCGGCAAACGAGTTGAAACGGCCGGGTGACACCGTGCTTTCGCCTGCATCCACTCCCACGCTGTAAGTCGCCCCCGTGGATAATAATCCATTCACTCCCAAACCTACCGACTGCGCATTTTCACCCTCAGTCGACGTCGTGCTCAAAGACGCCGTGACCTCAGGGTCGAAGACTCCTTTCTCCAATTCTATTCCTTGAGCCGCGATATCTACCAGCGTCCTTTCAATCTTGATTCCCAGATTACGCTCAAGCGCACGAGTCATCGCCTCTTCCTTCGTGAGCAACAAGGTAGATTGACCCAAAACGGAAGACGAGAGGGCTACGGAAACCAACAAGACTGGATAATGCCATTTCATAGATGATCGTGGGCAGCCTTACGCTAATTGTGCTTGAGAAGGCATTGCCTCGTCGTCCCGCAACAATGCCCAGAGGGTGTAGATTCCCAACAGAGTTCCAAAAGGAATATTGAGGAGACTTATAAAACCCAAAACCAAGACCCAGATACGCCCCCAGGGTCGCCCGTTCAACAAAGCCCAGCCACCGATCAATTCTGGCAAGGCTAACAAAGAGAGCAGACCACAAACACCGAGCATTACGACTCCGAGAATTCCAGCTGCCTCATGCTCTCCCTGCGCAACCACAATCCCTCCGACGGTGCCAAACGAAAGCAATACTACAACCGCCGTAAACATCGTGAGTGAACCGAATACGAGATACAAAATCCCGACAGTCTTTATATGAGTATTCATCTTATTAATGCATCTATTGGACAGGAATTCCTTCGACCACCTTCCCATCGAACAGATGGATCGTATTTGTGGAGAAGGAAGCATAGCGCTCGTCATGGGTCACCATGCAGATCGTAGCTCCTTCGTCGTTAAGATCTTTGAGCAATCCCATAACCGCTTCTCCGTTCTTTGAATCCAGGTTACCGGTGGGCTCGTCTGCCAAAAGAATTTGCGGCTTCCCGGCAAGGGCGCGCGCAACAGCGACCCTCTGCTGTTGACCACCCGACAATTGACTAGGCAGGTGTTTCATTCGATGAGCCATGCCCACTTTTTCAAGCGCCTCTTCAGCAAGCTCCCGTCGGTGACTCGACTTCATACCACGATACGTTAACGGCAACTCCACGTTTTCATAGACCGACAAATCACCGATCAGGTTAAAGCTCTGGAAAATGAAGCCGACTTCCCGGTTACGAATCTTGGCCATTTCAGCCTGCGTCAAGTTCGCTACCTCGCGGCCACCCAAAAGATAATTTCCCGAAGAGGGTTTATCGAGCAGGCCTAGTATGGAAAGCAATGTAGACTTGCCACAACCGGAGGGACCGTTGATGGCCACGAATTGTCCGTCTTCAATTTCTAAAGAAACATCGTTGAGGGCATGTGTCTCCAATTCATCAGTCATAAAGACTTTACTGATATTATTTAACTTAATGACGGTCTGGGTTTGATTTAACATAGGATTATTGGATTAGAATCCGGTTGTGATTTTCAAATTGGGACGTATCCGAAGCAATGATACTCTCTCCTGGGTTGAGTCCGGTCAGGACCTCTATAGAACTTACAGAACTTCTACCAAACTGGACCGTCGTTCGGACCGCATGGGTGCCATCTGTTTCAAATCTAAAAATTCCCATGGAACTATTCTCACGGGCAAACGCTGGTCGGGCTACATAGATTACATCGGCCATGTTCTCCAACTCGATCTTGCCTTCAACCGTCAGATCCGGTCGGGCACCCCGTGGCAACACATCGGGCAATTCGATATCGACGGCAACGGTTCCATTCACGACCGATGGATCAACACGCATCACCCGACCCGTAACCATACCATTGCGGGTATCGATGGTCGCACTTTGACCAATCGTAATATCCTTTGCCTGTGTCTCTGAAATCTGAATCACCGCTTTGAGCTGTTTCGGATCGGCTGCCTCGGCCAACACGGTTGCCGGGGTAACCTGTTGACCCACCTCAACCAGCAGTTGCTGAAGTTCACCCCGCAAACCGGCTTTCACATGCAACCGTTCCACCTGATCCTTGAGAAGTTGATACCTACCGCGCACACTATTGAGCTTCGCTTCCTGCGTCGCGACTTGAGAGTTATTGGAGGTGGTTTGAAACTCAAAGCGTCGCTGCTCCAGGTCTACTCGGTCCTTCAATTGTTTTTCATTCAACTCAGATTGTTTAAAGGTTAGCTCTGCGACCAAGCCTTCATCGAATAAGCCCTTATTCACATCCGCTTGGAGTTTCGCCTGCTCATATTGGGCAACCAATTGGGTCAATTGTGACTCCATCTGGAGCAGTGTTCCTTGCAACTGAATATTGAGACCCTCGAAATCTGCCTGGGCTGCCAAAAGATCAAACCGCGCATTCTCGGCATCCAATACCAATTGAGGATTACTCATCACCAGAATCACAGAATCCGGCTCCACTTTGGTCCCGGGATAAATGACCAGCTCTTCGACAATCCCAGAGGTACTTGAGGTAATTAGACGATTGCTCTCAGGTACCAGAGTCCCAATTCCGCTGACTTCACGCAGCAACTCTCCGCGCTTCACGGTCTCTACCCAGACGGCGTCCTCATCTACTTTGTAGACCGTGGGTTTCAATCGACTTAACCCGAATCCGATCAACCCAACCAGCAGGATCGAACCACCAATTAGCTGAATCCGGCGTTTCCGCTTTCTGGCTGCAACATCTTGTCTTTGAACGTCCATTTTTGATTGAAATCTATGTTACTAAACTTTCAGCACGAGTGATACGGCTGAAACGAATTGCTCCGAGTAAGCAGTCTCTTCTTCGAGCTGTTTCATCCCTCCACGAGTCAGTCTATTATACTTCGCCTTCCGGTTGTTTTGTGAAAGCCCCCGATCGGATTCGATCTATCCTTTGCCCTTCAAGCCGATGCAGCAGCGGATACAGAGAACCTTCTTTTATATGAAGCGCCTCTTTCGACCTAAACCCGATTATCTGAGAGATCCCCCACCCATGTGGTTTGCCCCGTTGCAAGATCCATAGGATAAGTAAGTCCAACGTTCCTTTTAATAAATCTTTGCGGTCTATACTCATGGCAGCCTTTCCGGGGAAGGGTCCTGCCCGTACAACGCCAAGGGGAAGGAATGATCTCCACATCAAATCAGTTTGCATAACGTGAATACACGGAATCCGGGTAAGAAGTCGCAAAAAATATTGACGTTCGACCGAGAGTGGACGAAACGCATCAACTTCTCGATCGACTTGATCAACTGCTTTTGAGCGAACGTTTGCATCCCAATTTTTGGACGTCCCCAATAGCCCCGAAACAACTGTGTTACCTCACCCCAGAACTAACCCGAGTCGACACTCCCCTTAAATTCAGATTAGCGGGCGCACTGTAGGAGTGATCGTTTCTTTGATTTTCCTTCAATTCGTAGTATAGTCACATCCGAATGCTTGATTCGCCCAAAAAACTCCGACGAGCTACACTAATCACTCGATAGGACTTGCTATCAAGTATCAGATCCTGTCCGAGCGTATACAACGGGCAAAATCAACAGATCCAAAGCCCTTAACATTACGTCTTTTCTTCCTTCTCTTAGAATAATTGTAGGACACCTCTGTATGAAGACAGCTTATTAGGTCAGCCCGTTAAAATGACTAGTCGCGGTCCTCATAGCTACTGTAACGTTAATTCACATCCTGATCGTACCCACGAAACATCAGAAAACTAAAGATTTGCCAGACTGCCGATCCATCACGCATCGTTTTATCCATGCTAAGATTCACGTTACTATTTACCCTACTCGTTTCTTTTACCACCAGCATTATGGCAGCTGATAAAATCAAGGTCATGCATTTGACCGGACAATCGAATAAATACCACAGCTGGAAAGGAACAGCTGATGCCATTAACCAACACCTGAAAAGCGCTGGCATCTTCGACGTAGACGTCGTCACCTCACCCGCAGTGGGCGAAGACATGAGCGGTTTTTCACCCAAGTTCAGTGACTATGATGTTGTTGTGCTGTGCTATGACGGGGACGAGTGGTCTGAGAAGACTCAGAAAGCGTTTGTCAAATACATGAAGGACGGAGGCGGCCTGGTATCCGTTCATGGCACTAACAACTCTTTTGCCTACTGGCCTGAGTTTAACGAGATGATCGGCGTTGGTGGCTGGGGTGGACCAAACCTCTATGACCCTCCCCTTTATCAGGGCGAACCAGACAAGCAGGCCAACCGCAACGAATCCTGGGGCCCTCGTGTCTATTGGGAGGGCTGTGGAGCGGTCCATGACACCTCTCCCGGAGGCGCTAAGCACCCACCCAAACACGACTTCATCATTACCAACCGCACGCCGGAACACCCAATCATGCAAGGCCTGCCAGAAATGTGGCTCCAGTCCCACGACGAAGTCTATTCTGACCTCCGTGGCCCCGCAAAGAACATGACGATCCTCGCCACAGCCTATGCGGACCAGAAGTTGAAAAACGCGTCACCCCACAACGAGCCCATGCTCTTCACAATCAACTACGGCAAAGGACGCGTTTTCCAGACCACACTCGGACATGTAGGCGCTAAGGAAGACGCCACGGTTCTTTCAGTCCGAAACGTCGGTTTCATAACCACCCTGCAACGCGGTGTCGAATGGGCTGCCACCGGTGACGTCACTCAGAAAATACCGGAAGACTTTCCTACTGCCTACGAAACCACCGTGCGTTAAGCCTGAAGGAAACCGGTCCCGTTATTCCGTAAATTACACCAGGGGCGCATGAAACGTATCCTATCTTTGGAAGGAGGGGGAATTCGTAGCCTCTACACGCTTCAAGTTCTTTCCAAGATCGAGGCGTTATTGAAAGAACGGGCAAACGATCCCAACTATCGACTCTGTGATCATTTCGACCTGATCGCAGGTACGAGCGCTGGTGCCATCATTGCTTCCCTCCTCTCATCAGGAATGGGCGTCCCAGAGGTTATCCGAAATTATAATGTATGTATCCAAGCCGTTTTCAAGCGGACTTCGTGGTACAACCGGTTCAAGCATAGCTACACAGACAAGTTCATCTCTGCGGAATTAAAGAAGCTTTTCCTGGAGGAGGATGGAACGGACGCACTCCTGGGAACCAGAAAATTGAAGACGCTTGTCCTTTTAGTACTCAGAAACGCAACGACCGGGTCGCCTTGGCCCTTAACCAATAATCCGAACGCCCGTTTCAATGATCCGTCGCTGCCGGACTGCAACTTGAAGATACCTTTGTGGCAGCTTATCAGAGCCAGCGCCGCCGCCCCTACCTTTTTCCCAAGTGAAACCATTCAACTGGGCTCTCAAACCTTCGAATTCATTGACGGCGGAGTCTCATCGTATAACAACCCCAGTTTCCTCGCTTACCAAACCGCAACCCTCCCGGAGTACAACATCGGCTGGGAAACCGGAGCTGAGAAACTTTTCTTACTCTCGGTTGGAGCCTGCCGCGCAAGACCGGAACTCCCCAAGATGCTCCACAAAGACATGAACCGCCTCGACCACGCTCAACACGTGATAGAGTCATTACTGTACTCCTCCTCCATTCAACAAGACCTCGCCTGCCGTACGGTGGGCAAGACCTTGTACGGGGATGAAATAGATACAGAAGTTCAAAGACGGAATGCGCCGGAATTCCCCCGGGAACCCCAGTTCTCCTACACTTCCTACAACGCAGAGCTGCACAATTCAGATCTCAAGGCATTCAAGAAAGCCGGAAAACAGAATAAGTTCAGTATCGATAACCTTGAGCTCATCCCTTTTCTCGAAGACCTTGGACGCACTTACAGCGAAGCACTGGTTGAGCCAGCACACATTCTCTAAAGACACCCGACTACCTTCAGAGGTCTGACACTTTGAGTCGCAGAAAACCGGGAAATTCAGTCGGAGCGATCCAAGCCCGAATCTCGCCCCCTTCGGTTGTTATCTGGTCACCATCCACTGGAGTCCATCTGACCATGTCTTTGCTGTATTCTGGAACGACGTTGAAGTGGTCACTATCGGCTATCCGCAACTGGTAACGGAGTTCCAACTGATTTCCCGTCCAGCTCACTTGAGGTCGCATACCTGAATCTGCGATTCGTGGATCCATACCCAATGCGAACTCCAGCAAAGCATTCACACCATCACCATCGGAATCCTCTTCATCCGAAACACCACCCACCCCGTAGGCCTCGGCCCACTCTGCGGCGGGGACATCGGGAGAAATTCCCAAGATAGTTAGCAACTCTTCAATCTCGAAAGGCGGTATGGCTGTTTCCGATGGATAGGCCTTTTGAAAAGCACACGTGATGATATTGGCGATCAATAACTGAGCAGACGTGTTTACGTGGAAGCCATCCGGTGAGAACAAATACTCCGGATCATTACTGAGGAACCCATCATCGACGGAAACGAAGAACCGCACCCCACCCATGACAAATCTGTCCGTACTGAGCATGCGCGCCGTCAACGCTGCCACATCCGCATAACCGATTGCTTCTGCTTCGGCGAACTGCCGCAAACGGGAATTGATTTCGAGGGTTATAGCAGTGACCCGTTGACGCTGGACCGAGTCTGGGAATTCTCCAATGACATCCGGCGTAGCACCCACATCGGGCACATTCACCAGAACAATCGGAACCGTGTTATTGAGCGCACGCACGTGTGCAACAAGCGCAGCCAGGTTGGAAACCACCGTAGCGATGAATCCCTCGGGATCCGCACCCTCGGCATAGGTACCGTAGTGGTTATTCATGTCATTCCCGCCCAGAAAGATAACGACGCGATCTGCTTCATCCTTCAGGGCCAGATTCAAGTTGAGCCGGGATGCAAGAAACTCAGGATTGGTGGTTAGAGGCGACGTAAGGATTTCCACCCACTCCGATGTCGTCGATCCGGGAAAAGCAAAATTGAATTCATGCCCAACCAACCGCGAATCCGGCCACAGCGATTTACGCCCAATATCGACCAGCTCCGATCGATTTTCGGATAAAAGCTCGAGCCAGTTACGTTCACCCCAAGCGGCGGGATTTCCTGGATTCAAAAGCGGAAACTCAATTTCATACTCTTTGGATAGGCTATCGCCGATAACCACGATCTTCTCTGCAGCTCGAGATCGGTTACTGAGGCCTACGAACAGACAAATCAGGGCTATCCCCACAATGAAAAACCGTAAGGATGATTGTTGGTAAAACATGTTGGAGCCGATTTCCAAAGATCGATGGGGAGTGAGAATGACGGTAAACACACCTAAAGTCATAAGCCTTATAGCGAAGAGACTACGACACAAATCCATCCGGATAGAGCCAACCACTACCTCGATCCAACCAATCTGGAACCGAGGAATGGCCCATACCTCGATGAAGAGTCGACTATCTATCTCGAAATCGCGCGGATCTCAAAAAATACGGGGGCATTGTCAGGATTAGTTTTTCGGACCTCCACAAACTCCAAACCGTCCTTCATAGATACAATTCTTTCGGTTAAAGAATCCGCAGACCAACTGGACAGGTCATTAGAACAACGCACCTCTAAATACACTTCTCCTGTTACGGTTAAACTTCTTTGATAGAGTAGACAAACATCGACACCAGCCACGTATACCTCGAATCGAGGTGTCATTCCAAAGTCACTTCGAATTCCGAACAAATATTCCAGCACATTGGAATATCGGTTTCCGTCGATGTCTGCCGACAAGCCAGCAATGGAAGGATCTTTCAATTCTTCGATCGAATACCGTTCAGCCAACCAGTCTTGTATGCCCTGACCAAAACGAGCATTGAATCTGAGATCTCTCAACACCTGAACATCCAGTTGATTCTCGAAAGAATATTTATCACCGGACCAACCGAGGAATGTCCAGCCTGCCTCCGGTTCGGAGTTCAAGTTCACTCTGTCACCGAATTCCAATAAGCCGTTTTGAGGGACACCAGCCACATCGCCTTTACCATCTTTGGAGATAGATATTCTAAACTTCCGTTTAACAAAATTCGCCTGAATTTTCTTATCCTGGTCCATCTTGATTCTCAACGTTTCATCCACGCTCGTTATGTCCCCCGACCAATGACTGAATTCATAGCCGAACCCTGGAATGGGTGTCAGTGTAATAGTTTGTTTATAGGGGATGTTATTTACTGGGACGTTTGTTGTGATTTGACCTTCACCCTGAACTGTTAGTTCGAGGGTTTTCTCAGGAATGGTAATCACGGAAGTCGACAAAAATGCATAGTTGTTACTCGAAATCGAGTCGCTAGGGCATGAGGAACCTTTTATCCGGGCAGCGACATAATATTTACCTGGAAGTATCTCCTCCGGAAGTGATACCGAATGGGTCAGTGAAATAACCTCTCCGACAGCTATAGTTCCGCGAGGATGGCTGGTCGTAAATTGAGCGTAGATTCCGTCATTATCCATACCCCAGACCCCTTCTGCTTTCGTAAGGAGAAACTCCAGCACGAGATCTTCGGCTAAAGTAAATTCGGTCAATCCACGGTTCCTAATATCCACGTTGAAAGTCGCAGTGTCTCCGAGACCCAGCTCTTGCTGATCTACCAACAAGTTTTCCAAAGCCAAATCCGCTTCAGATAACATTTTAATTCCGGCAAATTCTCCAAGGCTGAGATAAATAGTTTGTGCAAGTTTCATTGGAAGTCCGCTGTAACCCATGTACGCCAGTTGCTCCCAATCCAGTCCATTCTCAGTTCTCCAAAGCCACTCGCCAAAGTAGTATGCGTAATTATTGTTCGAGATTATCCGTTGCGAATGTTCATCAGTTGGTAAAATCCCTTCCACCCATCCCGTTCCAGAATGGATAAAGAGCCTACTATCCGAATCGGTATTTAGAAGCGCGAACAACCGTTCATCGGTAACCGCCAGAGTTGCAGAACGCAGATCAGTACCATCAAACTCAGCTTCCCAGGTTACCCCTTCATCTCCACTTGACTTGAAGCCTGCGTAGATTCGATCCTTGAATCTCACGATTTCATTGAACCAGACAAAAGAATCCGGATAGGTTTTTTGAGTCCAATTGATCCCATCCTCAGAGCTTCCAATCAGACGATCGTTGAAATCGAAATACCAGAATCGACTTCCATCAAAACCAAAATCTTCTACAGAAAATGGTATCCAATCCGGCTTAGGATTGCTGGACCAGTTTATGCCATCGATACTTATGCGAATGGCATCCGGGTAGGCCTCATCAACGAATAGTCCATTACCGTAGACCGCCTTATTGGAGATTTCCCGGTTCTGGGATTCTTCCCACTGCCGTCGTTCATTGATCTTGGTATAGGGTGGCCATCCTCCCCAACCAAGGCCGATATCGTTTCCCCCAATCATTCTTTCTATACCATAGGGAAACTTGCTGGTTGATCGCGACCAGAACGTGCCATTAGAAGAATAGCTTAAAGTCGATTCAGCGTCGACGAACAACCTTTTCGCCAGGCTTACAAAACCCTTCGGCGACGCCAATGTTACCCAATAGTCATTGACGCTATTGTCTGGGTATGCGGACGGGCCAATCAGCTTCCATTCAATTCCATCTTTTGATTCGTAAAAGTGTAGGTCGTTTGAACAGAAGTAAGAACCGTTATTAAAAGTAATCTCCCCTATCACCTCCGGACCCTCGGTTTCATACCAGACCACTCCGTCAAATGACACTAGCGCCACCTTCGGTTTTGGTTGCCGTGTTGGAGGCGTTGGGAAAGAAACGGGGATAGGTGGCGCTTGTTCTAAGAAAAATAACGCTTCGCCGACGGGTTGAAATTCGTAACTGTAAACACTCCTTTTGCCAGGGGCTACAATTCCCCAATCTACTTCACTGGCAGTAGCAATGATATCATACGCTGAATTGAGGGTAAAAAGTCTGTCGTTAAATGACGCTACCGATCCGCGGAGCTTATTTTCCAGACCTTGGACTTTTAACAACGGGTATCCAGGTGCTCCTCTATAAAAATTGGATCCAGACTGAAAAAACTGAGGTTTAAAGTTGGTCGGACTTGAACGAGCATATCCCGTCAACAACTCATCGGTACCAGCTGTAAACCATGAAAAGCCATCCGTTGAATAGATCAATTTGCCAGAAGATTCGAATACAAAGAAATCCTTTGGCTGGGTATGGAAATTTCCTTCGACTCTAAAATCATTTATCAAATGCCATTGGATTCCGTTACTACTAAAGAGAAGCTTTTGATCTTTGTTAACTGCAATAAGCCCAATATTATTTTCGAATAACCAGCGCAGGTTTTGTGAAGTCGGGGTTTGAATCCGATCCCAGTTTCTACCGTCAATTGACAGGTAAACAATGCCTCCCGGCCCTACTCCAAAGAAAGCGCCTTTATAGTAAACGATGTCGTTCGGGGCCACGAGATTTGCTGAGGTCGCCTCAGTCAAATTCCCTACCACAGTCAATGAAAGCGGCTGTATTGATTGATTTCCATTCACGTCAACGACGACCAATTCCAGGTCCTTAGGACCCACGGTCGTTGGAGTAAAAGTGAACGAGTTTTCCTCAACACCAATGTCAGATATTTTGACACCATCCAAGCTCAAGAAAATCGAATCAATGGGGTGGGATCTGGGGAAAGCCTGAACATCAAATAGTTGAGGTACACCAGCAATTATCGTGCTTCCTGGCGGGGGACCATTTATTCTGACCAACGGTCCAATGCGCGTTTCGTTTCGCCATACGAATGGCCCTGAATCAGTCGCAATGAGAAGTATATCATTGCCCAGGATAAGGTCGCTTACTCTATGGGATTGTAGATCGCTGTTAAGTTCTTTCCAGGAGATCCCATCCGTTGACTCAAACAAAATGTCCCCTACCGTAATCAGAAACCTATCCTCGAAAAATACAAGACCAGCCAGACCTCCAAAATCCGGTAAAAGAGAAAAGTCAAACGCAAGGGTCCAGTTAACTGCATCAGTTGAACTATGGATAGCACCGTTTTGGTTTGCTCGAAGATACTTGCCGTATCCGTAATCCATGAAGTTTGGGGAAAAATCTCTTTCTCCTTCCGAGATGTGCCAATTGAGACCATCCGCCGAGGATCGGATAGAAGATGGGCTTATTAGCACAAATCTATCATTTAGATATTTAAGAGCCAGGACTCTATCATCTTGCAGCATTCCGACCGTCTCCCAATTTTCCTGGTCCGTAGATCGCCGAATTTGATCATCATAAACTTCGATATATACACCGTTCCCATTTGCGCTTCCTGCAAGCCGGAATTTGGAATCCATCTGATTGGCCGATCGGAACCAATTAAGTCCGTCTTTAGAGTGATAGAATAAACGGTTATCCGGCGCCCAGAATTCACCGTCACGAAATCTGTAATCGCGAAGTGGCTCCGGGTAATTCTCAGGTTCATAATCCGTCAGTAATTCGCTTAAGATTCCCGGTTTACCATCCAAAGTGGAGTATATCTTGTGACTCTTGAACGTCGATCTACCGATTCGATCTCCTTGAGGAAGCTCCACTATCTCTTGCCAGTCTTCCTCTATCAATTCCCATAGGGCAGAATGACCTTTGGTAAACACCCGGCCGCTTTCTTTCTCCCAGAAAAAATCATATAGATAGTTATCAGGTACGGGAATCTGCGACCAGATACTTCCATCCAAAGTCTTGTATAGCGCACCGAATCCTGCGTCCCCTGCCCAAAACTGACCATCAATGAAAACAAGGTTATGGAGGTCCTCTAAAGGCAAGGTAGTGATTTGCTCCCAAACGATTCCATCGGAAGATGAATAAGTGGAAAATCCCTGATGGCATATGAAGCGATTATTCCCATAAGCCACCGCATAGCCACTTACTAGAACTGAATCGCCGGTGGGAGACCACGTTCTTCCGTCAGTTGATCGAAAAACTCCGTATTCACTCGCCGCAATAAACTGACCGTTACCATAGGCTATTTGGTATACGTCAGGTGTGGTTTCAACTCGTTCCCAATTCGCGGCATTGGTTGAAATGTATATCCCCTTCTCAGTTCCAGCCAAGTAATGGCCGGCTCCATATGAAAACGAATGGATACGTCCGGCATCCCTCAATATCGTGTATTGCCAGTCACTTCCATTTAGGGAGAATCCTAGTCTTTGATTATCGTAGTTCCAGGCGAAGAAAATATTTTCGACAACCCTCAATCGGGATATCCCAGGGAAATGCCATGGGGATTCCGGCCAAACCACACCCGCCAAAGTGGTAGGGCCCTCAACCACTTTTAAATAGAATTTCGTCGTCGAAACGTTCTGTCCGTCTTTATGAACCTCGGCATGATAGAACCCCGCATCTTTTAATCGCAGGTTACTAAGGCGAAGTGCATTTCCATTAGCTCCAGAGAGCGGTTGATCATCTTTATACCACTGAATTGAGAGCCCTGTAGACAGATTAAGGAAGATCTGCAGTATTGCCTCGGAACCGAGCAGTCTCAATTGGGACTTGGGTTCTTCCAAAACCACGAGATCGATGTTTCCAAATGACAAGTTGGCGACTTGTGAAGTAAGAGTCGTATCTGCAATTTTTATGGTCACAAAATAGTCACCCAGATCGCTTTCATTCGTTGTAAAAACTTTAAGCACACTTGCAGTTTCTCCAACCAGAGGGACGTTGTTAAGATGCCACTGATATCGAGGTTCCACATCAGAAGAAACTCCCACTCTGAACGTCGCCGTCTCGCCGATCTTAATAATCTGGTCGGCTGGTTGCTGTGCAATTGTGACAGCTCCTAAGTAAAACCCGTTGAGAGTGAAGGGACTGCCATTAACGGATTGAGACGCCACTCCAATGTAGTATTCGCTATTTTTCTCCGCAGTGAAGTAAACATTCGTCATCGATCCTCCATCGCCCTCCGCACCGAAGGTTTCAAGTATTCCTGACTCATTCTTGAATGCATTCAGGAACATCCGCCCGAGTGTATTTTCCAGCTGAAGATAAAATGTCCCAGACTTAGGCGCAGTCCACAGAAACCAAACGTCATTAGCGGCTGCTCCCGGATGGACTTGAGGCGTTCCAGGAGAAGACGTTGCTTTCTGATTGGAGCTCGAGACGGTAAAGCGGTCTCCTTCTATTTGCGCAGCGGCTTGTACTTCATCATTTCCCGGACGCACAGATATCTCCAATGAAAATGGACCCGGAGAGAGTTCATAGGTCACTACTTGGATACGATACCTACTATTTTTGTTGGTTGAAAACGTGACCGTTCCCTTGGTTGAAGACAGTTCTGTAAATTGAGAATCAACTTTGGTAAGGTTTGTAATATCAGTTCCTTCGTAAATGGTCACCATACCCGTATAGTTCGCGAAACCGACGTCGACGTAGGCCTCACTGTCAATGAAGCTACTCCATTCAAACCAGACCGACCTAAATGATGAAAGATTCCGGGGGTCTGGTTCTCCCGGTTCTGACGTGGCGAAAGTTAAAGATCCCGAGCTCCTTCCACCTTTCGCTTCCAATGATTGTGGCGAATAAAATGAATCGTTATCTGGAACGTTAGATATGCCTCTTAGTGCACGGTTCATATTCAATCTTCCAGAGGTCAAACTTTTTGCCTCAAGTGAATCTTTGACCTCAACCGCGCTCAACAAACGGTTTATAAGTTGAGGGTTTGTAAATGCAGGAAACTCCTCCCGCAGGAGTGCCAGAGCTCCAGACACAAAAGCCGTCGACATTGAGGAGCCAGTCAGTTCCTCGTAATCACTCCTGCCGACCCCATGAGTACTCAGAGCCCTTTCAGGAGCAAATAGGTGCACCAGCTCCTCGTCGTGGTTGGAAAAACGAGACACATTATCTAAATAATTACTAGCCCCCACCACGACTTGATTGGGAATTCGAAAACTAGCTGGATAATGAGGTACATCTGCGAGACGGTTTCCGTCGTTTCCAGCCGCCGTAACAATGAGCATACCATTGCTTGATGCCTGCTGAAGCTTCTGCTCCAGCAGTTCACTGTAGCCAGAACCTCCCCAACTGTTATTTAAGATATCTGCACCCTGATCGATCGCATATTGAATGCCCTCAATCGCATCCGAATCCAGACCCAGGTTATTTTGGTCCAGAAACCTTAAGCTCATTAGTTGGACGTCCCAGGCTACCCCAGATACACCTATCCCATTATTTCCCACCGCTCCGATTATTCCAGCCACGTGTGTTCCATGACCCTGAACATCGGTAGGGTCACCATTGTTATTTATAAAGTCCGCACCATGGAGATCGTCGGTGTACCCGTTCCCATCCTCATCTTCCTGGTCAATGATTTCCCCCGGGTTCGTCCAGAGATTATCGATCAAATCCTCGTGATCCAGGTTGATACCGGAATCAAGCACGGCAACGACAATGGACGAAGCAGACGTCCGTATGTCCCAACCATCCGGGGCATCTATATCGCCGCTAGAGACATTAGTAGTATTGAAGTTGTTTAATCCTACTTGTTGAGGAAAGAGAGGATCATTCGGGATTTTTCCGAGGGCCCGAACAAGGTAATCGGGCTCAGCAATTGAGATTAATCCTTCCAAAGCGAGAAGTGAGTCAATGACCGTTGGTAGGCCCTGAGTATTCAAGTAGTCTCCTATCCTCAGCGTACCGATTTCAGTACCTCTGAGTCGATCACCGACGACGAAGTTGAATTCGGCTTCTAAATCAATTAGCTGATCCCATTGGATACCTTCATTCAACTTCACCAGTATGGAATCGGCAACCGATGGAACGTATCTGACTAAGGTTTCAGCATGCGTATCAGAATCCACAGAATAGGTCTCTTCAACTCTCAGCCAGGGTTGATGAAAATCGGCTTCGACAATGGAGGTGATCGTTTTCAAATTACCTGACTCATTCCAGCTTTCTTCTGAGTTTAGAACTCTGAGAATTATGGGCTCGAGCCATTTAGGATGGGTCGTGTCTTCGGCCGCAGAAGTGGTCGCCTCCAGATTCTGATTGTGGGTTTTACCAGCTTGACCTCTTACGACATCGTCCTGAAAAAAGGCATCCCTTCCTCCTTGTTGCGCCCTTTCCCTTTGGGGGACAGAAGATCGTTCCCATTCAAAAAGCACATAGGTAATTCCAAAGAAAAGAATTACAGACAAACCACCAGCGACTAAGCGCATTTTACTCATTTGAGGGGTTTAATTTTGTGTCCGGTATCCAATGTAGAAACCTTGCTCTCCACAAGCTAAATTTCGGTATCGAAAATTATCGAACCGATCTCCAATTCCTGCAGAACGCGCATTCCTCCGAAGATCAACCAGGCTCCGATCGGAACGGTTCTGCTCGCCAGAGTTCCAAGGAGAATTCCAGCACCAGGAAGCAATCATCCGAACAGGATAACCACGCTTTTCAGCGTCCTGATAACGACGGCGGCAAATGATCCCACCTAGGCCCGTTTACCGTTTCAGCCTGTCAGCAAAGGACGAACGGAACTTCGCCAGCTTCGGATGGATAACCGCAGCGCAGTAGCCAGCCTCGGTATTTCGCCGGTAGTAGTCCTGATGATAACTTTCCGCAGGATAAAAGGTCTCGAGCCTTTCGATCTCTGTCACAATAGGGTCCTCTAACAGGCCTGCTATTTCATCTCTCACGGCATACGCCTGTTTTTTTTCCTTATCTGACTCAAAAAAGACGATGCTTCGGTATTGAGTTCCCCTATCGGCCCCCTGCTGATTCAACGTCGTTGGGTTGTGAGTCGAGAAGTGGATCCGCAGTAAATCCGTGTAACTTATCAGACTCGGATCGTATTCCACCTGTATGACCTCCGCATGCCCGGTCGTTCCTGCACAGACAGCCTGATAAGAAGGGTCTTTAATCTGCCCGCCTGAATAACCACTGACGACGCGAATAACGCCGCGCAGTTCCTGGAAGACTGCCTCAGTGCACCAGAAACAGCCGCCGCCAAATGTCGCCAGTTGGGTGGTCTTAGCCGATGAGGTATCAGGACTGACCTTCGTCATAGAAACCGCATTGATACAGTACCGCAGTCCACTGGGTTGAGGTCCGTCAGGAAATACGTGGCCTTGGTGAGCGCCGCAGGTATTACAGGTAACTTCCACGCGAGACATGCCGTGCGAGCGATCCTCGTGGTAGGCAATTGCGTTGTCCTTAACCGGCTGATTAAAGGAAGGCCAACCGGTACCACTGTCGAATTTACCCGCCGAATCAAACAACAAAGTACCACAGCATACGCAGGCATAGTTCCCCGGTTCGAACAATTCGCACATTTCTGAGCTAAATGGCCTCTCAGTTCCTTTTAAGCGGGTGACCTGATACTGCTCCTCAGTAAGCTGTTTGCGCCACTCCTCGTCGCTCTTGGTGACGGTCCGGTCGGGTTCTGGGTTTCCTTCGCGAGCGAAGTTCAAGACATCATTCCACTTTAACATAATTTGCTTTCTTAATCCCTCAGTAGGGAGCACGTCCCATTTCCTTACAAATCAGATATCGAATCGTCAAATACCCTAGTGTTGAGTCCTTCAGTTGGCAGGAAAGGATACGCAATCAGGCCGGCCGTGGCTCACTGCGAGACCATTTGTAACGGTAACGCAGATAAGCCTCGAAATATCAAACTCGGTTTTCGCTCTGGAAGCTTCCCTACTACACGAATCGACTTCGCCCGGGAAACCAACACACGCAGGGCTACCTCTATTTCAAGTTTTGCCAACGGCGCTCCCACACAGTGATGCAACCCTGCCCCGAACGCAATGTGGTGGCGACTATCCCTGGTAAGATCCAGCGCCTCCGTGTCGCCTTTAAAAGCTGCCTCATCATGATTAGCCGATCCCATCAGCAGCCCCACCTTTTGCCCTTTTTTCAAAGTATACCCACTCACTTCACAATCTTCGAGCACCCACCGTTCGAACATCTGAAGCGGCGTATCAAAACGCAATAGCTCATCCACTGCAGCGGGGATCTTTTCCGGATCCTCAACCAGCGAACGGTATTGCTCTGGATGATTCGCCAATGCAAGTAACGCATTTCCCAGTGCTTGTACGGTGGCTTCATGCCCCGCATTCAGCGTTAGGATGGCAGTCGCTATGATTTCATCCTCCGTAAGTGTTTCACCATTCTCCTCCACGATTAACATCGAAGAAATCAAATCCGTACCCGGATCGTGGCGACGCCTTTCAATTTCCCCACGCAGAAAATTCACGAAATCAACCGTTGCCCGCTCCGCTTTGGCACGATCAGCCACGGTGGCATTGTTGTCGTAAGGGATAACCGTAGCCGCACTCCAATCCACCAACTGCTGATGATGACTTGAACCGATTCCCATGAGCTCGGCAATCAGACTCACAGGAATAGGCGTGGCAAAGGTTTCGATGGCATCAAATGCGACCCCATCGCGGAGTTCGCCAAGGATAGACTCCGCGAGTGTGGTAAGACTCGGACGAAAAGAGGCCGAAGAACGCCTCGTAAAGGCTTGCGAAACCAGACTACGCAATCGGGTGTGCTCTGGAGGTTCAAAATCGATAAATGACTCCCTGACAAACTTCACCCACATGGGAGCGTCCGAAGGGAACAACCGTTCGACAAGCCCAGCATCCACCTCATCCACTGACAAACGATGCCGGAAATCCCGACCAAATTGTTGTCGGTTTTTCATGATCGACTTCACATCCTCATAACGGGTGAAAAAGGACAATCGCCAGTCTTCGTCGAAAAAGATGGGTTGCTCCGCTCGCAATCGTGCGAGCGTTGGATACGGATTAGCCACATAGTGCTTTGAATAGGGCTCAAACCCGGAAAGTTCATGCATTCGAACAAGGTCAGTGAACTCCGAAAAGTTGTCCATCCAAAGAACGGGCAACCCAGCAAATACTCATCGATTAGTCCCAGAGAATCCCCTGCTCCAGTATCCCACAAGCACCTAACTGCCTGACACGCCTGACCTCCTAAAACAAAATCAGCACCAGAACTCCAAGCGGCAGTATGATACACAGATTTCCCATATTGGACGCCACCAGAGACTCCAGGACTTCCTGCGTATCACGCAGTCCATGCAATGTCTTGTTTACATGGTGCTTCCGGTAAACCTCGAAGAAACCACTCATCTCTGGAATCGAACTGATAAACCCGAGAATCCAGCCTACGACCCAGGAGGCAATGCCCAGACTGACCACCAATTCTTCTGTGACCGATCCGAGTTTCCAACCAGCTCCCACTATAACGCCCAGACCCAGGACCAGTAAAAGGATTCCACGTGCCGGGTGGTCTTCACTCAATGCCTCGCTCGCATTCGAGCGGGCTTTCCCATTCCAACGTCGATCCAGGAATCTGTAGATCCCAAACAGTGCCACCAACCCCAAAGCCAGAATCAGAGAACCTTGAGCGTTGGCCATAAAAAGTATCAAGGGAATTACTACCGAGATCCCGCCGAACAATAATTCGTCCCGAAACGGACGTTTTTTCAGGTCTTTAAATTGCCCCCAAAAAAGGACTGCACTCATAAAGAGCACCCAATTGATGATATTGGAAGAAGCGATATTCCAAAACCCGGCATCGAACACGCCGGACGCCGCACTTGCCACAATGATCACCAACTCCGGCGTACTGGTTGCATAACCCAGCAACTGCCCTCTGGCTTTGCCGCTAAGCCCAAACACCCGCGAAAGACTATCGATTCCAGGAACGACCAGAAACCGTACCGATGCCACGATCACGGCCGCGAGGACACATAGAATCACAAGTTTCGAAACGATCATAGTATCATGCCTTTGGGAGAGACTAAAAAACCAACACCCGGCCAACTAAGCCGACCAGATTTCGCTCAGAAAAACGCCTCAAACTACCAGTTGGGGTTCTCCGGAAGACAGGCCTGGAATTCATCATTCAGAGCATCTTCGTAGTCGCCCGCAAACTCACCGGCGAAGAACTTGTCCAGCGCCTCATTGTGCAACCGCTCCCAGGAGGCTTCCTCCTTACCTGGATTGATAGGAAAGAACAAAGCACCATTTGATTTCGCAGCTTTTTGATCACCGGGCGCATCCCCAATCATCAGTATTTTCTCCGGAGTGTATTTTCCTTTCGCAGCCATTTCGAGATGCTGGGTCTTCGTTCCCATCTCTTGACCGGCTATAATCTTAACGAACCCATCAATACCATGCTCACCCCACTCCCGCTCGAGCGCGTCGCAGGGAGTCTGGCTAATACACATCGCGTCAGCCTTTTCATTTATCTTCTCCAACGTTTCCCGAACCAGAGGAAAGGGAGGAACTCCATGCACGATATCAGCCACTTGGGCATTAACGGCATCCGACCATACCTTGACCGGAGCAAGTCCCTCGTTACCTCCAGCTACTTCGGCATTCAGGGTCGCATTGCCCAACTTCGATTCGCGAGCAATCCATTCGTTGAGGGCTGTAAGATCCGGCATTTTGATACCACGAGCCTGAACCTGTGGCCGCGCTGCCAAAAGCTCAATCGCCCGAACCAAGGCTGGAAACCGATTTGCACCCCGCGACTTCGAATAAAGATTCACAAAGGTCCACGCCTCGCGGGCAAATTTGCTGCCCGCCTGGAGGTTCCAGTGCTTGATAAACATTGGAGCAAAGCACTCCTGGTGCTTGATCTCCATGCTATCAAAAATACAGCCGTCAGAATCGATACCGACGAAGAATTCTTTGGATGGTGTGAAATCACGTAATACTTGTGCTGGATCACTCATAATTTTGAATTCTGAAATTTGGGTGAGAGAACTACAACGTCAATTCTGAACAGGATCTAGGAGACCGAAAAACACCTACTTTAACATATCGATAATGCTGCTATACTGATCGGTCCATGGAGAGGGAAGTTGGTTTTTACTCCGGTAAGGACGCCAGGCGAGTTCTCCTTCAAGTGTGTCCAATACGGATTGAGTCTTGGAAAAAGCGACCCAGTCAGAAGGAAAACTGTCCCCATTTTCCAAGCCTGGATTCTCTTTATGCAGAAACTTCACTCCCATGACTTCAGCATTGGCCTGAATCAACCCCAAGACATCCAAGTGTCGATTAGAGCAGTGTAGGATCAAAATCCCATCTGCATTGATCACCCTCAAATAAGTCTCCAGTGCTTCTATCGTGATCAAGTGGACGGGAATCGAATCTGAACTGAAAGCATCCACAACAAATAAGTCATAAGAACCGTCCTCCACTGCATCCAACGCTAAACGTCCATCTCCCACAACGTAGTCTATTTTTGCACCGTTTTGGCGCCCTCGTTCCAGAAAGCTAAAATGGGTTTCCGCGATGTCTATATTGTCAGGATCGATTTCATACACGGTCATACGCTGTCCAACTCCTAGATAGGCAGCAAGCGCTCCAGAACCCAGTCCGATCATTCCGATATCGTGAACCCCCATAGGGTTGCCATCCAACAGTCCCCCCGAAGGAGTTGTGGGATGATAATAAGCTAGCGGAAGAAAGTGCTTTTCAGAGTCCTCAAGATACTGCGTGCCATGCCGTGTTGTCCCATGCATCAAGTGACGTTTTCCATCCTGATCGAACACTTTATAGATTCCGTAAAAGTTACGATGAAAGAAGATGTTGGTGCTATTCGAGATCAAATAGGGGGACGAAAGGAGTGCTACAATCCCACAACCGAAAAAATACCGAAAATGAAGCGCCGAATGTTTGGCAATTATCAACGGCAACATGATGAGTAAGCCGATTGCCAGAAAAGTGAATTGCGGCTCCCAGCCAATGCGTCCTAGAGCGAAGAACAGTAAAAGCAAAGAGATCAGATAAATTGATGCGTGTAGCAAAGCTGGCTTTTGAGATGCGCCTTGGGAAGCCGTTCGACTCAGCAACCAGGCGGTTAAAAAAAGGGTAAGAGGATATTCAATACTTCGGTCAGAAAGAAATGGGATGATCCAATTAATGATAACGCTTCCGGTGAAACCTCCCAACGACATGTAAAGATAAAATCGGGTCAGTTGACTGGGGTCTCTGGGCCGTTCGGCGTGTAACCTACCGTGACAACACATGCAAAGCACAAACAAAAAACCAAGGTATAGAACCACCATCAACGGGAGACTGAAGAGTACGATATGGAGCTCACTAAACCAACAAATAACCAGACCCACAGGCAGAATCCAAAACGCAGCCTTCAACAACCCATCCGGAAACCAACTCTTCGACTTAAAGACGAGAACGAAGGTTAAGAGATAAATCGTGAGCGGGAGCACCCACAGGAGCGGTGTCGAAGCGATGTCAAAAGTGATGATATTCGTGGTCGAAAGCAACAGCGCCGAACCACAGGCACTGAGTGCCAACCAGCGCAACGGATTACTCTTTTCGCTGTCTTCTATCACCGACTCTTCCTCGATCTCGGCCGCTACATTCCTAGGTGTGCAAAAAATCAAAATCACCATCAGCAACAGATAACCACACCACCAAAAGTCGCTCTGCACACCCAACTCCAAAAACCGTTCAACGAGAAATGGATACGACAATAATCCCAGTATAGAACCCAAATTGGACGGACTATACAAAATATAAGGATTCGACTTCTCTTTCAACGAAGACGCTGAAAGCCAGCGCTGAACGACGAGACTGATTGTCGACAACGCGAAGAAACACATCGCCGCCTTGATCCCCAACAACACAAGTAGCGAAACCGTTGGCGACAAGCCCGACAATACAGGCGTGTTGTGCTGCAGAGGGTAACAAACAAGACCGCCAATCATCAGTCCCCAATGAAGTTTTGTGTAACCTTTGACCCCAAACCGTGTGAGACCCCAGTGGGCAAAACCGTACCCAGCCAATAAGAGCCCCTGAAAGAATATCATACAGGTTCCCCAGACCATGACCCCTCCGCCAAACAAAGGTAGAAGCTCTCGAGCCATTATCAGTTGCCCCGAAAAAATAAGGAACGCGCTAACGAATACACTAACCTGAAAAAAGATCAATCGGGACATAGGAAGACGGCATTGCTAACGCAGACTTCCAACAATCCGCAACTGCAAAACCATGAACCGCCAGCTACTAAAAGGAAGTGTTCCCCGGAAACGAATCCGAAAAATACAACATACTTTGCCATCGCCAATTCAAATACCGTTGAACCAAACTCGTCCCATGACCCGGTTCCTATTGATGTCTCTATTAGCCTTCCTACCCGGTGTGGTTTCCTCAACTACGACACAAACAGCCAGCAAAGATTCCTACCTGAAAGATCTGTCGACGGATCTTGGTAAAACGTGGCCGGACAACCGAACGATTAATATTGTCTGCCATGGCCACAGTGTTCCCGCTGGATACTTCAAAACCCCGGTAGTCGACACCTTCAACGCCTATCCACACCTCCTACTTCGCGGATTGAAAGAACGATTTCCCCACGCGGTCATCAATGTCATCGTTACAAGTATCGGCGGAGAGTCCTCTGACAAAGGTGCAGCCCGTTTCGAAGAATCCGTCCTGAACCACAATCCAGACCTCATTCTTATAGACTACGCGCTCAATGATAGACGGCTCGGATTAGAAACTGCGAAAACGGCCTGGCTTTCTATGATCGAAGAGGCTCAATCACGCAACATAAAGCTGATTCTACTCACTCCAACCGCAGATAAGAGGGCAGACTTGAACAACGCCGAAGATCCTCTCAATCAGCACGCTGAACAAATTCGTGAGCTGGCAACTATCCATCAAGTAGCCCTCGTGGATAGCCTCGAAGCCTTCAAGTCTCACGTCGATGAAGGAGGCAATCTCACTGACCTGCTTTCACAATCAAACCATCCCAACCGCAAGGGGCATGAATTGGTTGCGGAAGCCGTGCTGGATTGGTTTCCTGAATAGGTTGACTCCCTTCGAAATATTTCAAAACACTCAACTCCTCGATTAGATGCCAATACCATTGGACTATTAATCAAGTTTACCCATGAAGTGTACTAAATTTACCCTGGCAATCCTTTGCACAACCTTGGCTAATTTCAATGCAGCCATCGCAAACAGTGCAGCTGAAACCGCTCAAGCCGAAGTCGACCAGCTTGATGAGGTCGATTTCAACCGCCATATCCGACCCATCCTTTCAAACAACTGCTTCTTTTGTCACGGACCCGACCCAAAGACCCGGGAAGGCGACCTCCGTCTCGACATTCGAGAAGACGCTATTGAGGCATTCGCCTTTGTTCCTGGCGATACGGAAGACGGAGAATTGCTTCATCGCATTTTTTCAGACGATCCGGATGAAGTCATGCCCGAGCCTTCGTCCAATAAGTCCTTAACGGAGCAGGAAAAACTGCTTTTGAAGCGCTGGATCGCTGAAGGCGCTGAATACGAAAGCCATTGGTCCTACACACCCGTCAAAAAACCGAAGCATAGAGGGATCGACAACATCGTCAGCAAAGAGCTTGCGCAACGGGGTCTGACATTCTCAAAAGAGGCTAATAAAGAAACTCTGATTCGAAGAGTTTACCTCGACCTGATTGGACTACCGCCCAGCCCAGAAGAAGTCGCCGCCTTTCTGAATGATCGTAGTTCGAAAGCGTATGAGAAAGTCGTCGATCGCTTACTGGCCTCCAAGCACTACGGAGAGAGAATGGCGATTCCTTGGCTAGACGCTGTGCGCTACGCCGACACCGTAGGCTACCATGGGGATCAGGAACGGGACGCAACCCCTTACCGGGACTACGTGATCGAGTCTTTTAACAACAACAAACCCTACGATCAGTTTACGATCGAACAAATTGCAGGTGATCTACTCCCGAACCCCACGATCAAACAACTGGTCGCCAGCAGCTATAACCGCATCAATCAACTCAGCCGTGAAGGCGGCATTCAGGACAAGGAGTATGTCAAGAAATACCAAGCCGAAAGAGTCAGGACAACAGCCACTACCTTCCTGGGTTCTACCCTCGCTTGCGCCGAATGCCACGATCACAAGTTCGATCCGTTTACGACCAAAGACTTCTACAGCATGGCCGCCTTTTTCGCCGATATTTTGGAAAAAGGCGCCTACACCGGGGACGGCTCCTACCAGGAAGATCCAGAGCCCTACTTCAAGGACGGGATCTCTCAAGAGGGTTGGTTTGGTCCAGAACTAACAGTTCCGAATCGCTTGCTCCATCCGGACCCTGAGTCCGTTGAACGAGAAATTGATCGACGGGAATCGATACTCGCCCAAGGAAGTCCTGAAGCTGAGGCAGAATTTGAAGATTGGTTGGCGATGCAAGCGCAGTTGGCGGACTCCTCAGAACCGAATCTAGTAGCATTGGACTACACAAACGAACACCATGAATCCACCAAAACGGAATCCATAGAGCTAACACACCTTACGATCTCAGCAGATTCTGTCGCCGCACTGTCTTTCCAAGCCCGTGTTGTCGGAGGCGGGGGAAGAAGTTCATTTGGTATCGAGCTAACTTACGAAGCAGCAGGCGAAACCTACAAACGGCTCTACTACTGGGGAAACAATTACGACGGTGAACTAGATAATAAAACCGATGCACCGTGGAGAATTCAAATGTCTCCTGACCTCTACCGTGGTATCTGGCATTCCCTTGAACTCACCGCAGACGACTTTCAGCTACCCAAGAATGCCCAATTCGTCCAACTCCGTCCACTCAAGGGGACAAATTCCAGCTTCAGAAACTTCGAATACCGTACTCATAAATGGGGCACTCAGCGCGGGACCCTCTCCGAACAAGGCATCAGCCACCTCAACCATGTCCTCGCGGGCAAGGCATCACGTCGAAACCACAAACAGCTCAAAGAAGAATTTTTCGTTTCACTCGCCTCCACATTCGCAACCGATCGCAACGCGATCGAAGAACTTAAACAGGAACTCGAGGGTAACCGATATACACCGCTCACAATCAGCGCAAAACCCCGCGAAGTGAAAGTTCTTCCTCGTGGCAACTGGATGGATGAAAGTGGGGAAACAGCTCTTCCAGCCAGCCCGGGCTTCCTGCCGAACCCTATCGAATCCTCTGCTGATCGAAGACTCAATCGACTGGATCTCGCAAACTGGATCGTCGACGAAGGCAATCCTCTGACAGCGCGAACCTTCGTAAATCGAATCTGGGCAATGTATTTTGGAACTCCTTTGTCGAGTGCCGCCGAAGACCTCGGACTCCAGGGGGAATATCCACCCTACCCTGAATTACTTGATTGGCTCGCCGCTGATTTCATGGACGCGGCCTGGAATATCAAACATTTGGTGAAGACAATCGTCATGTCCCGAACCTACCGTCAAACGAGTCATACCTCCGAAGACCTTCTAGAGCTGGACCCCTACAATCGATTACTGGCGAGGCAAAGTCCAAGACGCCTGCCAGCAGAAGTCATTCGAGACAACGCACTTAAGATTGGAGGTCTGCTCAACACAAAGATAGGAGGGAAAAGTGCTCGACCGTACCAACCAGCCGGATACTACCGAAATCTAAATTTTCCGAAAAGGGAATACGAGGCAGATACCGACGAGAATCAATTTCGAAGAGGTGTCTACATGCATTGGCAACGTACTTTCCTCCATCCCATGCTTTCCTCATTCGACGCCAGTAGCCGCGACGAATGCACCGTCAAACGGGATTTATCGAACACGCCACTACAGGCCTTAAACCTACTCAACGATCCTACTCAAGTTGAAGCCGCCAGAGGGCTTGCTGAGCGATTGATCATAGAAACCTCCGACGAGAAGAGGGTAACTACGGCCTACCTCAAAGCTCTTTCAAGGTCTCCCTCGCCGGAAGAGATAGAATTACTCACGGACTTCCTGGAAAGAGAACGAACCCGATTCCGACAAGAAACCAACATAGCCAACAGTTTCCTACTAACCGGAATCAGGCTCCCCGGCACCGAACACGATTCTATTGAACTTGCAGCCCTCACCAGCATGAGTCGTGCGATACTCAATCTACATGAAACGATTACCAGATACTAATCATGTCACCATTTTCCAAATACATTACTGAAATCAATCGCCGAACATTTTTACGGCAATCACTGTCGAGTCTGGGAGCTGTCGCCCTCGGTGATCTACTTGCACCGGATGTGTTTGGCAGTCGTTCGACCGAAGGACTGCATCATCCGGCTAAAGTAAAGCGGATCATCCATCTCTGCATGGCGGGAGGCCCATCCCACCTGGAGACCTTCGACTACAAACCCGTCTTGGAAGCGCAGCATGGTCAGTCCATGCCCGAGTCAGTCACCGCGGGTGAGCAAATCGCTCAACTACAAGGCGCAGAGTTGAAAGTCAAAGGGCCTACATTCAAATTCTCAAAGTATGGAAAGAGTGGCATGGAAATCAGTGATCGTTTTCCCCACATTGCGACACTCGCCGACGAGATCGCTGTCATTCGCTCGATGTATACCGAGCAGATAAATCACGATCCAGCGCATACGTTTATGAACACGGGCTCCATCATCCCAGGTCGCCCCAGCATGGGAGCCTGGACTATGTATGGCCTCGGTAGCTTATCTTCCGATCTTCCCGGTTATGTGGTTTTAACCTCTCAAGGCGGCGGTCAAGGCCAACCCATATCTGCTCGCCAGTGGCACAACGGGTTTCTTCCCAGTAAACACCAGGGGGTGGAACTTCAGTCCAAAGGCGACCCGGTTTACTATGTTAGTAATCCCGATGGTATCAGCCGACAATCTCAGGGAGATCTCGTCGAAACCATCAACGGTCTAAACAACCACCTTGCCTCCAATCGCCACGATCCGGAGATCGCCACTCGCATTGCTCAATACGAACTCGCTTACCAAATGCAGGCCTCGGTACCTGAGCTTGCTGATTTTTCATCGGAACCCCAAACAGTACTAGATCTTTACGGCTGCGAGCCCGGTGACGGCTCCTACGCATCAAACTGCCTCATGGCGCGCCGCTTAGCTGAACGCGGCGTTCGCTTTATCCAACTCTATCACCGTGGCTGGGACCACCATGGAGGACTAAAACGCGGTTTCGAAACAGTCTCCGACTTGGTCGATAAACCCACCGCCGCTCTGATAAAAGATCTCAAAATGCGAGGAATGCTCGATGACACTCTCATCATATGGGGAGGTGAATTCGGTCGTACACCCATGAGCCAAGGGGCAGGTGGTGACGGGCGCGATCACCACATCAAAGGCTTTTCCATCTTCCTGGCCGGCGGAGGTATCAAAGGTGGCACCACCTACGGTTCCACCGACGACTACGGTTATAACGCCGAAGAAAATCCCACCGCCGTGCACGACCTGCATGCCACCATGCTTCATTTGCTGGGCATCGACCACAAACGCCTGACTTACAAGTTTCAGGGACGGGACTTTCGCCTGACTGACGTGCACGGTCACCTGATTAAAGGAATCCTGACCTGAAAGTATACCTCCAACTTTGTGGATCTAATGAGGTCAAGTTGAGACCGAAGTCATCAGTATCAGATTCAAACGAGCAGGCTCTAGCGAATTTGACCCGCTATTTGCACCCTGAATGTATAGTTCGAACCTGCCCAGACGGATATTTTTCATTTTTCGCTGAAATCTATCTAGAGCATTTCTCCATAGTCGCATAGAGCCGACCCCTAGTATACAGATTTTTTTCTGGGTGCTATTCTGTCGGAAATCCGATGAAAATAAAAATCCTCCTTACCCTGATAGCCCTAACCTCAGCCACATCTGCATTCGGGCAAGTTACCTTGACGATCGATTTCGATACGGATGCGAACGGAAACTCAATAGCAGCCGGAACTCAAATCACGAATCAATACGCTGCGTGGGGGATCAATTTCCAATACATCAAACGCAACGGAACCAACCCTAGCAGATCTGGACGCGAACTTTGGACCTTCGACTCGAACGCCGAGATTAATAGAGATGATGATCTGGAAACACCAGGGGACGGTACTGTAGGTTATGGCAATACGACCGCTGATTGGCAAAACAACGGTTACATATTTGGAGACAATAGCGGAGCTAAAAACATATTAATTATCCAGGAAAATCTACCTACTCAAGCCAACCCAAATCCGCTTCCTGATGATGATGCACAAGGCGGCATTATCAGACTCACATTTGATGAGCCGATGACCTTCAAAGCTGTCGGCATTGTTGATATCGACGATAACCCCGACTCTTTCATAAGATTCTATAGCGATACCTCAGCAACCACCTTAATCGGATCTCAAGCACAGATCCCTACAACGCCAACTAGGCAGAATAACTCCTACCAAGAACTTTCATTTGGTATGCCGAGGAATATTAGAAGTATTGACTTTGATTTCGCCAGCTCTGGTGCCATCTCAGGCTTGCAGTTCGAATCAAATGTAATTCCCGAGCCATCGACTTACGCTTTGATCTTCGGAGGATTCGCCTTAGGAATCGTTCTTCTTAAACGTAGGTTGAGTACCCAACTGACCGATTGATAAATTTAGCATACGCCTAGGACTTCAATGTCAGGTTGATGCCTTTAGTCTCTACTAAATCCGGATAACCAACAGAGAGCCCCGAATGTCGAACATTTCGACCTCGGTATCCATGCGTTGCGAGAAACGCGTGAGATAGGTGCTTTTACTTTGTCAGATTAATTTCATTACTTGATAACCACCGACGTGATTATCATGTTTTATGCACTCAACTACGATGTGCACGCTCGGCTTTACAAAGAAATACTTTTCTCGGAATTTGGAATGACCGCCTACAGGATTCTCTATAGCGAAAATGATTGAACTAACGAAAAACATCTTTTCAGGGCTTTCGACGGTAGTTATCGATGTGACAACTCTTCAGGCTAAAATAATTGGAAAGAGTCAGTTCTCAATCGGATATGGAACCATCAACACTTGGAACCTTAAGACCGATCAAACTCCTTCAACTATTATCACCTGTCAGCGAACTGTAGATGGCTTAGAGGTCACACCCACCAATCCCACGGAGTTATTCCTAATAAACGGAAAAAAACCGCATGGTGAAAACCTTGAGAACGGGGCCGTCCACACCCTCCAGATAGGAGAGGAGTTTTTCTTAACTTACGTCACCAAAAAACCCAAGGTTTGGCTAGAAGGCATCGATCTCCATCAATGGATGGTATTCGAGTTTTCTACCGGGGCCGTTCATGGACCTTTCGACAGAGAAGAATTACGGGCGTGGGTCGTAGAAAACGGAAAAGATCCTAGCAAACTTAAATACGTCCCAAAAGGTATGTATACGGGTTTCAATGTAGCCCAGATCCTCGGGATGGAGCTTCCTCAACCCGTTCCTCAACCTAAAATTCAACCGAGTGCGGGTGATAGCTTTCAGGATACGACACCTGTAAGAACAGATGCTTCCATTCAATCCCGTTGCCCACACTGTTGGGGCAACGTTTATCGCGACGAGCTGTTGAACGTGGCAGTTCATGAGTCGCTAAGGGGCGATCCACTTCTGGGAGATGGGGAAATGTTGCGCTTTAAGGCGAAATCCTTCAATCAGCAGAAATTCCCACTGGATGCCACGGGCACTCCTTGTTTGGAATATGCATGCCCACATTGTCGCCTCAAGGTTGTGCCTGGGTTATGTAGCGTTCCCCAAGCCTTTATTTCCCTGTTTGGCGCGCCCGGAGCTGGTAAAAGTTATTTTTTATCGGTACTCACGAACGAATTACAAAAAAAAGCTTTAAAGAAATGGAATCTCCGCTGGGAAGATCCCGATCCAACTGGCAATGCACCATTGAATAGTATGCGGCATCGAATATTCAGTGCCGAATTCGCCAGAGATGCCTACCTTGCGAAAACGAGTCTTGACGGTCACCTATACTCTAAAGCCAACCTCAACGGACGCGCTACCATGCTTCCGCGCCCTTTCACCTACATACTCGATGGGAACCACGGGAATGTGCAAAGTCTGACTTTTTATGACAATGCCGGCGAACAGTATCAACCAGATATGGATGGAATTGCCAACCCCGTAACCCACCATATCGCTCATTCTCACCTATGGTGTTTTCTTTACGATCCTTCGAAGGACGTGACCTTCAGGAGATTTCTAAAAGATGCGAAAGATCCTCAGCTCAGCAGAAGATTCCCAACCGAAAACCAGGAACTACTTCTTTCTGAACTGAAGAATCGGGTAAGAACCCTCCATCACCTACCTGTCCTTGGAAGATTCAACACTCCTTTGGCCTTTATTATCGGTAAGATGGACATGCTAGAAGAGTGGGAGCCCGTAGCCAAGTTATCGGACCCTTGGAATGATAATAAGCTTGATTCGGGTGTAATTGAAGAAAATTCGCGCATCCTGCGAGAAGGTCTCATTGATATGGTGCCTAATATGGTATCCCAAGCGGAATCACTGTCAGAGAAAGTAGTTTATTTTGCGTCAACGACTTTTGGACACGCGCCTCGTCCCATCCAAGATGGATTCCTGAGCCCGCTCCCGAAACGTATAAAACCCCAAGGCGTCGAGACTCCCATTTTTTGGTGGCTGGACAGTTGGTCGGCGGCATTTAATAACAAGCAGGAGACCAATTCTTAGAAAGTGATACTTTCCACCTGGTTTGATATCTCAGGAAAAACCAATCCTGGAGTGAAACTCGTTCATCCTCTGTATTTACAAATTCCCAAGATAGGCTTTACCGTATCGTCCAGCGTATCCGGTCACCTGATTAAAGGTATACTATCTTAGTTATTTTACCACTGCTCCGCCGGATCACCTGGAACATGGTACAGCTGAAATCGTTTGTAATACTCTAAGTCGTGCTCGGACTTTTCTACACCATCGGGTATGGGCCGTTTACTGAAAGTCTGAAAATAACTGAGACAGGCATCGCGCCAGAATTCGGCATCGCTATGTTGGCGTTTGAATAGAGCTAAAACACGGGCGTGGCGTTGGTCATCGATAGAGCCCCGGAGTGATTCCCATTGGCTAATCCAGCTTGCAACCTCATCGACCCCTTTTTGGTAGCTGAGGCAGATTTCGTCCCAAAGGGTGTCTCCGGAAGGCATTTTGTAATCCCAAGCCACATGATGAAACCAAAGCAGATATTTGGAATCTATGGTCGCTGGGCTTTCCCATCGTTTGACTATTTGGGACGCATATTGACCAAGTGCGTTTGAACCGGACTTTGTTCGATCAAAACCGATCCCTTCTTCGTCAGCTCTGTGGTAATATGCTGAGGTCCAGTCAGCCCTGCCCTGATCCACCCAAGGTCCGGGACCATAGTGGTGTCCGGCTGCCATAATGTGGTGAAGTCCCAAAGGCATGGAGTAATCCACCACGGTTTGGTGTGAGCGCAGAAGAAGATCGGTGATCGAATCACACACTTCATCTTCGTTGGAAAAGGTCATTCGCGTCCACTCCTCCACAATCGTTTCAGAGCTCAAATCGTAATCCCAAGCCAAACGTCCAAAAGCATACCAATTTGCCGCAGCCATGGGGTGACCCGTCCAGTTACGTTCGTTACCTACGTTGGAAACGCCAGCTATAGCAGAGAGCTGGTGACCAAACACACTGCCATCGATTACCTTGGCAACGCTTGATCCTTCACCGCGGGCAAACGTATCAAAATCAAGAACCTCCTTCCACATGGGAGCAAGAAACGCCATGTGTACATCACCCCCCAGATATTCCTGAGTGATCTGCAATTCAAGCGCCTGAGGGGTCCTCGGGGTGGCACCCAATAATGGATGTGCCGGTTCACGCGGCATAAAGTCGATGGCTCCATTTTTCGTTTGGATTAAAACGTTGTCGCGAAAACGTCCATCTAGTCCAGTAAACTCAGTGTAGGCCTGTTTATGACGGTCTTCCTTCACTTTAAAATCATAAACGAAGGCGCGCCACATAACGATACCCCCATGAGGCGCGAGTGCATCGGCAAGCATATTGGCCCCATCAGCATGATCCCGTCCGTAGTTTTGCGGTCCCGGTTGTCCTTCTGAGTTTGCCTTTACCAGGAAACCGCCAAAATCAGGAATATACTTATAAATCTCCGTAACTTTATCTTCCCACCAACGCCCCACTCTTGCATCCAAGGGGTCTGCCGTCTCCAATCCTCCTATCTCAACCGGCGCACTGAAACGGGCTGTGAGATAAACCTTTATGCCGTAGGGTCGAAAGGTATCGGCAAGTGCGGCAACTTTCTCTAAAAACTGAGGACGTAATACGGTGGCATTCGCATTTACATTGGTAAGAACAGTTCCATTAATACCTACCGACGCACAAGACCGGGCGTAGTCGATGTAATAAGGCTCGATGAAGTAAGGAAGATCAAACCAGTTCCACAAAGATGCCCCAGTCATGGTGCGTTCGATCGTACGCGTGAGATTATCCCAATGGTTGAGCAGTCGGTGTTTAATTTTAGGGCTGCCGGTAAGATAAAGCCCTTCGAGAGGCTTTCGCATTTGAAGGTGTCTCAAAAATGCGAATACGCCGTAGAGCACACCCTGATCACTGTTGCCAGCGATTGTTATCTGCCCGTCTATTTCCCGTATTAGATAACCCTCCCAGCCCAGCGACCCTAACTCAGATTCCCAGCCTAATCCGTCAATTTCCCGATTCTTTTCCGGCGTTCCGATCAGGATAGGACGAACATTCGAACCGAATTCACCCCCCATCAAGCCTGATACACCGCGATCCAACTCTGAAATCGCAACGCTCAATTGCGGACTGATTTCTTCATTCTCATAGTCTATTTTACCCAGATACTCTATGTAAGAGTCTCTCAGTGCTCCCGCCGGAATAACCTCATACCGCATCCAAAGTCGGTAGCCGTCTTCCGCCCTCAAGATCGGATGCAGCATAAAACTAAAGAAACACAGGAGGATTACGCGATTTAGGCTCATTGAAAATCTACAAAGAAGCCGTGGCTAGTTTAGAAAAACGACGAATATACTATTACTCAACGGAGGTACGATAAATCCTTGGGCAACAGAAATGTTCCTCGAGACCGAAAGATCCACCTCGCGTGGAAAGCCGGGCTGATTACGCGAGGCTCGATTGGGGCCTGTTAAAAGGTAATGGTCTGCAACCGATGACAATAGACCTCCATCGAGAGCTAACTTAACCGTCAGATCCTCGCTGGTCGGATTGACAATGCCCACGGTCAGATACCGACGGTCTTCCGTCATGGCCGCACAAATATCGTAATGAGGGGTGTCTGCCTTCATCGTGAGCGGAATAGATCCAAATACCTCGCGGTACAGTTTCAAAACGAGGCCGGTTGTTGCGAACTCTGCCTCTGTCCTTGAAGTCTTGATACAGCCGATAACATTTACGGTCTGTGCATAGTTGGCCATCGCGATCATATCACTCTGACGGAAGTATTCGTGCAGTCCCGAAGCAATCCCGAGAGCGTCACCCAAGTCATAAACGCATCCCAGTTCCCCGTATTGATAATCCCGATGCCAATAATTCCATTCGTCCATAGCGATAGGCATTTTCTGACCATTGAGTTGAGTCACCGTAGGCTGCAACTCACGGTGTTGCGTCACTATCTTGCGTATATTGTTTTTCATCAGCTCAACATGCTCGAGGATTGGTTTTTCACCACCCTCTGTCCAGGGCGTGCGGCCATCATAAAAATGCTCCGAAATCCAGGACATATAATTGGAACTCGATTCGAGCATACCACGTGACCAACCGCGATTGGCTTTTGCCGCCTGAGGATCGTGATCGGCGTTGATTCCACCGATAGCTCCGACTCCAATCAACGTCAGGGAATCATCTACCTCCCACATAGCCCGTGCGGTGCGATTGTGCTTTTCAGTGTAATGATGCAACTGCATGTAGCCCAGCTGCCAGGTACCAAACATCTCATTGCCGACACACCAGTATTTAACTTCAAACGGTTTTACATTCCCATTTTGCTTTCGCATTTCTGCCGCATGGGATTTCGAAGCATCATTACAATATGCAACCCATTCAGCGGCTGAATGGGGGTCACCGAAACCGGTGTTCACTGCAATCGCCGGTTCCGTGTTAATTTCTCTGCAGAAGGCTATGAACTCATCGGTGCCAAAGTCGTTGTGCTCCACACCCGTCCAGGCGGGATTGCGTCGAGGCGGACGGCGATCACGGTCGCCTATACCGTCGCGCCATTCATAGCCACTGACAAAATTCCCTCCCGGCCAACGGTAGATAGGTGCATTCAATTCCTTCAATAAAGCAATGGTATCCGCACGCATGCCACGAATATTATCTGAAGGCATAATGGAAACCGTACCGAGAAGGACCTGGCCTCTATCAATCTGCAGTTCGAACTCCGTATCGTCGCTGTCCTCAGTCGCCAGAAATTCAAATTCAAACTTTCGATACTTATCACCTCGAATATTGAAAGACTCAGATCTACGCGCCTCTCCCGATCCAAACCGGACGGTCAACTCTGCGGACTTCGATTTCGCCCAGAAATATCCCGCGTAGTTTTTGCCCGCTTTGACTCCCAGGTCTTTCTGTCGAATTCCACTACCCCCCGTTATCAAAGGCGTATGCTCGCCGACAAAAGAGCCTTCCTTCACCATGACCACACCATCGAGATTGCCAACTATTTCCCACGGGGATGCGCTGACCACCGGATATTCCTGCCCCTTAGCCTCGCCGTACGGATTGTACTCCTCGGTTATTGGAAAATAAAATTTCCGATCCTCCAGCATCTCTGCCCAGATTCCTCCATAGATACAGCGTCCCATGTGTTCGATAAACTGCCCGTAGACGAAGGGGTGAATCGTTTCACCAGTTTTGCTTAGATCAGCCTCAACAGAAACCTCGCCTGCAGAAAGATGAAGACTCCACACAAAAACCAGAATGGGGAGAAGAAGTGAAAGTTTCCTAAACATCATGAAAAGAAGGTTAGGAAACCACTCTCCCCCAACAAGCCGGAAGATGTGAGGATGGGCTCTTCATTTTTGAGAAATATCCTAACTTAACTGAATACTTCATCGGATTCGTCTTTGAGCAGGAGTCCTCTTTCCCCATTTTCTAAGATAAACCAGAGTATCCACTGCAGGAGACTCACCGCTGACAGGAAACTCGGTCTTATCCGTACGAAAATGGAGCCGGCGATGGGACTCGAAC
>CAYGQM010000007.1:0-114905 GCA_964352065.1 uncultured Opitutaceae bacterium
GTGTAGATCTCCGATACCCACAATTTCAGTACCATCATGAAGCACACCGGAGGTGTCGATTTCGATTCCATCTTGGTAAGACTCTCGCCAGCGACCGATAGGATCAAAGTTCTCCAGCGCAAATCCCAAGGGATCGATCCTCGTGTGACAATTCATACACGACGCGTCTGAACGATGCGCTTCCAATCGTTCCCGAACTGATTTTCCGTCTCCGGAAACTTCTTCTGCGGGAATCGATCCGACGTCCGCCGGAGGTGAAGGAGTCGGGGTACCTAAAACTCTTCGCAGAACCCAATCTCCCCGCTTGACGGCACTTGTCCGCAACGGAGCAGAGGTAACCGCCAAGACCGCCCCCAGTTGAAGAAGCCCGCCACGCTTATAAGCGCGGGTACCGTCAACCTTAACCAGTCCCTTAATATCTGATCCTGAGGAATCCCACGGAAGGTTGTAGTGCTTCGCCAGGGAAGGATCGATAAACGAGTAGTCCGCAAACAGAATGTCGTCCACCGGGCGATCCTGAGTCACAATATACTCAAAAAACGAAACCGCTTCGTCATACATCGATGCCTTCAACTCTCGGGTGAATTCGGTGAAATGCGTGGAATCAATGCCTGTGTAATCATCGAATCGGTAAAACCCAAACCATTGCCCAAAAAACTCGGTGGCGAATCGCCTAGCTTTAGGGTCTTTCAACATACGACGCGCTTGGTCAGCCAAAGCTTCAGAGTTGCTCAGGTCACCGTTTGCCGCCGCTTGGAGCAACGCCTCGTCCGGCTTGGACGACCATATAAAATAGCTGAGCCGGCTCGCCAACTCGTAGTCCGAAAGCGGAACAATCGATTCAGTCGATGCCGGACTCTCGATTCGATAAAGAAACCCTGGTGCTACGAAAATCCGCGTAATCAAAGTTCGGATACTGGCTTCATGACTGAGCTCCCGCTCGCTTCGAAGGCGTTGGTGGTAAGAAGCAAGGCGCTCCCTATCACTTGCCTCCAAAGGCCTGCGCCAAGCTTTCTCCGCCAGAGTGAGAACTTCCTCCAAATGATGAGACTTTGCTGATTTCAGTAAGCTCTGATGCCTTTGATAATCTACGTAGACCTTCTCCACCTCAGCTCTTACGTGTGGTTCAAGCCCCACCATCCAGTTCGGATCCAATTCAGAGAGGCTATCAGGAGACGATCCCAACTCATACTTTCGCCCTATAAAGCGATAAATCGTATCATGATAATCGAAGGCGGTAAGCAGGTCCGTCCAAGCTTGGTCCAACTCCAGTGCCACTTCTGGATCGAGCATTATCTCTGTTAAAAAACGATCATCACGATGATACTTAACCGCCGTATGAAAGTAGTTTCGCTCCGGTTCGTTATAGGCATTGTCAAACGGAGCGGGGATACGATCCCGGTCTGATGGAGCGGCCCCGCGGTGAGAGGTTTGCGGGAGGTTCTTTGCAAATTCCAGAATTCCCTGTTTCCAGTCTTCCATTTGCGGGCTCTCCGGATCTGCCAGTAGGGCTGAAGTAAAACCTGTCGATGAAATGGTCTCTCTGGTATTATTTCCGTCGCTGATCTCACAACGGATTAAACAGTAGTCTCCTTTAACGGTATCGATCTGCGCTTCGGCGACAAACTGGACGCGCACGTCCGGCGAAGGAGTTCTAAAGCGAATCGTCATATTCTTCGACTCATGAGTCACGAAATCATTCGGATCAATCGCACTGCCATCGTAGTGTTTTCCAAAGACGATCTGACCACCAGATTCTTCGGTCACCAGCTCCTTTAACGGATACTTCTTCCACCCGGTTTCACCAGCACCTCGGGTTTCAATACGTGGATTCCGCCACAACACCACCGGCTTAAGGTCATCACTACCGGTCGCGGCCCTCACAAAGATGTCGAACTCTATAAAGTCGGCATTTGAGCCCCGATTCATATTCACCTTGAAAAGGTGTGACTTATTCGACTCGAACGGCTCTTCAGTGAGCACGGCATATTCTTCGTCGTCCTGCGTGCTCGCCGCCAACGTACGTTGCCAATACTGCAAATCGGCATAAAGAGAGGCGCACGCGGTTTGAACCAGTGCGGAGGGCGTCAGATTCCCTTTCACCGGCTTTGGCAACTCCTCCCATTTGGAAACGATTACGTTGCTCGGAAACGACGGCTCCGGATCCGTAACGACTCGCCAGATGTGCTCAAGAAATCGGGGCGATATACCTGCCTCATCGGCCAAATCCACCAGCGTTTTATGTCCGATGCCCAAAGTTTCCCTGTGCTTAAACTGCCACGCGGCAAAGAAAGCTTTTTCGTATTGCTCCAGGCCATAAGCCTTCGCGCCCTCGCCCGCACCAGTTCGAAAACCGTATTGCCGGTAGATCTGATTGATGCGGTTAATCGCTGAAAGCTCTTGGCCCGTTTTCCCTGGATCCTGATAAAACTGGAGCGGTCCGGCACCAATCAATGCGTGGGAGGCCACTGTTTTTGCTGATTCCAAATAACGCTCCAGAATCGCATCCTGCATAAACTGTACTTCTCCAACATTGGAAAACCCCTCTCCACCGACGGCTTCTCCTACAAAAGATTTGCTGAAGTCCAACTCAATACCAGTTAGATCCTGGATCGTATAAGCATATTCAGCACTAGTCAGCCGACGCAATGCTACCTGCCCCGGATCCCCAGCATTGTGGCGAATCGCCTGTTCGAGCAGTTCAGTTATAGAAGCTACCAAAGCTGTCCGCTCCTTATTGCCAGGCAACCGGTCTTCTTCTGGCGGCGGCATATCCTCGAATTCCACCATATCTAGTACGAGTTCCCACGTTTTGAAACTCTTCGGGATCGACGCCTCACTGAGAAGTTCTTCCAGGTTTAGGTCCCCTTTTTCTTTTTCCGTTCCATGGCAATTGATACAGTATTCTTGAACGAAAGGAGCTATAATTTTTTCAAACCCATCGTCTCCAAATAAGATGGGGCCTTTACACGCACCCATCGCCCAGACCGAAAGGATTGCCCAACGGAAAATCGGGGATTTTAGAAAAAGATTAGGGCGTCTCATGGTTTAGAGGAAGAGATCTCTTAGGGCTCACACTCTGAGGATGAAAAAAGACTAGCAGGAAAGAGCGCTCATTTACTAGGGCAAAATATCATATATTAAATTCGCCCAGTTTTTCGGATATCCTCAATTTCACCAGCAGGAAACGGTTGTAAATGATCCGCCCCATGCACAGCGTCTTGGTGTCATCCATACTCGTTGACATTGTTACCGCATTCCCAGCTAACTTTCTTAATGCCAGAAAATAATCTAGAATTCTTCCCGGAAATCGAAATTCAGGAGAACGACGAAGTCACTCAAGCATTCGTATCTTCAGTCACTCGGTTTAAGGAATTCGGGTTGGATACAAAAACAGATGTCATCCACGTGGGAAAGCAACCCGTACCGGTTTTCGTAAATGAGTTCTGGACGTCCAAGCAACGTGCGGCCCATAGCCTTCAAGAAGTTTCCTATCGAGCTTGTTTCAAGCCGCAGCTGCCCCGATTTTTTATAGAGCGCCTCACGAAGGAAGGAGACACCGTCCTTGATCCGTTTATGGGCCGTGGCACGACTCTGATCGAAGCCGTTTTGAATAATCGCATCGGGGTTGGCTGCGATGTAAATCCTCTCAGCGAGATCATATGCCAACCCAGACTCAATCCGCCCAGTCTCAAGCAAGTCATTAGCCGGCTCGATAAGATCGATCTCCGTTATGATGGAGAGACACCTACGGAGCTGGACGTATTTTATCATCCCGATACGTTGAATGAACTTTGCGGACTTCAAAGTTATTTCAAACGACGTGGTGGTAAGCTGGATACGATCGATCAGTGGATACGTATGGTAGCCACTAACCGTCTGACCGGTCACTCGAAAGGGTTTTTCTCGGTCTATACACTCCCTCCCAACCAGGCAGTCACTGCTGATCGGCAACGGCTTATCAATGAGAAGCGAAATCAACTACCCGAATATCGCGACGTTAAAGCACTGATCCTACGCAAGAGTAAGTCGCTTTTGAAAGATGTGGATGATAGTCAGACCGATCGTTTCGCCACCTACGGAAAGAAGAGCAAGATAGTCATCGGGTCATCCACCGGTATCCGGGGGATTAAACCAGGATCGGTTCAACTTGTCGTTACGTCGCCACCGTTTCTCGATGTCGTCGACTACGCCGGAGACAATTGGTTACGGTGTTGGTTCAATAACGTAAATCCGGATGACATACCGATCTGGATGCACCGAAAGGTCGAAGACTGGAGCAGCGCCATGACACTAGCTTTCAAACGCATGTCCAAACTGCTCCACCAAGGTGGCTACGTGGCTTTCGAGGTAGGAGAAGTTCGAAACGGAAAAGTGAGGTTGGAAGAACACGTCATTCCTGCCGCAGAAAAAGCCGGCCTGATTCCGATCCTCGTCCTCATCAATGATCAGGAATTTACCAAAACCTCCAACTGCTGGGGCGTCTCCAATCAAAGTAAGGGAACCAATACCAACCGGATAGTATTACTTAAAAAACCCTAGCTTTCAGTCAAGTTTTAGCCAACGACCCTCCCGAACCAAGCCGCAACTTTACTTGACGATCTTACTGGTTCACGCCTTAGTAAGAATTCCAGAAGCCACCCTAAGCTTCCCAAGTCATTCACCCTAATACCACGCAATGAACAGACGCGTCTTTCTCAAGTCCTCTTTCGCTACCCTTGCGCTACCAGCGTTGGAATCGATCGCAGCAAATATTCCCGTTAGAGCTGCCACTCCGCCACTCGTCGAAGCTCCCATGCGTATGGTATGTGTCGGGAACTCATTCGGCATGTACCCTGAGCGCTTCTTCCCCACCGAAGTTGGCCCTCATTACCGGATGACTCCTCTACTGGCACCTCTGGAGAAACATCGGAAAAGCTATACCGTCTTTTCCCATTTGGATCACGACATCAAAGGTGGACATTTTTCGGTTCACTCGTTTCTCAGCGGAGTAAAAATGGGCGACGCGAAAGGTATGCCAGAGGGCAATATCACGATCGACCAACGAGCTGCAGAACACATCGGAGCCGCCACTCGATTCCCGTCGATGACCATTGGGTCGGAAGATGGTTTACACGGGGGATGCCAGATGTGCTGGACTCGTACCGGTGTACGCGTTCCCCCGATCGAAGGACCGCAAGAACTCTTTCGGAAACTTTTCATCAACGAGAATGAAAAAGCCCAGCAAGAAGCCGCGGATAACTTCGCCCTCAGAGGAACCATCCTCGACGCAGTTAAGGACGAGGCAAAAAGCTTGGAACGACGTTTAAGCGGGCAGGACCGGGAAAAGCTCGACGAGTACTTCACTTCTGTTCGAGACGTAGAGACCAATCTCGAACTCGACAAACGCTGGTCCAAGGTTTCAAAACCTGAAGCCCCTTACGCAGGACCTCAGGATCGCAGTTTGGTAGAGGACATACCTGTGCTTTATGACCTTATCGCCATTGCATTAAAAACCGACTCCACCCGTGTGGCATCTTTTGAAATGGCAGGTACGGGATTCGACACGTCATTTTTCGGATTGAGCACAGGTTATCACTCGCTTTCCCACCATGGTCAAAAGCCTGAACGGATAGAATCCCTCGTTGAGATAGAAATGTATCAAATGCGGGAGCTGGCGCGCTTTCTCGATAAGTTGAAGTCAATCCGCGAACCGGACTCCAATGGCACGTTGCTCGACAGCACCATGGTCCTCTTTGGAAGTGGTATGGGTAACGGTAATGCGCATGTGAATACCGATCTTCCCATCATCCTTGCCGGCGGAGGCTTCAAGCTGGGCGAGCACAAGCGGTTCCCGGAAGAGAGAGGCAAACGGGTTCCCCTGTGTAACCTCTATCTATCAATGCTTCAACGTTTCGGCGTGGAAACGGAGACGTTTGGCACCAGCACTGGAACACTTACCGGTCTAGAAGTCGCATGACAATAACACGGGCTTTGCTTTGGGGCAGCTTTCTGAGCTGCACCTCCCTTATGGCCGTTGACAAAGAAAGGCATCTTTCATCTTTGGACCCAGCTGGCTTCGATCAACACATCCGCCCGTTTCTGAAGGAGTACTGCATCGACTGCCACGGACCTGAGAAGCAAAAGGGTGAACGCCAATTTAACGAGCTGAGCTATCCGATAGCCGATGACAACGCTTTGATAGACTTTCAGGATATTCTGGATTTGTTAAACTTGGGCGACATGCCTCCAGAGGACGAAAAGCAACCCGATCCAGCCGAAAAACAAGCGATCGTAGACTGGCTGACTGCCGCCGTCAGTGATGCCTATCACTCTCAGGAAATCACGGGTGGAGAAACTGTCCTCCGTAGGCTCAACCACCGCGAGTACTTTAACACGATCAGCGATCTGTTCCTGATGGACATGAATATGTTTGATCCGACTGAAGCCTTTCCAGGGGAACGTATAGTTGAGCACCAAGACAACGTCGGGGACACTTTGGTCACCTCCGGTTACCTGTTGGACCAATACTTTGACGCGGCAGATCGCATTGTCGAAAAAGCGCTTCCATTTCAGGAAAGACCAGAGCCACAAGTATGGACCTTTGCAGGAGACTTCGAACAACAGCCCGAGCTTAATAATCGACACAAGGTCGCCCACGGCCAACGCTACTTGAATATCTACGAAGCCCCTAATACCATTCGTCGCTTCGGAGCCTATGCACCGCTTATGGCCTTCAAAGAGGGCGTCCCCGAAGGTGGGTACTACAAGATCCGCACCCTCGCCGAAGCCGTTAATCGCTTCCATGACTTCAATCCCAAAAAGGTCACCAACGATCCTACAGAGCCCATGCTTATGCGGGTCATTCCTGGAAACAGCCGCTTCGGAGCCATGCACACCCCCCAGCGCTACACACCTGACCTCGGAACATTCGCTCTCACGGACGACGGCCCGCAGTGGTATGAGACGGAGGCTTGGTTGGACAAAGGGTTTTCCCCAAGATTCATTTACCTGAACGGATCCATGGATATTCGACCCGCATTCGGTGTGGTGGCGAATCTGGTGATGAAGATCGCAGGCCCTGGCATCCCACCCGAAGACCTTGAGGCCGACTATATGGCCGTCGCCATCAAACACGGAGTTATTCCTCACATTCGTATTCATGAAGTAGAAATCAGCGGACCTCATTTCAACGAATGGCCAACAGCTACCTGGAAAGCGATCATCGGCAAAGGCGCATTCAAGACCAGTAATACTCGCCGGATCATTCAGCAATTTGCCAGTCGAGCCTATCGACGCCCAGCCGAAAAAGAAGAAGTGGATCGCCTCATGCAGGTAGTAGACGCGCGAGTCGAACAAGGACACTCTCCATTCGAAGCGATGAAAGATGGGCTAAAAGCTGCCCTGTGTTCTCCGGCATTCCTCTATCTTGAAGAAGAGCCCTCATCCAAATCGACACTACTGAGCGACTACGGAATCGCATCACGACTTTCCTACTTCCTCTGGGGATCCATGCCAGATGACGAGCTCATCCAACTGGCGAAACGTAAAAAGCTCAACCACCCAAAGGCACTGATTGCCCAGGCGGATCGGCTACTGGCAGACCCAAAATCAGAGCGTTTTGTCAAAGGGTTTCTGGACAGCTGGCTCACTCTGCGAAACCTCGGTGACGCTCCACCCGACCGGAACAAATTTGAAATCTACTATTCGGAAAATCTCGAAGAGGCGATGCGAACCGAAACGGAACTCTTTACCCGAAATGCGCTGGACGAAAATTTGAATATCGACTGTTTCCTCGATTCAGACTTCACCTTCGTTAACAAAGCCCTAGCAGACCTTTACGGATTTGACGGTGTGGAAGGTGATGACTTCCGGCGGGTGGATTTGGACGACCCACGACGCGGCGGCTTACTCGGCCAAGCGAGTGTGTTGACTGTGACTGCAAATGGAGTTGATACATCTCCTGTTTTGAGAGGTGTCTGGCTCCTCGAGAATCTATTGGGAACGCCGCCTGCACCGCCACCACCCGACGTGGAACCCCTCAATCCAGACATTCGCGGAGCGATCACCATAAGAGACCAATTGGCAAAACACCGGGAAACCACCGCTTGCTATGAATGCCACCGTAAGATCGACCCCTTGGGTTTTGCGCTCGAAAATTTCGATCCCATCGGACAATGGCGCACCCGTTACGGAGATCGAGTAGATATCGATGCCTCCGGTGAGCTGCCATCCGGGGAAGGGTTTCAGGACGTCATCGGATTCAAACAGGCACTCATGAATCGAAAAGATGCTTTTGCCAGAGCTCTAACGAAAAAGATGTTGGCCTACTCTCTTGGTCGCCGCATCGAGATCATGGACCGTCCACAAATTGATGCACTATTAGTATCACTGGAAGCAGAAGGAAACGGCTTCCGGGATCTGGTCCACTTGATCGTATCGAGCGAAACATTCGCCAAGCCATAGCCGATTCCCTCAGCGATTCAATCTTCGAACAGGGGAGAATCCCTGGCTGCCCAGTAAAAGAAGAGGACGGATAAATAACCAGACAGTATTCCCAGGCACCCTTGTATATAGTGGCTGCGCAGATTGAGGAAAAAAAGGTATCCTAGAAGCATGACGTAAAGAACCCTCGTTAATACAATGAGCGATCCTTTTACCTTTCTCAAACCGACCCCGGCCCTGACTACGACAATATTTAAGCCCATTCCCAAGGGGAAAAAGGGAATCCAAAAAAATAGACTCACAAAATCATCCTCCGTGAATCCGTCGCGGAAACTCCAGAAAGAATAAAGACTTACCACGATTGAGCTCGAGATAATCACAAAGTCGGACGGTCCCAAGGCTCTAAATTTCATGAAGGGAGTCTGTTAAGGGGTATCGAATGCATCTGAAAAAGAATCACTGCCTACTTTTCAGCTGATTTAACCACTCCCGGACGATTCCGACAAGTTCGAACGGAACCACGCAGCGGTTTCCGTTTCCTCTAAAGTACGCTAATCACACCAAGATTCCAGCAAATGAAATTTTGACAGTCTGAACGGCAGTCGTTTTAACCAACTCCCCATGAAGGGTATGTTCAAATTTACAATCATCTCAATAACCGCATTGTTACTGTTCGCTGGCTGCGGAAAACGGTCCGTTGAATACTCGGTCACGCCAGTACCAGGCGTCGAAGCCACCCGCATTGCTAAGTATCGGTTTGAGGTGTTCCGCAACGCACCGGAAGACAGACCCTACGTGAAAATCGCAGAGGTAGTCGCAGAGACGACGAATATCGAAAAAGCGAAAGAGATCTTTACGAAACAAGGGAAGAAGGTCAAAGGCCAGGCAGCGGTAAACATCCGCGCAGTAAAGGTCGGAAACTACCGGGGTTTATCGGTCCACCACTGGGTGGCAGATATCGTCGTTTGGCAGTAGAAGCTAAACCGGCGGGTTGGCCTCAAACAAGCGGCACCTCATTTTGGAAGACCTGATCCAGCGTCTGGCGCTTACGAATAAGAACGACATCTCCCGACTCACGAACCAGCACCTCAGGAACCTCCGGAAATGAGTTATAGTTCTTGGATGGCATGCTGGAACAATAGGCCCCCGCTCCATCGATCACCAAAAGATCCCCGATTTCAGCTTTAGTCATTAAGCGCTCTTTTAAGAGCCCTGGATCTGATGGATCCGGCGTCAGCAAATCTCCCGATTCGCAACAATGACCCACAACAATCACCGATTCTGTTTCCTCAGTGGTAGGATCGGACAGCGGAATGACTGACATGGGCTGCTGAGCGGCATAAAGCGTAGGTCGCAGGATTTCCGTCATTCCCGTGTCCAATTTCAGGAAGACATAGCCATCGTTTCCCGTAGTAGTTTTATCCTGCACGGATGCCAGTAGGCAGCCGGTATTCGCCGCCAAGTAAGTACCCGGTTCAATTTCCAGATGCAGCTTGCGCCCGGTCTCCTCAGCAAAGGCTTCGAAAGCGGCCTTGACCGGCGCTCCAACCACCTGAAGATCCGTTGACGTTTCGTCTGGCATGCGCCCCACCTTGAAACCGCCTCCCAGGTTTACATGGGTGACCTTCGGAAACCGCCGAACCTGATTGAGGGTTAGTTCGGCTGCCTTCACCCACACATTCGGATCGCTTCCAGAACCGATATGCGAGTGAATCCTGAAAACCTGCAGTGAGTACTTTTCTACGATCTCCGCTGCCTGGTCCAGGAGTTCGTGCCAAATCCCAAAGCTGGAGGAAGGTCCTCCCACATTGGTCTTCAGTGTGCCACCGGAACCGACGCCTGGGTTGACTCGCAATCCAACACGACCACCAGGAAAGGCCTTACCATATTCTTCAATCTGCCTGAGCGAGCAGGCATTGACCGTGATTCCGAGATTCACCAAATCAGTGATGTTTTCCGGAAACTCCTGAGAACTCAGGCTGATACGCTCAGCCGGGACACCGGACTTAACCGCACGCAAGACCTCGAATCCACTGGAAGCATCGAAATGCATCCCCCAGTCACGCAACAAAGTCAGAATCGCGCCGGTGGGACAGGCCTTCATAGCATACCGCCCCGTAAACCCATAGGGCCTTGGAAACGCCAAAACTTCCTGCGCGGCTTTTTTCAGAGAAGCTTCGTCATAAACGTAAGTCGGCGTGCGATATTCACGGGCAATTCGCTTGCATTGTTCAGGCGACAGAAAACGTGGTGTAGTCATAAGGAAGTGGAGTTTTGGAAAACACCTACCCGGGTCGAACAAAAAAGAAGCCCGCCGTGTTATAAAACACGACGGGCCACATGGGTATTATGCTGGCTTGGAAAATTAACGGTAGAGATAAACTTCTCCGATAGCTACGCCACCTTCAGCTCCCTCGGACTCTACAAGTACCGTGTAAGATCCCGGAGGGAGGGTTGCTACAATTGCTGCTTCCAGATCATTAGCCGGAGCAATCGTTGTGGCTTGGATTAGCCCACGCTCGGAAGAATCATTCCAACTTGAGTTTTCAGCGATGATAGACGAGTCACTCGGATCTACCAACGTGATTTTAGGATCTGCTAAAGGATTAGCAACCTGCTCAGAAGGAAGACTTGGCCCTTTGCCGGTAATGTAAACCGTTTGTGGCTCAGCTCCAGTGATCACAAAACCCATATTCATCTCTTCGTTAGCTCCGGTGCCCACCAAGGCACGGGTTGAGATATTTGAGAACTCGGCGTCCGTATCTAAAGCCTCGCTAGAGGTAGTCATAAATCCTGCTTGGTCCAGATAGGTCCATCCCTTCATCCAATTGAAGGTTCCAACCGCTCCCTTGTGGTCAGTGACAGTCCAAAATGGATCATCTGGCAAATCGATCATCGTCGATGAATCATAGATCGGACCACTGATATCCAAAACGCGAGGATCCAAAAGTCCAGCTGCAGTCCTTGAAATCGATTCTACTACGATTGAATCACCGATAATGGTGTTTGAGTTATTTACTCCATTTAATATATTCAATTCAGCATCTTTCTGTCCCCTAGCAAGGGAAGCGACGGTTCCATCATAGGTTCCAAAACTTCCGAAGACCGAACCGCCAATCTTGGCCAATCCACTGGTTACTTGCCCTTCTGTATCTGCGTCGTCAATACGAATGGCGTACTGTTTGTAATCCGTGAACAAGGAATTGTAGTATGTTGGAGCTGCGTTTTCTTTCCATCGGAAAGTTGCGTTGTCCTGTGGATTGGTTCCACCAACACCAGAACCAATGAACGTAGCATTCGCGATCATTGGCGTTGAGAATGGCATGAGTGTCTTGTCGTCACCATCACCACCGTCTGCTTCATGGCCGTAGTTAGATCCGTTCCCTAAGTCTTTTTGGATCGCAAACCAAAATTGGTTTTTACCGGTCCAACCTGCATCCGAGTCGTAAGACTCATCTTCGTTGAACGCCATGACCATATACCGAGTGTTTACGGATCCACCAAAAAATTCGATCCCGTCGTCAGAGTTGTTAAACACTTCAACAAATTCTATCGTTGTTCCGCTACCCACGGCTCCAAGTGTCAGTCCGTTTATTTCCTCATCAGGCGCGAATTCAAAACCACCCCAACGTATAGACACAAATCGGACGATACCGGAATTGTCTTCTGGGTCTGCTCCTCCGTATGTGATCGAACCAGTACCAGCAGGGAATCCTTCGATAAAATCGGTAGGAGGATTCGCCGTATTAGTCGGATCCAGAACGATATTACCCGGATAGTTGAGAACGCCATTGCCCAAGAGTATGAGACCTCCCCAGAGACTTACGTCCGTCAACTCAATAGGACGAAATACACCGGGTGAGGTTTCAACACCGTCACGCTCAGCCAAAGCAGTAAACACGATGGGGGCCGTTGGAGTTCCTTCAGCCATGATCTTGCAACCTTGGGTAATGATCAAGGAACCGAAAGTTTGCTCGGCTACGTCCTCAAATCCATAGATCTGGGTTCCTGGTTCAATGGTAAGCGTTGCGCCATCTGTGACGAAAATTGGCTTACCGAATATGTATGCATTGTCAGCAGTCCACGTGGTATCTGTGGTGATATTTTCCGTTACCGGAACATCTGCTGCGAACGCCTTGGAGGCGCAGGCAGCTAATATAAGGGTCGTTATTAGTTTTTTCATTATGGATCGGTTTTAGTTTTCGAATTTAATTTACAGATAAGAAATTAGTAACGGTAGGAAGCACTTAACCCGTAAGACGGTCCCGGCTTCCAAGATTCGTATACAGCCTGTTCATTAATCCCATCATAGAATAGGAGTCTGTCTTCATCGGTAATGTTCTTGGCAGTGAATTTAACGGTCCATTTTCCAATGGCCTTGGAGACGTTAAGGTCCACAGACTGATTAGAATCTTCAAAGATGTCCGGAACCGTCTCACCAATGAAACGGAGTGTTTCAGAGACGTAGTTGTAAAACACATTAGCAGACCAGCCGTTGTCAGGATTATTATAACCCGCATTGATATTTAAGATATACTCGGGTTGCCCCTCAAATACAGTTCCAGAAGCATCAAGCTGCAACGGGTCAATTTCGGAATCAATAAAAGTTGCATTCCCACCAACGGACCAAAACTCACCAAGAGACTTTCGCATCTCCAACTCGGCACCCTGAATCGTTCCTGATGATGCGTTTTCCCATGAGTACCGAGGACTCGCATTAGCACCACTCGAAACAGTTTGGACAATCGGGTTTGAGAATTCCTTATAATAGACTCCGAAGGCTATCAAGTCGGCCTCCCCAATAAACCACTCCCACCGAAGGTCGAAGTTGTCAGTGAAGGTGAGGTCGAGAGCCGGATTTCCCTGATAAATTTCACCGCTCTGTGAGTCCACTACACGAAACGGTGAAAATTCTCGGAACGTCGGTCTTGCAAGCGTTTTCCCATATGAAAATCTGAGGTTTTGCGAATTGTCTTCGCCCAAAGGATAGACCGCATGGAAGGCCGGTAACCAGGTCTCATCATCAATATCACCGACATCGCGGAGTGCAACATTCACAAAATCATCTACCGTCGCTACATCCATTTCCGTTGTCTCACGACGCACTCCAAAAATAATCCTCAGCTCATTTTTGAACTCAATGTCACTCATGAAATAGACCGCGTCTATTTTTTCTGTACCCGCATAAGATTGAACATTCCCCTGACGACTGGTTTGTTCAATGTAAGTAACCTGACCTGGACGAAACACTCCCCCTTCAGTAGAAAATGTTTGGTCAACCCACACATTTTCCTCGAATCGCTCATAGAACGATATCTTGGAATCTGTGTCGCCAACAATAGAATTAGAACCGGTCGCAGAATAAAAACGTCCGATAGAATTACGATCGGACTCAGACGTAAACAGACCTAGCTTAAACTCCCCTGAATTCAGAAATTCCGGATCCCAAGGAATAGTAATATCCACTGTAAAATTCGTCTTTTCATCCGTCAGATCATCGTACGATTTGAACGGAAACTTTGGGTTTTCTGATAGGTAGAGTAAATCCGATTCTCCATCCGGGTATTGATATTTGAGCAATGTCAACAAACGTTGATCTGGATTTTCTTCGGAGGTTTCAGAAAGATTAGCCGACCACTTTAGCTCCATTTCAGAGAAAGTCGGAAATATATGCTTTCCCTTAAACTGATGAAGGCTGAGTTCTTTCACGGTGTATTGCAACCGCGTGGTGGTTAAGAATTCGACTGCTGATTCCCTTCCGGTTGGCAAATTCTGAGAACCGACCGCTTGACCGGCTTCGACGACATTTGTGGTATTTTCAAAACCGTTATCTCCCAACACTACACTATCCGTATTCTTGGTGTTAATAAGATAATTATAGCTTATTTCGTGTTCCGGATTCGGAAGCAGAGCCAAATTCACCAATCCACCCCAACTCACTTCTTCGGTAGATTCTGTACGATCAAATCCGTTTTTGGGCCGAAGCTCCTCGGGTGTTCCAATCCAGCGTTCGGAGCGCTTATCAACAATCAAATCGTAATTGTGATCGTGGGTGAAGCTAACAAGATATCCAAAGTTACCTGCCGAAAATACAGGTTTGCTGTCCCCTAAAGTGACCCCAAACGATAGATTCGGGTCTGCACTCTTGATAACAGGATACCAACCTGAGCTATGTAAATCACGAAACAGTGATTTTGCCTCGTCCGTAGTCGAAAACCTCGTCGCCACTGCATACTCACCCGGCGTAGGCGGTATAGAAGTTGGTAGAGCATCATCCGTTTTTCCTAAAAAGTCCATATCTCTTCCGGGAATACCAAGAATGTCCTCCCCTGTGGCTTCATTATATCCCACCCCTAGGCTTGCGGTTAGTACAAACTGATCAGGGAACGGTTTCGTAGTGATTTCAACAGATCCACCGGTAAAGTCCCCCGGCTTATCGGGAGTGAAAGATTTCGTTGTAACGATTTTTTCAAGTAGATCTGACGGAATGATGTCCAACTGCACGGACTTCTTACTCGGGTCATTACTGGGTAACACCGCTCCATTCATGAGCGTATTCGAATAGCGATCTCCCAGACCACGCACCACTGCGTATTTACCGTCGACGATGTTTACACCCGTAATCTTCGTCATGGCCTCTGCAGCGTCTCCGGCGCTCGCTCTGGAAAAGTCTTCCGCACTCAAGGCATCGCTCAAAGACGCCGATTTCTGGCGATCCGCGAGCAATATGACACTCTGAGAAACCACCTGATCCACTGCGATCTCAAACACATCGAGCGTGAAATCTGCACCGGTAGCCTGAAAGGGGACATCCAATGTAAACGCTTCCCCCTTCTTGATCTCCACCTCGGTAACTCTCTGAGTCTGGAAGTTATCCTTTTTGAACAGAACCGCGTAAGTGCCAACTGGCACGTCGCGAACAATATAGCGTCCTTCGAGATCCGTAAACGCAAAGCCATTTTCCAAGCCTTCAAGCGTTACCGAAACCCCGCGAACACCGTCGGCAAAATCAACATCGATGACTTTTCCAGTCAACGTGCCCGTATCTCCGTTTCCAATCGGAGCTACAGGCTCATTCTGCCCGTTTAGTGTGGTAATCATTACCAATGTTGTGATCAGGCCGCATAACTGACCCAACCATTTCGATTTAAGCATTCCCATGTGTTAGTCTTTTGTTAAAACTGGCACCGGTATGGGCAGCCCAATATACTAAAACAACCGAAAAACTGGCCTGTGACTGAATTGTTGCCGATGTAACATTGCTGTAACTTAAACTCTCAAATCGACCCGAATCAGCCCCCGTAACTAACTGTCGATTACCCATTGCTATCCGCGAAAATACGGACTTAATTATCTCTCAACAACATGAGTAAATTAGGTCCCCAGAGACGAGCGACAGAAAAAAAGCCTTCTTACCCCATACAAAACGACTTACGCGAGTACCTGGCCCGATTTGGGCGGGATGAAGAACTACCGGTTCGCTACTCTCAACTTCAACACTGGGAAGAATCCATTCCCCTCTACGACAAAGACGGAGAGGATACGCTATGGCTGACGGTCATCTATTCTCCTGAGAAAATGAGGGAATTCTCCATCGGCCTAAAGAAGATTTATGCCATGTTAAAAACAGACGGTGACCTGAGCTTCATGGAGCATCTCTACGTGGATCGGATCGATTTCTGCACCTTCGGAAACTCGAACCCATTCCGTATCCGTATTGTGAATTCACACAATGAAAACCAGGACTACTACTACATAAAGAAGGCTGATTCATCCCGGATTTTCGGTTTGGAACTAGAGCACCTGTTATCGCCGAATCGGATGCACTACTTCACTTACCACAATACTTTGGCAGAAGAACACATCGTGGGTATTCCCGGGGACGTTTTTATTGATAAATGGCTCAATAGCAAACGGCTGAAGTCTGTTCGAATCGCCAAGGAGCTCGTCAAGTTTAACGAACGATGCTTCATTCGCCTGCTTGGAGATATGAGAGCCTACAACTTCATCGTGGATATTACGCCGGACTTTGAAGATATCCAATTAATGATCCGTCCAATGGACTTCGATCAACAGTGCTACAACGGACGTTTAAACTTTTACAGGCCGCAGTTCTTCAAGGAAAACAACGAACTCGTATTCTTCTGCACCAAGCACTTGAATATCGCAACGTCTCTCCAGTATCAACGGGAGGAACAAGCGCATATCTACCGACGCATGAGCCTTGGCAGTCGACGTCTTGAAGCCCTGCTCAACACCATGCGATCCACAAACCTTTCTACCCCTGAAAAAGTTCACCAACTTCGCACGTCGCTCGCTGAATTCTACAAACATAGTGACTTCAACGGGTGTAAGAGTATGGGGGACATCGTGGCCACCAACTTGCATCGCCTGGCAAAATCCCTCAAGAACTCTGAGCCGCAGTTCCATGATCCATTTGTCGCTCCGTCAGCCGACCAATGGGAGTAAACACCTGTTTGCAGCACCAAGAAGACCCTCTTACCAAGAGATTCAAAACTCAGCGTTTCCTGGCGTTCTCGCAAAGGGGATAACATCGCGGATATTCGCTACGCCCGTTACCAGCATAAGCATGCGCTCAAAACCCAATCCAAACCCACTGTGCGGAACTGAACCGAAACGCCTCAGGTCACGGTACCACCAATAGTCTTCTTTCGAGATGTTGTGGGACTCGAAATTCGCATCTAGAATTTTTAAACGCTCTTCCCGCTGGCTTCCGCCCACGATCTCCCCTATCCCGGGAACTAAAACATCCATCGCTGCGACCGTTTTCTCATCGTCATTCAATCGCATGTAGAACGGCTTAATCTCACGCGGATAATCATGAACCGTCACCGGACATTGAAAGTGTACTTCGGTTAAATAACGCTCATGCTCAGACTGTAAATTGGCACCATAAGTCACCGGATATTCAAACTTGTGATCACTGTCTTGAAGCAATTTCACCGCATCGGTATAACTGATTCTAACGAAGGGCCGATCCCTGATGGATTCCAGCCTTTCGATAAGTCCCTTATCCACAAAGCGGTTAAAGAACTCGAGTTCTTCCCGGCAATTTCCGAGGGTGTCCGCTACGAGATATTTCACAAAGGTTTCCGCAAGGTCCATATCACCCTCCAGGTTACAAAAGGCTACTTCCGGTTCAATCATCCAAAACTCATTTGCATGGCGACTTGTATTGGAATTCTCAGCACGGAACGTCGGCCCGAATGTGTAGATGTTAGAAAGGGCCGTAGCAAATACTTCGCCCTCCAACTGACCACTAACCGTTAGGTATGTCGGCCGACCGAAAAAGTCGTCGGAAAAATCGACCTTCCCATCTTCAATCGGGACTGCCTGTAGGTCCAAAGTAGATACCTGAAACATCTCTCCTGCACCCTCGCAATCGCTACCGGTTATCAATGGCGTATGGACATACACGAAATCTCGTTCCTGAAAAAACTGGTGGATCGCATAGGCGACCCGACTCCGCACACGAAACACACTACCAAACAAGTTGGTGCGAGGTCGGAGATGCGCATTTTCTCTCAGGAATTCAAGGGTGTGGCCCTTCTTCTGCAACGGATAATCCTCTCCAGCCTCACCTATTACAGCCAGGGTCTCAGCAATGACCTCCCAACTTTGTCCTTTGCCTTGAGAAGCAACCAGACTGCCCGTGACTGCCACAGAGGAACCGGTGGTTGCCTTGCCTATATGACGATAATCGGGTAACGATGCATCCACGACCACTTGAAGATTCTTGAGCGATGTCCCATCGTTTACCTCGATAAACGAGAAAGCTTTGGAATCGCGACGTGTGCGGACCCAACCTTGAATCAAAATTGAGTCCTGCGATGTGCTGCTAGCTAAAATATGTTTTATTAGTTTACGTTCCATTCTCCTCTACCTTAGCGCTGTATTTCCATCCATTGGCCCGATGGACTTCCTTTGATCGATTTCACACTATTATCTTTGTGAACCAACACAACGGTCGGCTCAAATGCTTCAGCTTCCACCTCTGTCATCTGCGCGTAAGCGGCTATGATGACCTCATCTCCTGGGAGCACTTTCCGAGCCGCTGCACCATTCAATTCCACTTGGCCTGGATCTCCGAGAATAATGTAGGTCGAGAATCGCTCGCCGTTGCTGCAGTTATAGATATCTACCCGTTCGAATTCTCGGAGGTTCGCCATTCTGAGCAACTCCCTATCTATGGAGATGGATCCCTCATAGTTAAGGTCTGCCCCGGTTACCGTGGCTCGATGTATTTTGGCTTTTAGCAAGGTAATGTTCATAACGAAATGCTATCGGTTCATATGGTAGGCCAGATAGAGGCCGTTAAGGACCAGATTGGGGTATATCTGGTCAAAGAGGTTTTCATCCTCAAATAGCCGTGCATAACCACCGGTGCCAAGAATCACCGGTTTATCATCAGAAAAAGATTCTAATGCAAAGCGTCTGGTCACCTCTTTCACAGTCCCTACCTGGGAATAAAATAGCCCGACCTGTATACTCTCGACCGTGGAACGACCGACTGCTTCTCCCGGCTTTATGATTTCTACAGACGGTAACTTGGCAGTGCGGGATTCAAGTGCTTCCATAGAGATTGCGATACCCGGAATAATAGCACCTCCCAAATAGTCTTTCCTGGAGTTGATTGCACAGAAGGTGGTCGCCGTTCCAAAATCAACCGCTATGATATTCCGATTGGGATACAAATGCGTAGCCGCTATCGCTGTGGCTATGCGGTCAGCCCCCACTTCCAGAGGATTACGGTACTTTATTTTCAAGCCTGTCTTAACTCCGGCCTGCAACACAAAGGGCTCCTGTGAAAAGAACTTGTAACTGGCATTGCGGATGGCATGAAGCAGCGACGGCACGACGGAGCACAATGCGATGGCGGTAATTTTTTTAGGGTCGATATCATTCTCACGAAGTACGCTCCGTAGAAAAATACCAATTTCGTCGGACGAGTTTTTAACTTCGGAGGTTTTTCTAAAATGCAGGATGAGCTCGTCTCCGCTGAAAACGCCCCCGTGAATCGTCGTATTACCAATATCTAAACAGAGTAACATACCGTTTCCTAATCTTTGATACGCTCCATTACCAACCGTTCGACAGAACGAATGAGATCGGCTTTTTTCTCAACCCGTTTAGTTAGTCGATTCCCTGAATAAAGTGCCGCTGCGTGCCGCCCATTCTCAGGATCCACTTCGGTGAGATCATTCTGTACCACAATATCGGCGAGTGAATGCTCAAGCAAATGAAGCACCGCCTTTTCCCGTTCCTCCTCTGAAGCTTGATTCGTTAACTTGAAGGCAACGAGTATCACATTCGCATTGCTACTGTATTGATGGATTCGATCGACAATCTTGTAATTCCGGGCCAAATTAAGCGTAATGTTATGATTCGAGCTGAACTTGGATTCTGTTCCGGGAGCGACTTTCTCTCCATTGATCAAAAGATGATCGACCGAGTAATCGCTTACCGCCGCCAAGTGAATCACACAGTCGTAGCTCTGCTTCGAAAGCAGCTCTTTAAGACAACGGTCCAGGTCATGAAATGATCTAAAGGTCGCCTGATCTATGGGCTTTGTCGGAGCCAATGCTCGATTCGCCCGCAACAAGGTGACATCGTGGCCCTGATCAAAGAAATACTCTGCAAATTCCACACCTGTTCTACCGCTCGAAAAATTTGAAATGGAGCGAACCCCATCAATCGGTTCTTCCGTGCCTCCTGAGGTGATGAGGAACCGTAGTTTTTTCCCAATAGACGCAGGGGTGGTCAGTGCCTGTTCGATAGATTCCGCAATCAAATCCGGCTCCAAAAGTTTGCCCTCACCGATATCCCCACACGCGAGCCGTCCTTCACCGGTAGGTAGTACGCGAACTCCCCACGATTGCAGTTTCTGCATAGCGGCATGGGTTGCAGGATGCTGATACATGGCCGTGTTCATCGCTGGCGCAATAAAGTAAGGTTTTGAAAAATCGTGCGCTAAGAATAAACTACTCAACAGATCATCTCCTATGCCCTGCGCTAGCTTGTTTATTGTATTGGCAGTTCCAGGACAAAGCACAGTCAAATTGGCCCATTTAACCAGATCGATATGGGCCATCTGTTTGCCAGGCTCATACAGATCATGATAAACCGGTCTACCCGTAAGCCCTTCCAAAGTTGATGGGCCCACAAACTTCAACGCTGCCTCTGAAGCTACCGTCTGTACTTCGTGTCCCTCTTTGACCCATCTCGAAATCAGGTTGCAGGCCTTGTAACAGGCAATCGAGCCCGAGAGTTTAAATAGAATCTTCGATGGCAACATTATCTATAAGGCGAATGTTATCAATCACGACGGCTCCCAGCCGACGTCCCCCCAGGTCTTCAACGTATTCCACGTCAAAGCCCTCCGCTAATAATTCCTCACGAGCCGCTTCAGGAGACGGTGCTTTGACCAAGCTACGGTAGAAAGCAGGCGCCCGAGTCCTTCCAGCTTCCGTAAGCAAAACATTACGGGAACTCATGGCCAGACCATCATCTTCTCGGATCGTAGGAACGGCGATCACTTGTATATCCATGAAAAACGCAGTCACCATACCCTCGATCAACTTAAGTTGCTGGTAGTCTTTCTCCCCGAAATAGGCGCGGTCCGGCTGTACGATATTGAGCAGTTTCATAACCACCGTAAGCACCCCATCAAAATGACCGGGACGGTGTTCACCTTCCAACTGTCGAGAGAACTCAGTTTCGATTAGCCTGTAACGATAATCGTCAGGATACAAAGCTTCTTTTATAGGAGCTAGAATGATGTCGGCTCCTGCTTCCGACGCCAAGATACGATCTTCTTCCAACGTTCTTGGATACCCAGCGAAATCTTCCGGATTATTAAACTGTGTCGGGTTTAAAAATACACTGACAATCACGCAATCTGTCTCAGCACGTGCCCGACGAATTAGCTCCATGTGCCCTTCATGAAGCGCACCCATTGTCGGGACGAACCCGATGCTCATTCTGGATTCCTGTATATACTTTCTGTAAGTATGCCAGGCATCCAGTGTCTCAATGATCGAGGTCATACAAAGCTCTCTTTTTGCAAGGGAAAAGCCCGTGATTTCACGTCCGAGTCGAATTGGTCCATCGCATCCTTTATCAACTCATACCCTTCGAGGTAACGGCGAACGAACTTCGGTTGAAACCCAGGATCCATTCCCAATAAATCTTGCAGAACCAAAACCTGGCCAGACGTATGAGCCCCGGATCCGATTCCAATGGTAGGTATTTCCAGCGAGTTCGTCACCTCTTCAGCCAGCGATGCCGGAATACACTCCAATACAATCGCAAAACAACCAGCCTTCTGAAGCGACTGCGCATCGGCCAAAATCTCCCGTGCAGCAGCATCCCCTTTTCCTTGAACCCTGAAACCACCAAGCTGATTCACTGATTGCGGGGTCAGGCCCAAATGCCCCATCACCGGCACTCCGGATTCAACGATGTGGGCGATATCCTCCAACAGGCCTTTTGCCCCCTCCAGTTTCACCGCATGAGCACCTGCTTTCATGATCTTATCGACCGTGTCCATCAAAATGGCACGGCTCTTACGGTGCATTAAGAACGGAATGTCTCCGACAATAAACTTTTGCGAAGCCCCCCTTGAGACAGCTCCCACGTGAGCGACCATCATATCCAGATCTGCATGAACCGTGCTAGGAAAACCATGCATGACCATCGATGCACTATCTCCCACAAGGATACAATCAATCGAAGAGTCTCCTACGATTTTGGCGGACCAAGTGTCATAACTGGTCACCATCGAAATGCGCTCTCCAAGCGCTTTCTTCTTCTGGAAATCCAATACGCTCTTCATAGTCGATAGATTTCCGCCTGGATGGCTTCCACAACCACACAGTGATAAACGGGAAACAAAGTCTCCAGGTTAGGTACTCGTCTCATAGATCAAGTCCTCAAGAAAGGGGTTTATAGAATAGAATTAGCGGCGGGTCGCGAGCCTGTTCACGCCCATTAGAATTGAAGAGCTTCATACAAAGACGCATCCTTTTCAATCGAAAAGTACATACGCAACCCCGTGTTGGTAGCCTTGGAATTTTCCCCTCAATAAGACCTCGGGTCACGCTGTGAATCAGCAATAGTTAAGGGAAATCAGGCTTCCTCAGCAAAATGACTTCATAAGCGATCAAATGGCCACCTATTTGCTGTTTCGCAATCCGGACTATGGAAACTAACAACCCAGCCAAATACTGTTCAAAAAGAGAGAAAACACTACGTCAGGTAACAGTTCTGCGGAGTTTGTATACAGGAGGTTATTAACCTTGAAACCCTGGCAATTCACAGAACTATCCGGCGACTTAATTTCCGACCGAGGCCTGAACAGCCGAAGTCAAAATGAAAAGAATAAGGCCGCACAAGACCTTATTATATTAACTGAAACTGATACTATTAATGAAAATGAAACTTAAAGCTGTAGGCACACTGGTACTCGCATTGTTAGCGGGATCTGTCGCTCTGAAAGGCCAGGGCATCACCTCTTCCGCAATCAGCGGAAAAGTTAGTGACGATAGCGGAAATGGAATCCCTGAAGTCTCCGTCTCTATCGTTCACGAACCCACAGGATCCGTAACAACCACCCGGACCAACGAAGCTGGACGATATGCGGCCCGCGGACTTCGCGTAGGCGGACCCTACACCGTCACTGCTCGCAGCACCGGTTGGGAACCCCGCGTCCAAACGGATGTTTACATCGAACTTTCACGGGCCTACCTCGCAGACTTTGCTCTCAAGGAGTCCTTGGGTGACATCATCGATCTGGAAGCATTTACCGTTTCTGCCGCGGATACCTTCCTCGCGGCCTCCGCAGCGGGATCAGGGTCCGTAATCGATGAAGACTCGATCTTAAACACACCTAAGATCAATCGCTCATTCTCGGACATCGCTCGTCTCGATCCTCGCGTTTCCATCGCCGACGGTAGCAATGGTTCCGGCCAGATTGTAGCCTTGGGACAGAACAACAGAACGAACAACATCCAAATCGATGGTGTTAAGATCAACGATCAATTCGGGCTGAACTCAGATGGAAACCCATCTCTTGCGAACCCGATTTCAATTGATACCATTGAGGAAATCTCAGTTGAACTGACGCCTTACGATGTCCGTCAATCGGGCTTTTTGGGCGCGTCTATCAACGCAGTCACAAAAAGCGGAACCAACAGATTCTCAGGATCTGCATACGCTTTCTATGAAAACGAAGACATGCGGGGCAAGAATCCCATAACAGGGAATGAAGATCCATTTGATGAAACAACTTGGGGCGTAACGCTTGGCGGGCCTATCATTAAAGATAAACTGTTCTTTTTCCTGTCTTATGAGGAGCTGGAAAGAAACATATCTGGACCCACACCTGGATTCACACCAGATCCCGCAGCGCTTCAACAAGTCATTGACTTCACCAAATCAGAGTACGGCTTTGATCCCGGTACATTTGGTTCAGAGGGTAAAGTACCGCTTCAGGATGAAAAATACCTGGCCAAAGTGGACTGGCAAATTAATGAGAAACATCGTGCATCCGTCCGATGGGCAAAAACAGAAGGAACCCAACCCAGCTTCACAGAGTTTGCTGACTTTTCTTCCACCCAACCCGAAACCAACCTTACCTCTCATTGGTACACGGATACTCGGACCAACGAGTCGTGGGTCTTTCAGTTGTTCAGTCAATGGACCGATGATTTCCAAACGGAAGTACGGGCGGGTCGTTCTGATTTCGACAGTCTTCCATTCAACCCGAATGTTTTCCCTGAAATTCGTATCGACGATTTTCCCGGAACGACTCAAAGCGGAGAACCGACCACTCGAGGAGAGCTTTTCTTCGGTCGCGACGACTCCCGCCACTCAAACGAGCTAGCAACCGATGTGGAGAACCTCTCATTCGTAGCCGACTGGTTTCGCGGCGATCATACGATAACGGTCGGATTCGATTACGAGAAATCTGAGTTTCTCAACGTCTTCCTCCAAGAGACCTTCGCAGAAATAGAGTTTCAGGGCCTAGAGGGATACCTTGCTGACGAAATCGACTTCTTTGACAAAGCTCTCGGCATAGAAGGAATACCCTTGGGCGCTGAATCTGACTTTGCTGACTTGGGCATCTTCATTCAAGACACTTGGAACGTAAGCGACAAACTTACGGCAGCTTTCGGTCTACGCTACGACAAAATTACCGCCGATAAAACCCAGCCATTAAATCCGGGACGTGACGGGCAAACCTTTGAAGAAATCTTCGGCGTAGATAATACCAATACCGTCGATGGAGCGGAGTTATTCGCACCCCGTGTAAGTTTCCTTTACCAGATAGACGAACAAACTCGTCTGCGTGGTGGTGCCGGTCTTTTCCAAGGCCGCAGCCCGTGGGTTTGGGTTTCAAATACATTCTCAAACAACGGAGTCAGCTCAACCGATATCAGCGAACCTCCCTCTGGAGACAATCGAGTCGATGGTGGTGGCTTAAAGGGATATCTAGAGAACGACTTTGACCCTGAAAATCCAGTCACGTTTTTACCAGCCGACCAGGCTGTTGCAGAAGGCAGCTCACAGGTGGACGTCATTCAAGATGGATTTGATCTGCCAGCCATATACAAGTTCAACCTGGCGGTGGAGCATGACTTTGATGACAGTCCTTGGACTATCTGGATGGAAGCGATTCACACGGAAACGAAAACCGCTCTTTACACACAAAACCTGAATCTGCTCGAGATCGGAACCACTCCGGATGGAAGAAATCTATACAACGGTCGTCCGGACCGTGGAAATGGAATCACCAGTAGCTACAGCAACATCTTCCAATTAACCAATTCTGATAAAGGGAGCTCTGATAATATTACATTGGGTTTCAAACGCCAAAAGAAGGACAATTGGTGGATGGATATTTCCTACACTTACGGAGCAGCGGACGACGTTTCCAACCAAGGAAGTTCAACAGCCAGCTCCAACTTCGCAGGCAACCCCATTTATAATCAAAACACAGATGAGCTGTACCGCGGGAGTTACGAAACCAATCACCGCGTGTTGATGGCTGCAGGCTATGACTTGGAATGGTCCAACGGCCTCACTACGCAATTCTCTCTGATCTATGACGGAAGAAGTGGCCAAAACTACAGCCTTCTTTTTGATAACGATTACAACGGTGACGGAGCTGCATTCGACAACGATCTGTTCTGGATTCCTGACGGACCTAATGACCCGATCATTCACCCGGACTCAGTAGGCATTCCCGGCATGTTAGACTACTTGGCAAGTATCGATGCAACACCCGGGCTTGCCGAAAGGGGCGCATTCGAAACTTCTTGGAGAAATCGATGGGATCTTAGTATCGTTCAGGAACTTCCATCGACTGATAAGTTCGACGTGATCTTCTATCTAAACATCCTGAACCTAGCAAATCTACTCAACAATGATTGGGGTATCATTGAAGAAGTGCCTTTCCAAACACAAGCCGTTGCGGAAGGTGAAATCTCAGATGATGGACGCATCATCTACGACTTCCGGGGGCCTCCTTCGACCAGTGTCCGGGACGGAACCTTCGCCAATCTCTCTCGCTGGAGAGCACAGGCTGGAATCAAGTTTCGCTTCTAAATAAAACGAGTTTTTAAAACAAGGCAGTCTCCATCGGAGGCTGCCTTACTTTTTGTCCATTAAGGTATTCCACGCCAAAGTGGCACACCTGATTCTTGAGGGATATTTTCTGACACCGACTAAAGCAGCAAGGTCTCCAAAAACTTCGCATACAGTTTCGGTACTTTCATCACTCTCCAGGAATTTCTTCAGTCCGGCAAACAAAGCTACGGCTTCCTCTTCTGATTTCCCTTTTAGTAGTTCTGTCATCATGGAGGCCGAAGCCCGGGAAATCGCACAGCCTTGAGCCTCAAAAGAAATCTCTGCAATATTTCCGTCCAAGAGTTTCCAATACACGGTTATCTCATCGCCACAAAGCGGGTTATTTCCCTCCGCCTTTAAAAAGGGCTCCTCAAGCGCACCATAGTTCCTGGGGAGTTTGTTATGCCCAAGGATGATCTCCTGATAAAGCTGCGTAAGGTCTGACATCAGGCAAACAATACCTGAATCTTTTTAAGGGATTCCACAAGCTTATCGATTTCCTCTCGGGTATTATAGAAAGCAAATGAAGCACGCGCAGTCGCCGGAACTCCAAATCGTTGAAGCAACGGCTGTGTGCAATGATGCCCTGCACGGATCGCGACACCATCTGCATCCAGGATGGTAGCAACGTCATGCGGGTGACTGCCTTCCACCGTAAAAGAAATGACACTCACTTTGTTTTTAGCAGTTCCCAGTAAAGTTACACCGTTCATCTGAGAAAGTAATTCGGTTCCATACTCAAGCAGATCGTGTTCATGATTTAGCAAAGCTTCGCGATCCAGTCCTTCCAAATAACGAATACCTGCAGCCATCCCAATTGCTCCACTGATATGCGGCGTCCCTGCTTCGAATCTCCCTGGAGGCTCTTTGTAGGTAGTCTTTTCAAAAGTGACCTTACTTATCATATCTCCCCCACCCTGATAAGGTGGTAGAGAATCCAACAAATCATACTTACCGTAAACAACGCCGATACCAGTCGGCCCAAATAATTTATGCCCTGAAAAAACATAGAAGTCACAGTCCAGAGCCTCCATATCGACCGGAAAATGTCCAACCGCCTGAGCTCCGTCCAACACCACTTTTGCTCCTACGGCATGCGCCTTATCCACGATTCGCTTCACAGGATTGATCGTCCCCAAAGAATTGGATGCATGGACGACCGAAACCAGTTTAGTCTTCTCGGATAAAAGGGATTCAAACGCATCCATATCTAGCTCACCAACATCGCTTACAGGAATCACCTTTAAAATGGCCCCTGTTGACTCGCACAGAAGCTGCCACGGCACAATATTCGCGTGGTGCTCCATCGTGGAGATAATGATCACGTCACCCTCCGAAATGTAACGTTTCCCAAAGGAATGAGCGATGAGGTTGATACCTTCTGTCGCGCCTCTTACGAAAATAATTTCATTTTCTGAACGAGCTTTAAGGAACCTGGCAACCACCCTTCGTGACTCCTCGTAAGCATCAGTTGCCTTTTCCGCTAGGTAATGAACACCTCTATGGATATTTGCATTCGTTGATTTGTAGTATTCGTCAATCGCATCAATTACTACCTGAGGTTTTTGAGTGGTTGCAGCATTGTCCAAATAGACCAAGGGCTTCTTACCGACCAAGGAACTTAAAATGGGGAAATCATCCCGCAGCGATGTGACATCAATCGACATAAACAACCCACGTTAATGAGAACGAGTCTCGATTCAACATCAATCTAGAGTCATTCTATGGATCTGACTGTTCGAAAGCAACGCGTTCGAACTAGAGCTTTTCCCTGATCATTGATTCCAGCTTCACGATATCAGCTGCAAAAAGACGAATCCCCTCGGAAAGCTTTTCGGTCGCCATGGCATCCTCATTCAGCAAAAACCGGAAAGTACTCTCATCCAGTTCCAATTTTTGGATATCTGACTCTTTTGCTTTATTCGCATCCAGCTTGAGAGGCACTTCGGCCTGGGAACCCTGAAGTTCTCCAAGTAATCCAGGGCTGATTGTCAGCAAGTCACACCCAGCTAATTCCAGAATTTCCCCCGTATTTCGAAAGGAAGCTCCCATCACTTCGGTCGCATATCCAAACTTTTTATAATAGGTGAATATCTCTTTAACTGATAAAACTCCCGGATCGTTTTCACCGGAATAGGTCTCACCCGTTTTAGCCTTATACCAATCCATGATACGCCCCACAAACGGTGAAATCAGCTTGGCGTTCGCTTCAGCACAGCCAACGGCCTGAGCGAGAGAAAACAAAAGCGTCATATTGCAGTTAATTCCTTCCTTCTGCAGGACTTCCGCAGCCTTAATGCCTTCCCAGGTGGACGCGATTTTGATCAAAATACGCTCTTTATCGATGCCTTGGGCACCGTAATCGGTAATCAACTTATGGGCCCGATCAACCGTAGCTTGTGCGTCAAAAGACAACCGAGCGTCCACCTCCGTCGATACGCGACCAGGAATCAACTTCAAGATTTCGAGTCCGAATAGAATCAAGACCCGATCAACGATCAAACCGAGTTTCTCAGACTCTCCGCCTGTGTGATCACGAAATTCAGACACAGCTTGATCCAGCAAAGCCGCGTATTCCTCTTTCTGAACCGCTTTAAAGATGAGACTGGGATTCGTCGTAGCATCCTGAGGCTCATACTGTTTGATTAGACCAAAATCACCTGTATCAGCTACAACCTTGGTCAGGTGTTTTAATTGTTCTAGGGAATTTGCTGCACTATCGCTCATAATAAGAAATATGTTTTCACTTAAGCCAAAGGAGACGCAGCGCTTTGTCAATCGACACTCTGTTGACTAAACTTTGCAAAGTCGGTCTATAAAGGGTACCGCATCTTCCAGAGAAGCAAAGGCGCCATCCAACTGAAGCTCGAAGAGTTCGTCCAGAATCGGCTTGAAGTGGGGACCTGGGACCATACCTCGCTCCATCAAATGGCGACCGAGCACCAGTGGTTTGGGTGCCTTTTCCAACAAAGACCCTTCACCGGCCACCTCTTCCAACCATATTACACTTTGAGTTGGCCCAACAGGCAACGGGGGCCTTCCACCTTGATCCGCACGCATTACTGCAAACAACTGGTTCAAACTCGCAGGTGCGACACGCCGGGCTAGTCGCCGCACCTGCGGAAGGGAAGGCTTCTTTTTTATGTGAATCGCTGCCATATGGCAACTGACCAGCGATTGCACTTTGGGAATGAGGGCGAGGGGTGCTCCGATTCGCCTCAGAAAATCCTCAGTTAGCGATACGCCTTCCTGATCATGACGTGGACTGACCCATCGAAGTGATCCACCTTTCATCTTCTGCTCCGTACTCACGGGCTTACCAAAATCGTGACACAGCACCCCAAACATAAGCACCAGCCTTTCGGAGTTATTGGCGTTTTTGAAAGAATCACTACCGGCTAGAGCATCCAAACAATAACAGGTATGCTGAAACACATCTCCTTCGGGATGCCATTCAGGGTCTTGTGGACAATCGACTAGACTCCATATTTCCGGAAAGTGTTCCAGCCATCGGGTAAAGAGCAAAAACCGGAGCCCTAAGGAGGGTCTCACTGAATGAATAGCCCACTTTTCCCATTCCATCCATACGCGCTCACGAGCGATCTCAGAAAACCCATTCAGGATATTTCGGCACAAGCAGACGGTCTCTGAAGCTGCCTCAAGTTGAAAACGGCTACAGAACTGAAACCCTCTGAGCACTCGGAGAGGATCTTCGGAAAATGCCTCACTTGAGTGTCTTAAAACAAGATTTTCCAAGTCCTTTCGTCCATCAAGCGGATCCACAATCTCTTTCTCTTTCCAATCGTAGGAAATCGCATTCATAGTGAAATCCCGTCTCAGGGCGGCGCGCCGGGGATCCATGAAGGGATCCGGCACTACATCAAAACCTCGATGCCCATCACCTGTCTTTAACTCAGAGCGAGGAAGAGCAAAATCCAATTCCAATCCACAGATATGGAATTTCGCGACCCCAAAGGACTTACCCACCAAGTCCACCCGACCCAATCTTTTCAACAGAGCTATCAAACGGTCCCATGTACAATTAAATACCTCAACATCCAGATCCTTACTTTCGCGTCCGAGAATCCAGTCTCTTACCGCACCTCCCGCGATCATCGGTCTACCGATCTCTGCGACGGCATCCAAAATAGCGCCCACCTTCAGAGAGACAGGAAATTTCTTACCTTGAATCATCAAACCCCCAATAACTCTATTTCTTGAGAAACCCAATTATCAGGGCTCCCCAACCTACTAAAAGGGAAGTTCCTCCTACCGGCGCAATCATTCCCAATTTTGTTACATTTGTAAGGGACAGCACATACAACGACCCGGAAAATATCAAGATCCCGAAAACAAAGCTCCATCCAGCAACCTTCAAGCAATTTCCCGCATTGTCTTCATTCCTGAGCGAAACAAACAACAACACTATTGAATGTACAAATAAATAGAGCGTCGCGGTTTCCCAGTTTTCCAAACGACCGCTAGCAACAAGTTGCGCATGCAAACCATGGGCTCCGAACGCGCCAAGTGCCACCCCGATAAATCCATAACACGAAGCGATTAAACCAAACATTTTCATACGCGATGGCATGGCATACTGTAAAACGATTGTAAATTAAGGATTGCAACCGACTTCCCACATTGTTGTCAAACATCCGAAACTACCTTTCGACTGACTTTCTGTTTACGCAACCGTATCTGCCGTAAACAACAGCGAATTACAGACTTGTGAAAGAAACCTTTCCTGAGCAAAAACGGTCAGTGATCAGCAAAGCGAAACCGTCAAAGGAACAAACCGCAGACGGAAACATTCTATATTTATAAATCCGCTGCCCCCCTTAATTCTTGGCACCAGAGCTGCTAAAAGCTTGACCCGAACGCCCACTAATATATCAGACTCAACTTAATTTACTGTTTTCTACATCAATTTCCAGCTTGGCGAAACAACCAAACATAGAGTTAAGCTAGAAACGAACTAACCTGAAATCAGAAGATAAACTATGAAAAAGCTACTAGTAATAGCTGCAACTCTGGCAGCATTCTCCTCACTCAAGGCTGACGACGTGGAAGTAACCATGGACGTCGGATACGAATCAAAATACATCTTCCGCGGTTTCGAACTCGCGGACGAGATCATGACAGCAGCTATCGAAGCTGGCTTCGGCGATGCATACCTCGGTGTGTGGACCGCACAGCCAATCGTTGGAGGCTTCGACAACGAATTTGATTTCTACGGCGGAATGGCATTCGACATCGCTGAAGGAATCGGCCTCGATGTTGGAGGAACTCTTTACTACTACCCTGAATCGGGTGCTGGTTCTGAAACCTTCGAACTGTATGCTGCATTCGGTTTTGACGCTGAGTTGAGCCCAGGAGTCACTTTCTTCTACGACCTTGATCTGGAAGCGCTGACTGTTGAAGGTTCAATCGGACACAGTTTCGAAATGGACGAAAAGTCTTCTTTCGATGTAGCCGGCTTTTACGGATACGTTGACGGTGACGGATTCGATTACAGCTACTTCGGAGCATCTGCTGACGTTGTTTACAGCTTGAGCGACACTGCTTCTGCTAGCATCGGCGTTCGCTACTCTGACGGATCTGACGGACCTGACGACGAAGTATGGTTCGGTGGTTCTATCAGCACTGGCTGGTAAGAAAACATTCGAATAGAATTTCTAAAGGCCTGTCCACTCGGACAGGCCTTTATTTTATCTAATTTCTGCCGTCTCGATAGTTGACAAAGCAAAATCAACTATGCATTTTCTCCCCCTTTCTCAAAATTTATGAAAACCACGTTAGCAAAGAAAGAGAACGTCCAAAGGAAATGGTATGTTGTCGACGCAACCGGGCAAACCCTCGGCAGACTGTCGGTAAAGATTGCCAATATCCTACGTGGTCGGGACAAACCAATTTACACACCGCACGTAGACACCGGAGACTTCGTGATCGTTATCAACACCGAAAAGGTCGCTGTTTCTGGTAAAAAGGAAAATCAGAAGAAATATATGTTCTACACAGGTTGGGTTGGTAACGAGTATCATCGGACTCTCGCAGACTTTAGAGAAAAGAGACCGGACTTCATAATCCGCCATTCGGTTAAAGGCATGTTACCAAGAAATAACTTGGGAAGACAGATGCTCCGGAAGTTAAAGGTCTATACCGGTCCTAACCACCCACACGAAGCGCAAGAGCCAATTGCTCTCTAATAACGGACGTAATTTATGAGTAACGACACTGTATACTTGGGAACAGGCAGAAGGAAAACAGCTTCTGCACGGGTTCGCCTCATCGCAGGTGAGGGAAAAATTCAGATCAACGACAAAGAGCTGAGTGAATATTTCAGTCTGGACCAAGCAGTGCGCATGGTCGAAGGACCTTTTAACACCGTAGAACAGAAAGGTAAGTTCGACGTCATTGCCAAGGTTGAAGGTGGTGGTGTGAATGGACAAGCAGAAGCATGTGCCCATGGTATCGCAAGAGCTCTACTGAAGTTTGACGAAGAATTGAGAATTCCGCTTAAAAAAGCAGGACACCTCCGACGAGACCCACGACGACGCGAGCGTAAGAAGGCTGGTCAGCCAGGAGCCCGTAAACGTTTCCAATTTTCGAAGCGTTAATCCGGGAACTCACAAGTTCTCCCCTTTTTACGCCCTCCCAGGACTTCCTCGGAGGGCTTTTTATTTCCAAAAATAACAAGAACCCCAATACTTTAAGAAATTTAACATTATGAATATTGGTATCGTAGGTGCATCTGGATATTCTGGAGAAGTCTTGCTCTCTCTACTCTTAGATCACCCAAACATTTCACTCTCAAAAGTAACCTCCAGATCATTAGCTGGAGAATCAGTCGAGTCGGTCTTTCCACATCTTAGAAACCGGGGCAATGGACTTCGTTTTACCACGTCAGATCCAGAGCAGTTGGCTGATGATCCAGAACTGGATCTCGTTTTCCTCGCCCTTCCACACGGAGTCGCTAGCGAGTTTGCGATTCCCCTCTGCGAAGCGGGAAAACAAGTCATTGATCTAAGTGCTGATTTCAGGCTCAATTCTCCCAAGATCTACGAAGACTACTACGGACATCCCCACCCTTATCCTCAGTGGCTCGAACAATCGGCCTACGTAATCCCTGAAATTACGCCACCAGATTGGAGAAACAAGAAACTGATTGCAGCTCCCGGTTGCTACCCAACCAGCATCCTTGTTCCGTTGTTACCGCTTTTGCAAAACGGCGTGATAGATGGGAGCGGAGTTGTGATAAACTCTATGAGCGGAGTGAGCGGTGCCGGAAAGAAACTTGCAGAGGACTATCTCTATTGTGAGAGAAACGAAAGCGTTAAAGCCTACGGCTTAGTGAAACACCGGCACTTATCGGAAATCGAGGAGCAACTTTCGCGGACAGCAGGCAGGAATGTAGTCGTTCAATTTACACCTCATCTCGTACCCATCAATCGGGGTATTGCCACCACCATCACGATTGCAAATACCGGCGATTGCATCAGCAAAGCCTACGATGTCTGGCACAAATCTTATGAGAATAAACCATTTGTGTCAGTCTTGCCCCCGGGTAAACCTCCGGATACAAAGTGGGTATTCCAGACGAATCGGATCGACTTTTCAGGAACCTACGATCCCAGGACCGACAATCTAATAATTACCTCAGCCGAGGATAATCTCATGAAAGGTGCCGCAGGCCAGGCTATTCAAATTATGAACCTTTGGTGCGGATTCGAAGAAACTGCAGGACTCCTCTAACCTACTTATAAATAAAACCATGGAAATTGTTCACACACCCTCGGAGCAAGAGGTGATAGCAAAGGCCAAAGTGCTATTGGAAGCACTACCTTACATACAGACTTTCAAAGACAGTATTTTCGTAGTTAAATACGGTGGCAGCTTTATGGATGATAAGGACCCCGTGGTGAGAAGCAGAGTCGCACAAGACATTGTTTTTCTCGCAGCCGTTGGGATCAACGTCGTAGTAGTACACGGTGGAGGTAAAGCTATAAGTGCTGCGATGGAAACCGCAGGTATCAAACCACTTTTCATCAACGGCCTTCGATTCACAGACAAAGAAACTGTTTCCATTGTTGAAGAAACGCTCAATAAGTCTGTGAACCTCGATATCTGTGAACTGCTTCAGGCCAACCAAGGACGCCCACTGGGTATGGCAGGGCAAAGCCTATTTAATTGCTCCAAACTTGAAGTGGATCCCGAAGGCAATCCCATAGATCTTGGTTTCGTTGGGGATATTAGAATCGTAAGATCTAGACTTATAAAAAGAGCCATTAGCCAAGGATATACGCCAATCATTTCACCGATCGGAAGCGATGATGAAGGCAATCTTTACAACATCAATGCAGATGTAGCTGCTGCGCATGTCGCATGCAACCTACGCGCACGCAGATTGGTTTATATGACTGACGTTCCCGGACTCCTAAGAGATCCTGACGATCACGAATCTATTATCTCCACCTTAAAGGCCGCGGAAGTCGAACCATTAAAACAAGAAGGTATCATCGGAAAAGGAATGTTACCGAAAGTTGATTCTGCAATTAAAGCCCTGAAAGAAGGCGTTCAACGTGTCCACTTTGTACACGGAAGGCTTCCCCACAGTATCTTGTTAGAGATATTTACCGATAAGGGTGTAGGCACTGAGATTATACACTAAAAACCTCGTCAAATGATCTTTAATAATACCATCGAAGAACAATACACTAAGTTTCGGCTCAATAACTACGGTTCACCAACTATTACTATAGTTAAAGGAAAGGGAGAGTACGTTTGGGACGACAAAGGAAAAGAGTACCTGGATTTCTCAACAGGAATTGCAACCACCGGACTCGGTCATTGCCATCCCGTCCTTGTAAAAGCGATTCAAGAACAGGCGGAAACACTCATACATGTAAGCAACTTATATAGAATCATCCCACAAGGAAAACTCGCAGAAGCCTTGGTTTCAAAAGCAGGTGCTGGCCGTGTATTCTTTTGCAACAGTGGTGCCGAAGCCAGTGAAGCCCTCATCAAGTTTTCAAGACTATTTGGTATCCAAAGATCGGGCACGGCCGAGCCAGCAACATCTGTTATAGTCTCAAACAACGGATTTCACGGTAGAACCTTTGGTGGCATGAGCGCAACCCCCCAAAAGAAAATCCAGGACGGTTTTTTCCCAATGCTACCAAATTTTCCAGTCGGAACAATGAACGATATTCAGAGCTTTTCCGACCTAGTCGATGAGAGAACCGCCGCCATACTCATCGAGCCTATACAAGGTGAAGGTGGAATTCACGTTGCCTCCATAGAATTCCTAAAAGACCTGCGAGCACTCTGTGACGAAAAGAATATCCTTCTATTAATGGACGAAGTGCAAAGCGGCACCGGTAGAACAGGCGACTTTTTTGCTCACGAATTTGCCAACATAAAACCCGATGCAATCGGCATGGCCAAAGGGCTTGGTGGTGGATTTCCCATTGGGGCCGTTTGGATAGCAGAGGACAAAGCGGACCTATTCAAACCCGGTAGCCATGGAAGCACCTTTGGTGGCAATCCTTTGGCATGCGCAGCAGCATTAGCGGTTCTTGAAACGATCGAGAGCGAATCATTGCTGGAGCGGGTTAAAGAATTATCTAAACCATGGATTAAAAAGCTCAATGACCTCAAAGACAGTCACGAAATACTCGTGGATGTAAGAGGTAGAGGCTTTTTAATCGGATTGGATTTTGCCGAAGATCCGAGTTCTATCCAGAAAAAATTAGAAACCAGAGGACTTTTGACCGTTAGAGCTGGAGGAAACGTGCTAAGGTTGCTGCCTCCGCTCACAGTCAACGAGAGCAGCTTGAATAAATCCTTAGAGATACTGTCATCTGTCTTGAATGAATCTACGGTCCCTTTAAGCAATTAATAATCACTTGATGAAACACTTTTTAAAAACAACAGACTTCACCGTCCAAGAGGTGACAGAGGTTCTCTCTCTAGCTCAAAAATTTAAATCAGAGAGAGGAGGAAAGCGATCCTCAGTATTGGAAAATCAGTCCTGGGGAATGCTATTTTTCAAATCAAGTACGAGAACCCGTGTTTCTTTTGAAGTAGGCATTCACGAGTTGGGTGGTAACGCGGTCTATCTTAACAAGAACGATGTGCAGATCAGTCGCGGTGAAACGATAGCAGATACCGCCAAAGTGCTTTCGCGCTACTTACATGGAATCATAATTCGTTGCTACGATCACGCTCTGTTGGAAGAATTTGCGAACGAAGGATCCATTCCCGTAGTAAATGCGCTTTCAGATTTTCTCCATCCTTGCCAAATTTACTCGGACGCTTTCACTCTGGCCGAGAGATGGGCTCAAGGCGGTTCGCTCCTCGATTCATTAGAGGGGAAGAAAATAGCCTTTCTCGGAGACACAGCCTGCAATATGGCTAATTCGTGGATGCTCGGCGCCGCGCTCTTTGGAATGGAGATCGCATTGGCCGGCCCTACCGGCTTTGAACCAGGACAAGAGATCAAGAACCTCATAAAAGCCTCCGGACTAACCCCATCATGGACATTCCACACCGATCCTATTGAAGCTGTAGCAGGTGCCGATGCAGTTTACACCGACGTATGGGTGAGTATGGGAATGGAAGATGAAAAAGAAGAAAGATTGACGACCTTACAACCCTACCAAGTAAATCAGAAGCTCATGCGGGCGGCCAACCCAGATGCGCTATTTCTACATTGCCTCCCAGCCCATGCTGGCGAAGAAGTAACTCAAGAAGTATTAGCCAGCCCTGCATCAATTATATTCGATCAAGCAGAGAACAGACTTCACGCGCAAAAAGCCATCTTGGCAACACTTGCCAAATCAAAACTTTAATAAATCTCCAATCTCATTATGAAAATTGTACTCGCATACTCCGGGGGATTAGACACCTCGGTTCTAGTTCGTTGGTTAAAAGACCACTACAACGCAGAAATCATTACGTTCGCGGCAGATGTCGGCCAAGAAGAAGAACTTGATGGACTTGAGGAAAAAGCCAAAGCGACGGGTGCCAGCGAACACCACACTATAGATCTTGTTGACGAATTCGCTAAGGATTTCATCTATCCGATTATCAGGGCCAACGCTATATACGAAGGACAATACTTACTAGGTACCTCTATAGCCAGGCCACTGATAGCTAAGGCACAAATTGAAATCGCTAAACGAACGGGAGCAACTGCACTTGCTCACGGGGCCACCGGTAAAGGTAACGACCAGGTAAGATTCGAACTAACTTACGCCGCTCTTTCTCCTGAGCTAGACGTTATTTCACCTTGGAGAATGGACGTATTCCGCCAGGCATTTCCAGGTCGCACAGAGATGATTCAATACTGCGCAGAAAACGGGATCAACGTTGAAGCATCTGCGTCGAAGCCATACTCAATGGATAGAAACCTTCTTCACATCTCTTATGAAGCCGGTATTTTGGAAGATCCTTGGTTTGATCCTACAACTTCAGAAAACGAATCCATGTACAAACTTACGGTCGATCCGAAGGATGCGCCCGAAGAAGCTGAGTATTTGGAACTCGAATTTGAAAAAGGAGACTGCGTAGCCGTCAACGGGATCGCTGGAACCCCAGCAGAAGTACTCAAGAAACTTAACACACTGGCTGGCAAACACGGCATCGGACGAGTGGATATCGTGGAAAACAGATTTGTTGGAATGAAAAGCAGAGGGGTTTACGAAACCCCTGGCGGAACCATTCTAATTCACGGACACCGACAGCTCGAAACCTTAACCATGGACCGCGAACTTATGCATTTGCGAGATAGTCTCATACCCAAGTACGCCCAGCTGGTATATAACGGATTTTGGTATGCACCTGAAAGAGAGGCCCTGCAGGCCCTCATAGACCATAGTCAAGCATCGGTAACGGGAACAGTGAGACTGAAACTATACAGAGGATCCGTAACCACTGTAGGAAGAAAATCTCCTTACTCTTTATACGATGAGAACGTAGCATCCATGGAAGGTGTCAAAAGTGATTACAACCCTGACGATGCAACAGGATTTATACACCTCCAGGCACTGAGACTTAAAGCTCGCAACAAAGCCCACAAAGACATCCTAAAAGATCACTAGTCACCCTTTTTTGATTGGACTTGAGTTGAGCATGTATCCATAAAACTCACTCTTATTGTTTAACCCACGTTGTTTAGGCGTCGGGGTTAGGTAAGCCTGGATGGCGGAATTGGTAGACGCGCCGGACTCAAAATCCGGTTCCTTCGGGAGTGGGGGTTCGACCCCCCCTCCAGGTACCACCTAATAATTTTTGATACTATTCACCGTATCAGCTGGGACAAGAAAAGACGCTGGTTCGAGCTTGACCAGCAGAGAGGAATCCGGGCAGACTCTCCCACTTTATTTTGGTTCGGGCCGTAGCGCAGCCTGGTAGCGCACTTCGCTGGGGGTGAAGGGGTCGCAGGTTCAAATCCTGTCGGCCCGACCATCTAAATAAAACCACTTTCCGGATCTACTACATCCAAGTGTTTTCACTATCACAGACTAAATCTTGGATATGGCCTCTCATGCTTGTGGCAACGATCATATGGGCATCGGGGACGAATCCAGCAAACCCAATAAACGCCAGTCATTCAGATAAACTTATCCATTTTTTAGTTTTTGGTCTTATCTCAATATTGGTGGTTCGTCTAAAGAATCCGGTCACATGGAAATGGGCAGTTATCAGCTTCTTGTTGGTTTCAGCATTTGGCGCGTTGGATGAATTTCGCCAATCTTTCACTCCAGGAAGGGCAGTAGAATTTGAAGACTGGGTTGCCGATACCCTTGGCGCTGCGGTCGCCGTTGTTTTCTATAAATCAGTACCGTTTTTCCAGAAGATACTTGAGGTCAAATTGCCGACTAAATCTCGACAAGCAAGCAGGTCAGAAAAAGAGTAATGATCATGAGCGAGGCTAAAAGGAGGAGACTTATAGAATTAAAGGAGATCATCCGCTTTCACAACGAACTCTATTATCGCGATGCCGAACCGGAGATAACGGACCGCGAATACGATCGCCTAAAAGAAGAGCTTAAAGAGCTTGAACTCCAGAATCCACTGCTCGCAGAAACAGAATCATTATCTGAAACTATAGGAGACGACAGACTAGAGGCATTTCAAACTTACAGGCACCGGGAGCCCATGCAGAGTCTAGACAACACTTACAGTTTTGAGGAACTGGAAGCATTTGAAAAACGACTCCGTAAGTCTCTCGGTGACAGAGAGCTAGAATTTCTGATTGAACCAAAGATCGATGGTGTAGCGGTGAGTCTAACCTACGAAAACGGTCAATTCATAAGAGCAGTAACTCGAGGGAATGGAACAGAAGGCGACGACATAACTGCCAATTTCATATTGATCGATACTTTCCCAAGGCAGCTAACTCCGCCTTTTCCTGAAATTCTGGAAATACGTGGCGAGATCTTTATGGCCTTGGAGGAATTCGAACGGATAAATAAAGAACGTACAAAGGAAGGACTTCCATTATTCGCAAATCCTAGAAACCTGGCTGCAGGAACAATCAAGATGCTGGATCGTTCAGAAGTAAGGAAACGTCGCCTGACTTGGGTATCACATGGGCGTGGGTTCTCTTCTCCTAATCCTTTTCGGAGTCTTTCAGAGTTTTTCACCGCTCTGGGAATGTGGAATTTCCCCTTGGTGGAAGATCATTGGATTGAATTGGGTATCCACGCAAGTATCGAAGCCGTAAAGAAACTCGATTCAATTAGAAGCAACTATAGCTACCCAACGGATGGAGCCGTTATAAAACTTAATCTTCTGGAACTGCAGGAAGAAATCGGCTCCACTTCAAAGGCTCCTCGATGGGCAATCGCCTACAAATTCGAAGCAGAACAAGCGACCACTCAACTAAAAGATATCTCTATTCAAATAGGAAGGACTGGTACGCTATCGCCAGTAGCGATTTTAGAGCCTGTTCAACTGGCAGGCACTACCGTTTCCAGAGCAACACTCCACAACAGCGATGAAATCTCCCGTAAAGATATTAGAATTGGAGATTTCGTAACCGTTGAAAAAGCCGGAGAGATCATTCCAGCAATTGTCGAAGTTGTAAGCAGTCTCAGGCCGGAGTACACCGAAGTGTTTTCGTTTCCCAAAGCTTGCCCTGCATGTGGAACGCCCATTAAACGGATTGAAGGTGAAGCTGCACTCAAGTGCCCGAACTCGCTAGGCTGCCCCCCCCAGGTAAGGCGCCGAATACAATTCTTTGCATCTCGTCAATGTATGGACATTGAGGGGCTCGGCGAAGCCGTTGTTGATCAATTAGTCGATAAGGGATTGGTTAGCGCCCCGCACGACTTATATTCATTATCCAAAGACGATTTGCTCACACTTGAAAAAATCGGTGATAAATCCGCTGATAATCTGCTAAATGCCCTGGATAAGAGCAAGACGACGGACCTTTGGAGATTGATTCATGGACTTGGAATCCCTCATGTCGGAAGCTCGGCCGCCAAACTGCTTAGTAAGACATTTCTCGACTTACGAAAGATTTCTTTAGCCAGTGAAGAAGATCTCATCAAAATTGAAGGTATTGGAGCCGTTGTCGCTCGAAGTATAAACGGATTTTTCTCAGAGCCCAACAACCAGATTACAATCAATGGATTGGTCGATGCCGGCCTAAAGATTACTGAAGATCCTCCTGACCTAACGGAAAGCAGGGAAGCGATCGCCAATAAGACATTTGTAATCACCGGTACGCTTCCGACTCTCAAACGTAACGAAGCTAAAGCACTAATTGAAGCTGCTGGAGGAAAAGTTTCGAGTTCGATCAGTAAGAACACGGACTTTTTGTTGGCCGGAGAAGCCGCTGGTTCAAAACTGACAAAGGCCCAAGCGCTTAGCGTTGAGATCATTTCTGAAGAAGACCTCCAAAGACTCCTCACATGAAAAAGCCCCGGAGTTCTCCGGGGCTTAAGAATCTAAAGGTTTAATTGGAGGAAATACTTACCCATTGCTACCCGAGGGACTTACATTCACCTCGTTGTCATAATAAATTTGTACGGGGCTACCCGAAGTCGGACTTGTTCCGCCTTCTCCTCCACCGGAACTGGAGGCGGATCCACCGCTGGAGGCAGAGTTTGCAAGCGACCCTGAATCAACTCCAAGTGCAGCAGCAGCATCGACGGCTCCTGAAACGGTAGCATCAGCAATGATACTTGAATTGCTTTCCACATTTGCGCCCGCTCGAGCTACCAACCTTGCCGCAACGTCAGGGGAGTAGCAATTGGCTGCTAAACTTACAATCGCCAATTTCGAGGACACGCGAGTTACTGCGCGAATGGTAGCTTCATTGCGGCCTTGAGCAGCATGCAAAATCGTCTCGTGAACCGCTAGAAGTTCATCACAGTCCATTGAGGCTGGAACGAAAAGTTTGGATAAACAGGACTCCAGCCCAGCTTGGTTAGAGCCATTTTCTGAAATACAAACAGCAGCCTGCTCCTCTACCAGAGAATTCGCTGATAATGGACACAACACCAGTAGAAAGGCTGGAATAATCAGTAGTGGTTTCATGATGGCTATTACAGTTAAGTTTAGTAATTCCCCTACAACTATTTTGAAAAGGTCAAAAAAGTAAAGCTTAAAGCCTGTTAGAAACCTTGACTCTGAAGAAGGTTACTAAGTTTTCGCTGAAAATCCTGTAGGTCCACTTCACTAGGCTGATAGTCGTCTGTCCCGGCATTCAGCGCAAGCTGACCCGATTGGTCAAGGCTCCAAACAGCCTGTTGACCATCGCTAAACGTCACATCTCCACTCACAATAGCTCCTGGCTGATAAACCCTGTGTAAATTCACGGAAACACCACTTCCTGATTCAGGAACCACTGAAGGTACCCCCGAATCCACTGAATCAGTGGATTTAAGTGGAGGCGCATTGCGTAAGTCTTTGTCAACCGCCTTAGGTTGGTCTTTGATTTCCAAACCTAGGTCATCAATGAGAAACCGTATATCCATATACGTGAGCGAGATACCAAATTCTTGATCAACTCGAGACTGAATATCACTAAGCTTCGCACCATCGGCTACCCATTGAGCAATAGACTTTTTTTGTTCTTCACTAAAATCCATATCAACTTCCTGATTTCGCTAACTGAGACTTAAGGTACTCAACGCTACGTCGGACGGCTTCGTCTTGATCCATAATGTTCTCAACAGTTTTACAGGCGTGAATCACAGTCCCATGATCACGCCCCCCAAAGCCTCCGCCAATTTCTTGTAACGGATGGCTGGTAAGGATTCTCGACAGATACATCGCGATCTGTCGGGGGAAAGCGATGTTCGCAGGACGTCGTCGGCTGACCATATCTGATAATCTCAGATTAAAGTAATCAGCAACCCGTTTTTGAATCTTTTCGATCGTAACCTGATTCTGGGCCTCTTCCTGCAAAATATCACCCAGTAGCTGTTCCGCCACCTCTAGATTCACCGTCTTCCCCATCAATGCATTGTAACTCGCTACACGGGTCAGCGCCCCTTCGAGACGTCGAATGTTGCGCGATACTTTTTCAGCTATGAACTGTAGCACATCCTCTGGGAGTTGCATGCCGAGTGAACCCGCTTTGTTGGATAGAATTGCCACACGGGTTTCAAGGTCGGGCGCTTGCATATCCGATACCAGTCCCCACTGGAAACGCGAAACCAGACGACTTTCCAACTTGGAAATTTCACTGGCCGGACGATCACTGGTAAGAAAGATTTGCTTCCCGGATTCAAACAAGTCATTGAACGTGTGGAAAAACTCCTCCTGAATTCTTTCTTTGCCGGAGAGAAAATGAATGTCGTCGATAAGAAGAACATCAACTGACCTGTAACGCTGACGAAATTTGACTAGTGTATTTTCCTGTATCGCTCTGATGAACTCGTTGGTAAACTTCTCAGTGGATACATACGCGACTTTGGCCAAACGGTTATTCTTTAAAATAAAATGACCGACCGCATGCATCAGGTGTGTTTTACCAAGTCCTGTATCACCATAAATAAACAGAGGATTGTAAGCCTTGGCCGGCGCGTTGGCTATGGCCACAGACGCTGCGTGAGCTAGATTGTTATTCTGCCCAACTACAAAGTTTTCAAATGTGTTCTTGGGATTGAGGAAATTTCCAATCGGAGCGCGTGACTCATTCCGCGGAGACGGGATAGTCTGGGCGCTCGCCCGCGAAGACTCAACTCGACTGGCAATGGTTCCCAGATTCAGCTCTCTATCTAACAACTTCTCCGGGGCTTCAAACACTTTCAGCGCGACCTTTACCGGCCGCCCTGCCACCAGTCGAATTTTCTCCAATATTAGCTCCAGATAATTATCAGCTACCCAGATTGCTGAAAACTCGTTTGGCACAGTGAGAACCACCTCTGTGTCAGTTTGTTGAAGGCACGCCATGGGCCTGAACCACATGTCGTATACATCGCCCTTAAACCGGTTTTCCAGCTCTGGTTTTACGGCGTCCCAGAAATTTTCTACTTTTGAAAACTGTGACATTAAATCCATAAACCCATAGATTTATTCACAGAAGTAATTCCCATCGCTCTAGAGGGTCTGGTCACAACGGTCGTTCGAAGATATATCAAGTAGCTATAATTCATCGTGGGTGAAAGAGGTTTAAAAAGTCTTAGCAGCAGGTTATCGATAATTCTGTAAGTCATTGATTAAAAGCTGTTTATGGAATTTGTGTTTGGAAATTGAAAAAAAAGAAAGCGACTTAAGATTTGATGGAGAGTTATCAAAACCTAAGTCACCCGCAAGGAATACAAAGAATCTTTGTTTTTTATCTATTTTCAAGATGAACTTTCACACAAGTTATTCACAGCGGGTTGATCATAACTTTCCCGAAGAATATGTTGAATTTGAAACCTGAATTCTACAAAGCCGGAACCATATCAGTACTATAGATTTAGAGAACCTGTATCCGCTTTATGAAGACAAAAATCATCCCCAAGCGGACTGTAATTTTACTTCCGAAACTACGAAAATTAATTTCTAATTATGCCCTCGATTGCTTAGCCATGTGATCAATCAATCTTTGATTGAAGTCATTAGCAGAATCGTGACCCATAATCTTCGCTGCTCTCACCATAGCTGCCACTTCAACCAGACGTGCCAGATCCCTCCCCGGCCTTATGTAAATCTCGATGTGAGGAACGTCGATACCCATAATCGTAAAGTAGCTTTCCTCCAGACCGGTACGATCTTCCTCATGTTCCGGAGACCATTCGTTAAATGACACTACCAAATCAATACGCTTCTCAAGTCGCACATTGCGAATGCCAAACAACTCTCCGACATTGATAATGCCAATTCCCCGACATTCCATGTAACCACGATTAAGCTCTGAACTGTTCGCCAGTAATTCTTTTTCGTTAATCAACTTGATATAGGTTAAGTCGTCGGCAACAAGACTGTGACCCCTCTCGATCAACGCCAAAGCACATTCGCTTTTTCCGATGCCGCTTTTCCCACGAAGAAAGGTTCCGATACCCTTGATATCCAACATAGTTCCGTGCTCAGTTACGGTAGGTGCAAACTCATACTCAAGTAGCACGGTCGCTGCTGTCACGATGTCCTTGGAACTCAATGGTGAACGAAATAAAGAGATATCATACCGGTTCGATATTTCGATCATGATTCGCGTCGGCTCAAGGTCGCGGGATACGATAATGCAAGGTATCTCAAGCTCGGCAAACTTCAATAAGATGTCTTCCTGCTCAGCATGGGAAAGCGTTTCCATATAAGCCATTTCTCCAGCACCGAATAGCTGAATTCTTTCCGCAGCGAAAAAAGTGAGGAATCCACTCAGAGCGATGCCCGGGCGATTGATACTTTTTTCTTTTATAACTTTCTTCAATCCCTCATCACCAGCTACCAGCGATAGCCTCAGGCTATTCTTAAATTTTGCATAGAAAGAATCTACTTCTATACTTTCTACAATCTTGGGTTGGGCGCGAAGTTTCATGACAGGAACTACATGTTAAAGTTTTCACCGAGATAAAACTCCCGGCTTACTTCGTCATTGGTTAAAAAGTTACTAGTGCCTTCCCTCAACACCTCACCGTTGTGCAGAAGATATGCACGATCAACAATACTTAGCGTCTCCCGGACGTTATGATCTGTAATGAGGATTCCTATTCCCTGCTCACTCAGCTCGAGAACGATTTTCTGTACTTCTGCTACGTTAATCGGATCAACGCCGCTAAATGGCTCATCCATCAATAAGAACTTGGGTTCCGTAACCAAGGCTCTGGAGATCTCCAACCGCCTTCGCTCTCCCCCACTCAAGGTATAGGCTTTTTGCTTGGCAATTTGTGTAAGGTTCAGCTCTTCCAAGTGCTTTTCAACTTTCTCTTTTCGCGCAGCACGATTAATCGGGAGAGTTTCAACAATCGCTTTGATATTATCCTGCACGCTTAGGTTTCGAAACACTGAAGCCTCCTGTGGAAGGTAACCGATCCCCATCCTCGAGCGCCGATGCATCGAATAGGGGGTAACGTCCACATTCCCTACCAGCACTTTGCCACGGGTAGCGGGAATCAGCCCAACAATCATGTAGAATGTCGTCGTTTTTCCGGCTCCATTTGGCCCCAGAAGTCCAACCACTTCACCCGCTTTGACATTTACGTTGACCTTGTTGACAACCTTTTTCCCGGAATAGCTTTTCTCAAGCTCGCTCGTGGAAACTGTGATTGGAGAAACCATTATCTATTCGGGGTTTTTGGGTTCCGTTGATTCGGATTGATCAGCACGGATATCTTCGACGGTTTCAGAGCCCTCCGTCGACTCTGAATCATCCTGATTCGTATCAATGCCGAGGTCCGGCATCGCACCCAGACTCACCATAGTACTTCCCTCGACCCGCGCCCTTCTCTCTCCTTCAGACCATGTAATCTTATCCCCTGATACCCTTCTATCGCCTTCAATAACAACGGGGTCCTCTGTGAGCAAGACAGTCTTGTTCTCTGGGAATATTTCGATCCGTCCTGCCTCAGCAGATCGCTCATCCTGATTAAATTTCACATTACCGGTGGCTATAATCTTATCGATTTTACTGGAGCTTGAAACAGTCGCATCCACATCTCCACGTTTGATCGCAATCACAAGCAGTTCATCACTTGTCAGATTCAAGTTGGTCCCGACCACGTTTACATTCCCTATAAAATGAAATTCAGAAATCTCATCGCCACTCACCATGTCCAACACGTCGCTTGTGATTACCGTATTCATAAGACTATCAGGATCTTCAGATTCCTGAGCAGCCAAGGATAAGGCTCCGGAAAGCCATAGAGTGAGTATAAATTTGCGGATCATTTTAAGAAAGACTCCAACTGGTATTCGATTACAACTTTGACGTTCTCCCGAACATTCACGACACGATCATTCTGAGAATAATCCCAGCTCTCGCCTTCAATCTGATAAAAGTCCCCGTCCACAAAAACTCCGCCGTCCCCGAAGACCGATCGATCTTCCGATTCGTAGACTGCACGCTTACCCAGAATATGCATGTCTACTACTTTACCTTGATCACCTTGGTAAATCGTCAGATCCAGATCTGTTACACTCACTTCACCAGCTTCTCCGTAGGCTGCCGAACTTCCCTTGAGATTCCAAAGCCGAAACCCATCGTCGCTAAACATGGTAACTCGAACACCTTCGATCGGTGCATCCGGCAGAATTTGAGAATTGAGAAGTATTCCGAGCGGCAGCCCAGCAATCCCGAAGCACAGGATAGTCCTCTTCAGGATCCGACGATTGAGCGTTGTTAACATCATTGAGTAGACAGAGATAAGACACTCTCGTTCCTGCTTTCAAGTATTCGATCACACACTTCACGGACGGCTCCTTGGCCGCCAGGGGTTTCTGTTACATAGTCAGCCGCAGCTATCGCTTTGCTCACTGCATTAGCAACTGCAACTCCAATTCCCGAAGCTTTCAAAGCAGGAATGTCGATTTCATCGTCTCCCATGTAACAAATGCTTCCGACGGGGATTTGAATCTCGCTGGCCAATGCAGTAAGGGCAACGCCCTTATCTTCACGACCTTGAATGACGTGATCAAAATTGAGTTCCGTCATTCTGGACGTTGTTGCCGGTGACATCCTTCCTGAAATAACTGCTAGCGTAACGCCGAGTTTTTTCAGGCATGCGAGTCCCATTCCATCAAGGATCGAAAACTGCTTCAACTCGAATCCGTCTGGACCCACAAAAATAGTTCCATCGGTTAGTACTCCATCGACATCAAGCACCAGCGCTTGGATCTTTGCCCAATCAGCCACTGAACTCTCGCATAATCTACTTGCAGGTTGAGACATCCAATTAACTCAATTTCTCCAGCCAGTTAATTATATCCTGAGTGATCGATTCCTTCGTGGGCATATACTGTTTTTCCAACGGTGCAGCAAACGGAACGGGCACATCCAGTGCGCCGATTCTCAATGGCGGAGCTTCCATCTCAAAGAAAAGTTCCTCTGTCATCTGACTGACGACTTCTCCTCCGAATCCAGCATTCCGCCGCGCTTCGTGTACGACAATCAAACGCCCGGTCTTTCGGATAGAGGCTCGAATAGGTTCGAGGTCCAGGGGTTTCAAAGCACGCAGGTCGAAAACTTCAAATTGATACTCATACTCCTCTTCGAAATAGCTACAGACTTTCTCGCAAGTCCCAACCAATTGACCGTAAGTGACAATGGTCGCGAAGTTACCTTCACGAACCAATCGTGGGTGCCAGACATGATGATACTCATTGGTGACGCTGACATCCGCACGCAATCCACGATACAATCCCTTGTGCTCAAACAACAAAACCGGATCCTCAGAATCGTAGGCCGCAAGCATACAATCGAAAGCATCCTGCACGGTACTGGGGTATAGCACTTTCAATCCCGGGAAATGCAGATACAGCGCTTCGATTTCCTGCGAATGGAACGAGCCGAATGTCAGCCCCCCTCCACATGGAAAACGCATAACCATTGGGATCTTTGCGCCACAACGAAAATAGAAGGTCCCAGCATTCAACAAAATCTGGGTCGTCGCATCGGTCGCGAAATCAGCAAACTGGAATTCTATAATCGGACGATGTCTGTTAAAAGCCAGACCGATACCATAACCAACAGTCGCTGATTCTGCCAACGGAGTGTTGATGACCCGGTCTCTTCCAAACTCATCGAAAAGTTTGTCGGTAACTTTGAACGCACCACCGTATGTGGCAATATCCTGCCCCATAACGATAGACTCATTAGACTCGGCCAAAATCATGCGATGAGCTTCATTCAGAGCCTGCGCGAAAGTTACATTCTTTAACTCTTGGCCTGCTTTGCTCCATTCGAATCCGTGTTTCTCGTTTGAGAATTCAGCATTCTCAAGATCCTGCTCATCAATGAGAGGTTGCGCCAATGACACCTTAATGCATTCCTCCAAAAACGCATCAATAATTGCCTCATCATCCCGAATGATTGCGTCGCTCAACTCTTCAGCTAATCGGGCTCTCAAGATCGGATTGGCATCCCGATTATTCCATCCTTCAATCACATCCTGATTCAGGTAATCGCAGGTATCATATGCAGCGTGTCCACGTAGTCTGAGCGTCTTAACTTCCACAACCGTTGGAAACCCAGTCTCTCGCACTGTATGGAACACCCGGTCGAAGCCCCGGACCAGTTCCTCAGTATTCGATACATCCAAGGTTGTATAATCCATTCCATAGACTTCTGCACGCCGCCCCAGAGAATCTCCTACATACTGTTCTGCAATGGGAGTCGAGTAAGCATACTCATTGTTCTCGATCACGAACACCATCGGGATCTTCAAAACAGCCGCGAAATTCATAGTCTCGTGAATATCACCCGTGCTGGAGGCACCGTCTCCAAAAAACCCGATGCCAATCGCTTTTTTTCCCAAACGCCGCTGAGAATCGATACCTCCCATCACGCTCGAAAGAATCGGTCCCAAATGACTGATGATCGGCAAACTGCGAGTCAATGGGTCGCCGTGGTGAACGTTACCCTCCCGCCCCATGGTCGGGCTTCCGGAATTCGCAATATACTGACAAAGGTGATCGCATAGGTGGTCACTCCAAATAAGATGACCGGCGAGATTTCTGTGAGAAAAGCAAACGACGTCTTGGTCCCGGTCCAACAACAACGCAATCGGAGCGGCAGCCCCTTCATTGCCCTGGCCGCCAGCCAAGGTTCCATAAACCAAACCTTGACGAAACAGGTCCCTCAATCGGTCATCCGTTCGCCTGGACAAATACATCCAATGATAAACCTGTCTGAGTTGGGCAGAATCCAAATTCGCCAAATCTGACTTTGACAAACTTCGATTTTGAAGGATCTCCGGAGTTTCTGGGTAAGGGATGTTGGGACGATAGTTGGGATGCATACGATGACAGATCGGCGAAACCTGAGGTTTCTTAAACAGAGAATCAGAACATTTAAAAACTAGCCCCTTTCGCCAAGGATAAACGACCAGGAGCCAAAGAATCCTGATTTTTTTGATTCGCTACCAACGGATTCGAATTCCAGCCTGTTTATATGTCTTCATCCATCGTTGTTATCGGCAGTTATGTCCAGGACCTGACTTTTAGAGTACCGGAATTCCCAAACCCGGGACAAACGCTTATCGGTGAATTTTTCACGGGTCCTGGCGGAAAAGGATCCAATCAGGCGGTTGCCGCAGCTCGCACCGGCGTCTCTACCAGCTTCGTCGGCGCCGTTGGCTGCGATGCCTTTGCGAATGTAGCCAAGGATTTTCACGCAGCGGAAGGTATAGATTCTTATCTTCCCGAAAAGCCAGAACATGCAACGGGAACCGCCGGTATTCTCGTCAATGACCGCGGCGAAAACGAAATCGTAGTCGCTCTTGGAGCCAACGCCCACCTATCAGCCGAAGACATCCCCGTTGACGTGATCTCAAATGCGGGAATCTTGGTAGCACAGCTTGAGAGTAATCTGGATGCGACCCACCACGCACTGCAGCTCGCGAAATCGAAGGGAGTCACAACCCTGCTGAACCCTGCTCCCATGCGAGCAGACTTCCTGCTCGAAATACTATCTTCCGTCGATATCCTAGTGCCCAATGAAACCGAATTCGCTCAGCTCATGAGGATGCGTTTCCCAGATATCCATGGAACCTTTGAGGAATCTTCCATTACGAGTATGCCATCGGAGGAACTACACGATCTGTGTCGGGCATTCGAGGTTTCTACTTTTATTATTACCCTGGGAAGCAAGGGCTGTTTCATTTCGACCCAAGGTTCGTTTTTTCATGTAGATCCGATCCGGGATATAGAAGTAGTTGATACCACCGGAGCGGGCGACGCCTTTGTAGGTGGATTCGCGTCCGGCATGATACAAACCGGTGGAAACATTGAGAAAGCGGCCCAATATGGAGCGATAGTCGGTGGTCTTTCAGTGACTAAGGACGGAACGGCTCCTGCAATGCCCCTCCAAGGAGAGATTCTTGCCCGGATGAATGATTCCGGATTTTCGTTCTGAAATCCCTTGCTACACCCCAATCGGGTGCCAGATAGTTTTGAACTCCAAAAAATTTCGAATCGGATAAAGGGATTGAGCTGAGTCATTCGACCAATCCACATCTGCTTTGCGCACTTGGATTCGTTTAACACTTTCCGATGCGAGGATTTCAGCCTGCTTGGCCAACCCTTCAGACACGCACAGGTCGCAGCCACGTATATGCTCATGACTCGCAAAGGTATCTAGTAGCTCATCTTGAACCCCAGATAACAGATTGAGAACTCCACCTGGAAGATCGGAAGTGGCAAGCATTTCACCCAATAAGATCGCAGGATAGGGATTCGTCGTTGAAGCTAAAACTACAACCGAGTTTCCAGAAGCAATGATCGGAAGCACCTGAGAAATCAGCCCCAGTAGCGGAGCATGATTCGAACAAAACACCCCGACAACTCCGATTGGTTCAGTGACTGAAAAATTAAAGAAGGGTCCCGCAACAGGATTCGTGTTTCCCAACACCTGCTCATACTTGTCAGTCCATCCCGCGTAGTAAACAACGCGGTCGACGGATTCAACGACTTCAGCTCGAGCCTGTTTATTATCAGTCTCACCCGTAATAGAAATCGCCTGCGCCAGCTCCTCAGCCCTCGCCTCCATCATCTCTGCCAAACGGTAGAGAATCTGCCCCCGGTTGTAGGCCGTTCGACTGGCCCAGCCCGCCCCAGCCTTGCCCGCTGCTTCGACTGCATTGCGCGTATCTTTGCGGGAGCACTGCGGAATATTGCAGATGAAGTCACCCGCTGTATTGGTTAAGGGCAATACCCGTCCACTTTCAGAACGGATAAATTTTCCGCCAACGTAGGCCTTGGGAGTCTTTGTAATTAAAATTCTAGGCATGACGAGTCGGTCTAAGCATTTATTTTTAAGTAATCAGCAATACCCTGTTTACCACCCTCACGACCAAAGCCGCTTTCTTTGTAACCCCCAAAAGGTGACGTAGGATCAAATTTATTGTAAGTATTCGCCCAAACGACACCGGCCTTCAATGCGGTGCTCATCTTGAGAATCTTGGAACCTTTGTCAGTCCAAACACCTGCAGATAAACCGTAAGCCGTATTATTTGCCTTCTCAATCGCCTCCCCAACCGTTCTGAACGTTAATATACTGAGGACCGGACCAAATATTTCCTCCCGCGCTATACGATGGCTTTGCGTAACCCCTTCGAAGAGGGACGGACGAAAAAAGTATCCCCGCCCCGGCAACGGACATTGACTCTGAAACAACTCGGCTCCCTCACTCACGCCACTGGCTACCAAATCACTGATTTTATCCAACTGCGCTTTGGAGTTGATGGCACCGATGTCGGTATTCTTATCGAGAGGATCACCAACTCGGAGCGTCGCAATCCGGGTCTTTAACTTTTGGACAAACGCCTTGGCAATGGATTCCTGAACCAGCAAGCGGCTACCTGCGCAGCAAACATGGCCCTGATTGAAGAAAATCCCATTGATGACACCTTCAACTGCCTGGTCGATAGGCGCATCATCAAACACGATATTAGCGGCTTTGCCACCCAGCTCCAATGTGAGCCCCTTACCCGTTCCTGCAGTAGCACGGAGAATCGCTTTTCCAACGGCGGTTGAACCAGTAAATGCAATTTTTTTGGCTGCTGGATGGTCCACAATCAGTTGGCCAGTCGGTCCCGCTCCAGAAACGATATTTACGACCCCTGGAGGAAGCTCGGCCTCTTGGAGTATCTCTGCAAACTTAAGGGCCGTGATGGAGGTTGTCTCGGCCGGTTTGATTACCACACAATTTCCAGCCGCCAAAGCAGGCGCTATCTTCCAGGCAAGCATCAGCAACGGGAAATTCCACGGAATAATTTGCCCAACAACTCCGTAAGGCTGGTATGACGCACCTGGCAACGCATACTCCAGCTTATCCGCCCACCCCGCATAATAAAAGAAGTGAGCAACAGCCATGGGCAGATCGAAATCACGCGCTTCCTTGATAGGTTTCCCACCGTCCAATGATTCTGCGACAGCGAATTCACGAGACCGATCCTGCAACAGACGAGCGATCCGATAGAGGTATTTTCCACGGTCTTTTCCAGACAGCTTGGACCAATACTTTTGGTATCCTGATTCTGCGGCAGAAAAAGCGGCATCGATATCGGCTTTTCCAGCAGCTGGAATTCTGGCGATTCTCTTTTCTGTGGCTGGATTCAACGACTCGAAGAACTTACGGCTACGGGGAGCAACTTCTTTGCCTCCAATAAAGAGCGAATAGGTTTCCTTCAGGCCCGGATCGGCCGACTCGGGCGCTGGGTCGAATTCCCAAAGGTCTCCGAACAGGAGTTCGGGCGCCGGATTACGGGAGGAAGATTTTCTCTTGGCAGTCATAGTGTTAGCATTCGATTGGACTAATATCCGGAGCTTGCATCGCTGAATTTCCAAGGCGCCTGATAAACGCCGGTCCGCTGTTTACGCAATTGCATGAGCAGGTCGTTTAAAAGTGAGCTAGCCCCAAATCGATACCGCTCAGGTGTCAGCCAGGCGTCTCCTAGAGTTTCTTTGACGGCCACGAGATAATGGAGCGCCTGCTTGGAATTCTTTATTCCTCCAGCTGGTTTCATAGAAATGGCCGTTCCCGTGGTTAGGTAGAAATCGCGAATCGCTTCAAGCATCACCTGATTATTAGCCAAGGTCGCATTTCCGGACGTCTTTCCAGTGCTGGTTTTAATGAAATCACCCGGTCTCAGAACCTGCATCGCCAAAAACGAAGCCGCCCGGACCTTATCGTATGACTCCAGCTCACTGACTTCCAGAATAACCTTCAGTCTCGCATTTCCACACGCTTCCACCACCGCAGAAATCTCATCCTGAACCGCCTGCACTTTTCCGGACAGAAACAGCCCACGCTGGATAACCATATCGATTTCGTCAGCGCCGTCTTTAACCGCTTGCTTCACATCTTGAATCCGAGTCCTCAAAGGAACTTGCCCAGCCGGGAACCCAGTCGCAACTGACGCGATGCGCACGGATGATTCACCCAAGCACCTCCGAGCATGTTTGACCATAAAAGGGTAAACACACACGGCCGCTACTTGAGGAGTAACGAGTTCCGGATCCGGGAATTGAGCCTTCTGACAAAGCGAAGCCACTTTCCCCGGAGTATCGTTCCCTTCCAGGGTGGTTAAATCGACCATGGAAACCGCAAGATTTAAGCCCTGAAGTTTACTCGCTTTCTTGATACTCCGTGTCGCAAATTTCGCCACCCGTTCTTCGATGGCAACCTGATCAACCGGACCTACCTCATCGAGAAGGCGCTGAAGGGAAAACTTAATGGGCGCGATTGCTGGCATAGTAGCCATTTAGGAAGACCGAAGATTGAATAACAACTCAAATTGAAACGATTGCTTTCACAAATAGTTTTCCAGAGGGTCTTGATTTTTAACGACTACCCCTTATAGAAACTCCGGTTTCAATTTTCTGAAGTTACAAACCACACGTTACCAACGTTTGAAATATGAGTGCAAAAACACCTGAAAAACACGAATTCCAAGCAGAAGTTAAACAACTTCTCGATATTGTCATTCACTCCCTTTACACGAATAAGGAGATCTTTGTTCGCGAACTCGTCTCCAATGCATCGGATGCTCTGGAAAAATTGAGACATCTTCAGATTACCGAAAAGAATATATTCGGCGAAGATCTGGAACTTGAGATCAACCTAACAACCGACGACAAAGCGAATACCCTGACCATCCAGGACTTTGGTATCGGCATGTCACACGATGAGTTGGTGCAGAATCTAGGTACCATTGCCCACTCAGGTTCGAAGCAGTTTTTAAAGGCCCTCAAGGAAGGTGGAGAGCAAAACTCCAACCTGATCGGACAATTCGGTGTCGGTTTCTATAGCGCTTTTATGGTGGCAAAGCAGGTCAAGGTCTACTCCCATAGTTGGAAGGCAGACGAAGAAGGCCACTTATGGACGAGTGACGGATCCGGAGCCTACGAACTTGAGCCGGTCGAGGGACAAAAGCGCGGAACCAAAATCGTAATTTATCTGGACGACGACAACAAATCGTTCGCTACGGCAGAGGAGATCAAACGCATCATTAAAGAATATTCTTCGTTTGTTCAATTCCCAGTGAACGTGAATGGCGACCGCGTGAATACGCAGCAAGCAATCTGGTTGAAGAACACGTCGGAAATCAAAGACGAGGATTACACAGAATTCTATAAATTCGCCTGCAAAGCGTTCGACGAGCCCATGCTCCGTCTTCATTTCAACGCGGATGCACCGCTAGCCATCAATGCCCTTCTGTTCACCCCATCAACCAACGTGGAAGCAATGGGATTCACAAGAGCCGAACCGGAGGTAGCCCTATACTGCCGCAAAGTTCTCATCGACGCGGAACCCAAGGGCCTTTTCCCGGAGTGGCTGAGGTTTCTAAAAGGAGTCGTCGATAGTGCGGATCTACCACTGAACATCTCCCGAGAGACGATGCAGGACAGTGCCTTGGTGCAAAAACTTAACGCCGTCCTCACCAAACGCTTTCTCAAGCTTCTTGAAGAGGAGGCAAAAAAGCGCCCGGAAAATTTCGAGAAATTCTGGAACACATTCGGTCTTTTCATCAAGGAAGGGGTTACCAGCGATTTCACGCACAAAGACCAGCTGACCAAGCTACTAAGGTTCGAATCTTCCCTTACCGAAAAAGATAAACTAACGAGCCTCGCTGACTATGTCTCTCGGATGAAGGAAGATCAAAAGGAAATCTACTACCTACAAGGCACCAGCAGGGAATCGATCGAAAACGGGCCTTACCTGGAAGCTTTCAAAGTCCGCAATATCGAAGTTTTATTCCTCTATTTGCCGATTGACGAATTCGTGATGAACCACGTTCGTGAATTTGAAGAAAAAACCTTGGTCTCTGCCGATCAGGATGAAATCGAACTGGAAAACATAACTCCGGAAGACGGCAGCGAAGCTTTAGAAAAAGAAGAAGCAGAAAAACTCTGCAGTTGGTTGAAGGACACTCTCGGAGACCGCGTCGAGTCCGTGAAAGCCAGTGAACGCCTGGTCGGCAGTCCAGCTATGTCGTCCAATAGCGACAAATTCATGACAGCATCAATGCGCCGAATGATGAAGCAAATGAATCCGGATGCGCCCGAAATGGATGCAAAAGTCGTTCTCCATATTAATCCAAGGCACGGTCTGATTAAAAACCTCTCTTCGCTCCGCGACGAAAATCCCGATCTGGCAAAATCGATCGCAGAACAGGTCTTCGACAACACACTAGTAGAGGCAGGCATCCTAGAGGATCCGAAAAAGATGCTTGGACGGGTTTATAATCTCTTGGAAAAGCTGGCCGAGAAATAGCTATCCTATTCCCAAATTCCGGAGAATTTTCACTATCAGGTTCAAAAAACTCTGGCTAATATCATAGGTGCCAGGCAATAAAAGGCTCAGTAAACTCGGTATATGATCTGGTAGATTACATAAGCTGGCGTGTCACTCTACCTTTTTCGAATCTACCTACCCAAGAAGTCAGAATCCATAGAATGCGTAGTCAGCCAAAGTCAGAACCCAGAAAAGTCCCTTATTTTAACCGTGAGTTGAGTTGGTTGACTTTTAACCGACGAGTACTCGAACAGGCTGAAAACGAGAAATATCCGATACTCGAGCGGGTGAAGTTTCTTTCATTCGTTTGCAGTAATCTGGATGAGTTCTTCGAAATAAGGGTGGCGGGACTCATGCAACAAGCCGACTCCCACGTGGCGGAACTCAGCGTGGACGGACTTAGTCCAAGGGACCAGCTAAACAGGATTCAGGTAAAAGTAAGGGCGCTGGTGAACGACAAGTATAAATGCTGGCACAACCAACTGGTTCCCGGAATGAGTCGGGAGGGAATCGAAATCAAGACCCCGCATTCTTTGTCGAAAGCTGAACTTGAATGGTTGAGAAGCTACTATGACCGCGAAATCTACCCGGTTCTCACACCCCTCGCGATCGACCCGACACACCCGTTTCCCCAGATAGGGAACAAGACCCTGAATCTAATTGTTTGGGTTCAGGGCAAGTGGAGCAATCCCGATACCGTTCATATGGCAATCGTTCCGGTTCCCAGGATTCTCAACCGAGTAGTAAATATCCGATCGAACGTCGGCAAACCCCTCAAATACATCTTTTTAAGTGATATACTCAAGATATACGCCCACACCCTTTTCCCAGGCTACAAGGTAAAAGCGGCCCATGCTTTCAGGATTACGAGGAACAGCGACCTATACTTCGATGAAGAGGAGGTTGAAAATCTGGTTACCAAAATTGAAGAGGAACTCTGGAATCTTCGGAAAAATGATCCCGTTCGACTCGAAGTTGAGTCAGGCATAGAAGAAGAGCTTCTGGATGAACTTCTAAAGGAAATCGGCCTTAAGGACGAGCATGTATACCGTATCAATGGACCCCTTAACCTCATGAGGCTCAGGGACTTTGAAGATATAATCCCAAGGCCTGACCTGAAATTCAAGAACTTCGTCCCCTACATACGTCCCCCTTTAAACAAACCAGACTCTATCTTTAATATCCTCACAAAAGAGGATATTCTGCTACATCACCCCTACGATTCTTTCACTCCAGTCGTCGAGTTTATCGAACAGGCTGCACGTGACCCTCAAGTATTTGCCATAAAGCAAACCCTTTATCGAACCAGCGGCGACAGCCCGATCATCAAGGCGCTCAAAGAAGCATCTCTGAATGGAAAGCAAGTCACAGCTATCGTTGAACTCAAGGCACGCTTTGACGAAGCAAACAACATCCAATGGGCACGTGAACTGGAAGAAGCTGACGTCCATGTTGTCTACGGAATCACGCATTTGAAAACGCACTGTAAGTGCTGCCTCGTCGTACGCCGGGAACCAAACGGTCTCAAACAATACTGCCATCTGGGCACGGGGAACTACAACCCCAAGACTTCAAAGCTATACACAGATCTTAGCGTTATGACCGCCCATCAGGAAATGACCAAGGAGGTCGCAGCCTTATTCAATACGCTAACCGGGTTCGCCCGTTCTCCTAACTTCCAAATCCTAAAAGTCGCCCCCTACAATCTGCACAAAGACATTAATAAACTGATTCGCGCTGAGGCACAGAATGCCCGGGATGGAAAACCCGCCAAGATTATTGCAAAAGTTAATAGTCTGATCGATCAGAAAACTATAGATAACCTGTATACAGCTTCTATCGCCGGGGTTGAAATCCTACTGATCGTGCGAGGAATCTGCGGACTCGTTCCAGGGATAGAGGGATTAAGCCACAATATCCGAGTTGTTAGCGTCCTCGGACGGTATCTAGAACACAGCCGGGTGTATTACTTCGAAAATGGAGGTAGAGGACCACTGCTATTCACCGGAAGTGCTGATTGGATGCCAAGAAATTTTTACCGCAGAATCGAGTGCGTCTTCCCCATAATCGATCCAATCCTAAAGGAACGGATTATTTCTGATATTCTTGCACCCTATATGGACGATACGAAATTCGCGAAAGAACTCCAGCCGAACGGGGATTACCAGCCTCTCTCAACTAACGCCGTGGACGAGGAATTTTCCGTGCAGGAACATTTTATCAAGCAAACGGAAAACCTGCGCAAAAGCCTCATCTGATCCCCTTCTTGTAAAAGTGGCGAAATAGAGACAAACCTTACGCTATTACACAAATGTTGCTTGGTTTTGTTCGTTACTTCTTGGCAGGGTATAAATTCTGCTAAAAACTGTCATTTCACCAACAATTCCATGGTCGATTTCCGGGATAACAACAAAACCTAAACTATGCTAAAAAATAGACAGGAAGGCCTGACAACACTACACGGAATCTGGGTGACCGTATTAGTGAGTGGTTTTTTTGTAGGTTATTGGGCGCTCGTTAAACGAACGGATCTGATAGCTCTCGCTGAGCCCATTAGTTTTAAATTGTATTTTTTCAGTGTGTTCACAGGTCTCGTGATAAGCCTCAGAGCTTACTCGAAGTGGTCCCAGGTTCTTGCAACTATATCGTGGAGAGAGACTTACGATATGACAAAGCACCAAATGATTCGACTGGCTTTGATCCTGTTCTTTATGATTTTCGCGCTCAAAGACACCGCGATAAGTCGGATCTTTCTCGGAAGCTTTTTGTTTATGATCGGGCTGCTTCTGTTTTTCGTTAACTACTACTTTCCCCGTATCCTTTGCCGTATTATCTTCAAAGAAAATACGATTCCTACCTTATTCGTAGGTAACTTGAATGCGATCCTTAAGCTGAATACTTGGTTGGAACGAAAAACAAGCCTCGGTATTTCTCCCGTCGGCTTCATCACCAGCGAACAAATAAAGGCTAGTACCAAGCGAATTCCCTATTTGGGACAATTAGAGGACTACAAGAGAATTCTCAGAGAAAACCGAGTCGGCCAAATAATCGTGCTGCAGGGTTATGTTGGAAAAGAAAAATTGAGCGATATCGTAGAAGAATCCCAAAAACAGGGCTGCCGCTTCCACATCTACAACAATATTGAAGAGGAATTTAGCCATCCTCTCGTCGTAAACCACGAAGGGGAATACACATTTTACACACTGATTGACGAACCGCTGGAAAATCCGATTAACCGGATGTTGAAACGCGGTTTCGATATCGCCATTTCTCTGCCCATCGTAGCCTTCGTACTTCCTCCACTGTTCTTTATGGTATGGGCAATACAAAAACGCCAAGCACCGGGCGCCGTTTTTTATACCCAACCTAGGACGGGAATCACCAAACGAACCTTCAATATCATCAAATTTCGGACCATGTTCGATTTAAAGCAGGATGAGAAGGCAAGAGCGGTCCAGGCTCGGAAAGAAGACACCCGTATCTATCCTTTTGGCCAATTCCTTCGCAAAACCAGTTTAGATGAAATTCCGCAATTCATTAACGTCCTGATAGGCGATATGAGCGTTGCTGGGCCACGCCCTCACTTAATACAACATGATGAGGAATTCAGCAACTTGTTGAAATCTTACTATACCCGCCACTACGTGAAACCTGGAATAACCGGGCTTGCACAGACCAAAGGTTATCGGGGCGAAATTTCCGAATTCCAGCTGCTGGAAAAAAGAATACATTTCGACTTGGAATACATAAACCATTGGTCATTCCTCCTGGATGTGGAGATCGTATTCATTACTGTTTGGCAGGTTCTTTTTCCGCCGAAGTCTGCCTACTGATCGCAAGGAGTAGGAAGGTCCGTTAAAAATTCATTAATTCGCAACTCAGTGAATCAGGCGGGTTTGACCTATTTTCATTGTCTTCAATTTTTGCTGAAAACATTATTAAAGGTGAAAATTGAAACAACAAGTCGTCCAAACCTCGATGAAATCGAATTAGCGATTATCGACGTATTTGTTCGTGCCACCAAAATACTCGGCTATCCGAAATCCATTGGAGAGATTTATGGACTACTTTACATAACAACCGAACCCCTCTGCATGGAAGACATCATACAAAGACTTGGAATCAGTCTTGGAGCCGCCAGCCAAGGATTGAAAGTGCTGAAAGGAATGAAAGCGGTTAAGTCCAACCACATGATCGGCAAACGCCGAGAATACTTCACTGCCGAGTTCGAACTTGAAGAACTCATTAGTCGTTACGTACGCAAAGAATTTTCAGGTTACCTAAGCAATTGGAAATTTCAGCAAGAAGAAATTCGCCTGATGTACAAGGCGAATGGAACGAACGAATCTCACAGTCACTTAGAAAGTAGACTCGATAAGCTCGAACTTCTGCATGAGAAAACCCACGCATTGGTAAAACTTGTCAGTGACCATTTCGAGGAAGATACGATATGACAGATACTCAACATGATTCTTGGTACTGTCTGAAGGCGAAAACCAAACGGGAGCATATCGCCGCCAGTATCTTGCGGGAAAAAGAGGATCTAACCGTTTTTTGCCCACGTATTAGTATAATCAAACAAACTGTTCGCGGTCCTAAAGCTTTTACCGAAGCGCTTTTTCCAGGCTATGTCTTCTGCAAATTCAACTTTGAGAGGCATTCCCGAAGAGTTCAATACTCTCAAAATATCATCGGGATAGTTAAATTCGGAGAGGTAGTCCCGGCGATCCCAGAAGAAATAATTTCCAGGCTACAAGAGTCCCTTCCCGAAGAGACGACCGAAGTAAAGAATCAACCCCTCCAACCAGGCGACCTGGCCCAAATCGTGCATGGTTGTTTCGTGGGGGAATTAGGTACAGTCACTAAAGCTGAAACCCCAACTCAACGCATTAATCTCCTCATTGAATTTCTAGGAAACCAAATAGAAATCACTCTCCCATCAGAATCCGTTATAAATACCAACCCTGCACACCCAGCAACCGCTTTGGGCTTGAACGCTGAATGCAAACGCTAAAACAACATTTCCGGAATTTTATAGGCGACCATCGATCTGAATCAGAGTCAATGAATAGATCTTACCATTCTAGAGCAAATGAACAGGCACAGAAGCCAGTCATCGGGGCATTGCACGCTTGCACAGTTAGCAAACTATCACATATAAACGTCTAGTTTTTTATACAATATTCCCTGATGGGCCATAGGAAAACACCTTAACAAAGTGCCTCCAAACACTAATAAAACAGATGAAAACTAAAATAACAGCTCTTGCTCTACTTACGGTAGTCTCAAACTCCCTATTTGGGTTTCTGGAATTCGACAGAGGTCACGTATTTTTGGAAACCCAATTCCAAGCAACTCATGACGACAATATCAATGGCAACGCAAACGGAGATTCGGACCTGATTTTCTCGTTAGATCCAACCCTGACCTACGAACGCCGATCGGGTAAAGGCGCTCTCAGCGCCTCTGCAGGAATCAATTTCTTGCGGTTCGATGAGTTTGACCAATTTGATACAGAGAACCTTCACGCAGACTTTAACGTCCAATTCCCAGTTGTTGAGGGGTCTCGTTTCGCCGGAGGATTGAACTTGGGTTACATAGAAAGAACCCAAATTGATGACTTTGTAAATGAGCTCATCCTGACTGAAAACACAAGCATCGCCCTTAACGCCCAATATCGCCTGAGGCCTAGGGTTTCTCTCACAGGAAAAGTGGGACTGAATGAAAGAAACACCAGCCTATTCAGCGATGTTGAAGACCAATCTGCGTCAGTTGGACTCCTCATCAACGAAATATGGCAAGGAGTAGGTGTAACCATCGATTATCGCAAGAGAAGCATCGAGAGCTCTGGAGATTTCGACATTCGCCGCGACGACCAGGATGATTCGCTGGCCATCGGAGTAGTCGGTCAGATTTTACCTGAGCACTTATTTCCTAAACTGGAAGCATTTGCCTCTTTCTCCGTTCAAACGGTTGATCGAAGAGTCAATGGTACCACCTCAAGCGACGACGTCGTCGGTTATAACGGTGGCATTTCATGGGAAGCGAGAGCCACAACCAACGTTGCCCTGACCTTTAACAAAGACGTAAACGTCTCAATTCTGGACGAGTCTGTAACCTCTAGCAGCATTGTTCTGAACATACAGCAACAATTCAGTCAGCTGATGACGGGTGGCCTCAGCATCTTTTTCCGAGACTCAAATTTTGCAGATACCGGAAGAAATGATGAGCGCATCGGCATAGGAGCGAATCTTCAAACTGCACTCGGCCGCAACTGGACTGCTGGTGCCAATATTTCCTACGAAGAGGGAGACTCCACGCGCGTTCTCAGCAACTATGACCGTTTCACAACCGGCGTTTTTACCACATACAAATTTTAAGATCGCCTCATCGATAACGAATCCTGCGCCAAGATCACAGTCAGCAAAAACACATATGAAACACCTATTGAACAACATTCTATTCCTGTTACTCCTTGGCATCTTTCTTTCGCAGTCAGCGTTCAGCCAGACTCAACCTGAGGATATTAATCCGAACTATCGGCTAAGTGTTAGAGATAGAATTGCCATTAATGTCTTTGACGAACCCGAACTCGCTATTGCTCAGGGAATCGACGCAAAAGGCGAGATTAAGTTGCCATTGATCGGGACGTTCAGGGTTGAAGGGATGACGATCCGGGAAGTTGAGAAAATGTTAGAGACACAATACATTGAACAAAAGATCCTACGATCCCCTATCGTTACACTGGATGTATTAAATTACTCCCCGAAAGAAGTATCAGTACTCGGGACCGTGCCACGCCCGGGGCAAATTCCCTTCCCCGCCGAAATAGAGAAGATAGATATCGTCGAGATTATATCTATGGTCGGTGGCTTCACTCCTCTTTCTAAGAAAAAAGACGTAAAGGTCACAAGAACTCTTCCAAACGGATCGCAAATCGTTCTGACCGTAAATGTAGAAGAAATGATTGAAGGAAGAAAAAAGAACAAGCAGACGGAAACAGTGTACATTTACCCAGGAGATCTAATTTTTGTCGATGAGATCTGGCTGTAGGGTCCCTCAACGTAACTCAGTACCTATCAAAAGAACAGGAAAATGGAAGACAACTTAAACATAAACGAGGCGGAACATGCGGCCAGAAAGCAAAGAGCGGGAATCAAGAAACGGTTCTTTGATGACCCTTTTCGTAGATCACCTAGAGATTATCTGTTGATGTTTCGCGAGCGCTGGTACTTTGGGGTAATCCCAGCAATTATTATCATGACTGGCATGATCTTCCTGGAAAGCCGCAAAGACGAAGTATTTGAAACCTACGTTTCTCTGGTCTTCGAACCGAAATCGGTCACTGTATTGGACAACATTGAAGCGGTAAGCAATGATCTCTCGGAAGTTGAAATAAACAACCACCTAGAAAAACTGTTCAGCCGGGCATTCTTTGATTATTACACTGGCTATTTCAGTCAGGAAGATACGGATCGTATAAAAGAGGCCTATATAAATTACGAGGAACCAGAGAAGACGCCTTCTCTTACCCAAATCATACAACCGAACCTCGATGTTCAAGTCATACGAAATACAAGTATCGCTCGCCTTCATGTAAAACATAGGGATCCATACGCTGCAGAGTTCCTGGCCAACCATATCGCTAGGAAATACATAGACTTTAACATGAACCAGGCTCAAACGAGCACGAACTCTGTTGTCGTTTTTTTAACACGTGAAGCGGAAAAGCTGACAGATCAACTAGAGGCGGCCCAACGAAATATACAAGACTATCGAACGAAATACAACTTGGCTAAGCTCGGAGACGATCAAAACGTCATCTACCAACGCGCAACAACTTTGGACGGGCAATTGATCGCGGCCGAAATCGATCGAATAGACCTCTCCACGAAATTCGAAAAAGTTAAACAATATAAAGAGGGAGGACTCAATCTTCTAGAACTACCTGAAATTGGCGACTACGGCAATATTCCTGGCCTAGAAACTCAAAAAGAAAACTTAATTCAAGAAGCTGATTTGCTTGAGCAAAAATACTTGGAGAACCATCCACGTGTGAAGCAGAACGTCAAAGCTACAGAGAGCGTCGAAAAGTTGATTGAATCAGAACTGAGGCAGGCAATCACTGATCTGGAAACTCGTCTGACCATTGCCATTGAACGGGAGGCTCAGATCAAAGAGCAAAAAGCTGAAGCGGATAAAAAGCTTCTTGAGTTAGACAAAATCTCGGTTGAATACGAATTACTCACCGACCAAGCTGTAACTGCCCGTAATGCTCTTACCACCGTGCAGGAGAGACTCAGCGAAGTTACAATCGCAAGCAGAATAGAGAATACAAATATTAAACTTAATGACGAGGCATTTGTTCCTTTCACACCCGTTGAGCCAAACATGCAAAAAGCCTTCATACAGTCTATCATCATAGGCTGTCTCCTTGTGATGATATTACCACTTGGGTTTGGGCTATTTGACACGCGACTTAAGTCCTCATGGGAGATCGAAGACCTTTTGGAGTCCCGCCTAATTGGGGAGATACCGAAGCTAAGTTCTGTAAAGAAACAGGACAGGCCACTCGTGGTGATCAAAGACGTTAGCGAGGTCGCCTCTGAAAGCTTTAGAGGTATCTTCAGCCAATTTGAAATCCAGGAATCCGGTAACGCAAACGGCATGATTTTGGTGACCAGCACCATGCCGAATGAAGGGAAAAGCCTTATCGCTAGTAATGTTGCCGCGACCTTTGCCAATCATGGGAAAAAAGCTTTGTTAGTCGATTTCGATTTTCGCAGACCCAGCCTTCACGGAAATTTCGAGATCAAAAACTCTCAGGGCTCACTCAAGTGGCTCAAAGACCCCAATTCGAATCTGGACTCGATTTTGGATGATCCACTACTAGGTATCATTGAATACAGCCCAAATTTCTTTCTACTAAGAACCGGAGGGGTGAACCGAAAACCAACGGAGCTTTTCAACCAAGAAAAACTCGTCCAACTCCTCAAGAAAATCAAGGAAACATTTGATATCATCGTTTTGGATACGCCACCAGTTGGACTCTTTCCCGACGCACTATTATTGGCGCAAAAAACCGAATACATATTCTACGTATGCCGATTCAATAAAGTCAGCATGTTCAAGATCCAGCACTTCATCGATAAATTGCGGGAAACGAACGGAAAACTAACCGGAATTGTACTAAACGGGATACCCGTCGGCAGAGCATCCGGTTACTACCACTACTACGGATACGGTTCGTATAGTAATTACGAATATAAGAATTACTATAAACCCAAAAAGAAACCGGCAGGCGCTAAAAAGCCCCGAGCACCTAAGGCAGCAAAAACCGCTTAATTCGATTTCTTCCAGACCTTTCCCATTCCAGCTCATTCTATCAAATGTTAAGACAACTTAGCGAAATCCTCGATAAGCGAGAGAAGCAGAAGCTTGTTATACTGCTCTTTGGAGCAATATTCATGTCCTTCCTAGGCGCCTTGGGCGTTGCACCTATAATGCCGTTCATTTTAGTAGCCGCTGATCCTTCAGCCGTTTTGGGGAATGAACACCTAAAGCCTCTCTTTGAGGTTCTTAGTTTCGTTAACGAAGACAATATCCTACTCTATATGGGGATATGCGTTATCATGTTCGTGGTGCTAGCTGCATCAAGCGCATTGGGATTCAAATGGATGATGACGAGAATTACATGGGGAATAGCAAACACCATGGCTCTCCGACTACTGCAAAGCTACTGCTACAGTCCTTATGAGATCTTTTTGACGAAAGACACCAAGCGTATGAGCTTCAAGATTCTCAACGAAATTGCGACCCTTGCGGTAGGGATATTGAATCCACTCGCTATGCTGTTTGCCAGTATCTTCACCACCTTGTTCCTGTTCACCTTACTCCTGCTCGCCGATTTCAGAATCTCTCTCATTATACTCGTCAGCTTGGGATCGACCTATTCAATCATTTTTCTCATTTTCAAGAAAAACGTCGTAACTCTGGGTAAAGGGCGTGTTGGGCAAGCATCTGATCGATTCATCGCTGCTGAGGAAATACTGCAAAATATCAAAGCAACAAAAGTATTTGGGAAAGAACGGTTTTTCTTAGAAAAATTTTCTAAAGCCTCCCACGCGTTTACCAACGCTCAATCCAAAGCGCCTCTTTACATGGAGTCTCCTAGAGCACTTCTGGAGACTATAACATTTGGCGGAGTCGTGGTTGTACTTCTTTACATCGATACCCAAGGAGGGCTGAACCAATACCTTCCGAAATTAAGTTTGTTCGCTTTGGCAGGATACAGACTTTTACCATCACTTCAACAGATCTACTTCTCGATGACCGATATTAAATATCATATCGGCGGCCTCGAGGCATTACATTCGGATATAACGGAGCTTCGGATGGAACTCTCTGAAGTTGAAAAAGAAGCAAGCCCTGACCATCGGATCACCTACAACCAGGAGATTCGACTCCATGGAATTGGGTTTTCCTATCCCAAAGCGGACGCTCCACTGTTTAATGATCTGAGCCTGTCTATCAAAAAAGGACAACGAGTTGCATTTATCGGATCTACAGGTTCAGGAAAATCCACGCTCGTAGATCTAATTATGGGACTCCTAACGCCCCAGAAGGGCGAAATCTACATCGATGACCTGAAACTTTCCGACTCCGACTGGAAGACTTGGCGGCGGCGAGTCGGCTACGTTCCACAGGAGATTTATCTTATCAACGACTCAATTAGGAAAAATATCGCTTTCGGACTCTACGACAATCAGATCCCGGAACCCGATCTCATCCAAGCGGCGAGAATCGCAGAGATTAGCGATTTCATTGAAACCGAGTTGGAAGAAGGCTACGACACCAATGTAGGAGAACGGGGTATTAGGCTGAGCGGAGGTCAAAAACAAAGAATCGGACTGGCTAGAGCTCTTTATCACAAGCCTGACGTTCTGGTTTTGGATGAAGCCACAAGCGCGTTAGACAACAAGACTGAACGGTCGATCATGAAGTCTATAGATAATCTACCGATGGACCTAACTATCATAATGGTCGCTCACCGACTATCGACGGTCAAAAAGTGCGACGTTATCTACGTCATGGACAAGGGTATCATCGTTGATCACGGCTCCTACGATGAATTAAAGCTTCGTTGTAAATTATTCGAAGAAATGGAAGAACAAGCCCAGGAGGTCTCTTCCTAAAACGGTCCATCCACGATGAAACTTTGTATCGCAGAAGAGGCTCTGATTAATCGGGACGGACACTGGTTCGAGTATCTCAATACGATTAGCCGGGAATTCCGGAAATCAGGAGATACTGTCAAGATTGCCGCCAACAAAGATGCCACAGAGGATATCTTATCAACCCTAAACGCTGACCCGGTTTTCCCTGAAAGCGTTTGGGGTAAAAGTAGAAGCGACGGATTTCCATTTACGCGTTTTACTCAACTCTGGACACACAACCGCAATCTATACCGTGCGGCAAACGCCTACATAAAAAAACAGGAAAGTATCGACGTCCTCTTCGTACCAACGATCTTGATCGATCACATACTCGGATGGAGAAAATTTATAAAAAAGAATATCGGGAAAAACGTTAAGAAAGTTGTATTATTTTTTGTAAATGGACAAGGAACCTACAACGGTCCGGGCCAACCCATATTTTTCAACAAGACACCCAATAAACTTCTATTCAAGAAAGCACTTGAGTCATTAAAACCACAGATTCAGGACGGATCTGTATTACTGGGTTGTGAGACAAGGGAGATGGCGCGGGAATACGAAGAGTTTTGCGGGCTACCATTCGAGTACCTTCCCCATCCGGTAGACGAGGTCGAGATAGATATGCAGAATGATTCCGGTAATTATACTACGATCTCGCACCTGGGATTTAGCCGATATGAAAAAGGTTCTGACCTCATTCAAAAGGCTATCAAAAGATACTTAAAACTAAACCCTGCGACAAAAGTCCGTTTTGTTCTTCAGTGGGTGACCGATTTCCACTTGGAAGATGGTACCCTATGTACAAAGGATCCGGCCTTGGTCGAAAGTCCCAATGTAGAATACATAACTACTCCACTCGGCTCGGAAGAATACACCAAACTGCTAGCCCAAACAGACATTATGCTACTCCCCTATCGCTTACGCGCTTACTACGCAAGGGTCTCCAGGGTGGCGATCGAAGCCGCTATCAATTCGATCCCCATGATCTATACCAAAGACTCTTGGAACGAAAGCCTGGTAACTGATGGACATGGATCCGGGGTCGGATTCGTATCTGAAAACGACGAGTCGTTGTATAAGGCAATTGAAGAGGCTGTAAATTCTTACAGCGAATTAAAGGTGGAGGCCGAGAAAAACCGAAAAAACGCCTTTGAACACTATTCAGCAAATACCTTTCAAAACTACTTAAAGTTTATGACTGGACACGTTGCTCCGCTAAAGGTTTCGAAAGCCCAGGCCCAACAAATTTGATACCTGCAAATAAACACTCTTTGTTTCTATAAATCATGGATCTGATTTCCATAATCATTCCCAATTACAATAGAGGAGATATAGTCGCAGAAACGGTTCAAAACATGTTGGATCAGGACTATTCGAACAAAGAAGTTATCGTTGTGGACGATGGATCCACTGACAATTCGATAGAGGTACTCAAAGTGTTTGGAAACCAGATCACTGTTTTGAGGCAAAAGAACCAGGGCCCTGGCGCAGCCCGCAATCTGGGATTAAGCGTAGCCAATGGAAAGTATATCCAATTTATGGATAGTGATGACATTGCTTCAAAAAATAAGTTATCGTGTCAGGTTTCAATATTGGAAAAAGAAAAGTCCGACGGAGCATACAGCCCTTGGGGAAAGTTTGAGATTCGTGGAAAAGAGATAACTCTGATTGGCCCGATATTGCAGTCAGACAAGCTCACTACCACACGAATGAAAACCGCCCTGCTCAACGGGTGGTCTATAGTACTCCAAATGTTTTTATTTAAACGATCAGTTCTCGACCGAGTAGGACCTCTAAGAACTGATATTAATTATTTGGAGGATATGGATTATTTCATACGCATATTGATGCACGGAGCGTCCTTCAGCTTCTCGGATGAAGCTCTCACTATTTACAGAAACAACTCAGAGAACAAACTCTCCAGCGAAGAAGGTAGATTTGAGGAAGTTCGGATAGCACAGGCCAAGTACTTTGATAGGTATATTGGCCTTTTAAAGGAGCGACCAACCAAACACTCGAGATACGCCTTACGGCGGCTCCGCCACTTGTGCGCTAAGATCTATTACGACCTAGATGAACGTGAAGACTTATTAAGATCCTATACCCACTTCTGGGCCCTTAGGGAAACTTTTCCTTCTAGATCCAGCATTGATGTTTCCGAAAAAGTAGCGCAGTGGAGAAGCGGATACAGACTGCGCGTGCGTGGAGCAAGAGATTCTCATTTATTCTTTCCCAGTCAACTCACCAAGCAACAGGAAGCATTAATCTTCGATCTTGGATTTAATACCATTCATTCAAAGTAATTCAGACAAAATATTGCCATGAAAAAACTGTTAGTAACCGGCTCCTCAGGATTAATCGGATCTGAAGTATGCACCTTCTTTCACCGTCAAGGCTTTGAAGTCCACGGTGTAGACAACAACCAAAGGGCCGTCTTCTTTGGGCCACAAGGCGATACGCGATGGAATCAAAGCAGACTCACAGAGAACCTTGAGAACTTTATCCACCACGAAGTAGACATTCGCGATCGCGAAGGTATTCTCGCACTGGTTAAAAACGTAAAACCGGATGTTATCATACATACAGCAGCACAACCGAGCCATGATCGTGCTGCCGCCATCCCCTTCGATGATTTTGACACCAACGCGGTAGGAACTCTAAATCTTCTCGAAGCCAACAGACAAGTAGACACGAGCACCCCCTTCATTCACATGTCAACAAACAAGGTCTATGGCGACGCACCCAATAGAATCGCCTTGCAAGAACTTGAGACGAGATGGGATTATGATGATGACACCTATGCGAATGGCATACCCGAGACTTTCTCAATTGATCAGTGCAAGCATTCACTCTTTGGAGCATCCAAGGTAGCAGCCGATATCATGGTTCAGGAATACGGGCGATATTTTGACATGCCGTCTTGCTGTTTGCGCGGTGGGTGTTTGACTGGACCAAATCATACCGGCGTAGAACTCCATGGCTTTCTCTCGTATCTGGTAAAGTGCAATCTCGAAGACAGAGAATATAAGATTTTCGGATACAAAGGGAAACAAGTCAGAGACAACATTCACTCTGAAGACGTCGTAAAATTCATGTTCGAGTTCTACAAGAATCCGCGAGCGGGTGAAGTCTACAACCTCGGTGGAGGGAAGGACAACTCTTGCTCGATACTGGAAGCCTTTCAAATAGCAGGAAAGTTTTCTGGAAAAGAACAGAAATTCGTATACCTCGATGGTAATCGAATCGGTGACCATATTTGCTACTATAGCGATCTTAGTAAAATGAAAGAACACTATCCCGATTGGGATATTACCATCTCCCTTGAGGAAACGATCGGACAGATAGTGGAAGCGTGGAAAGTAAGGCAAGGATCGTGAAAATTCTAATCACTGGTATCGCCGGTTTTGTGGGAAGTACCCTTGCCCGAGAGCTTCTAGGCACCAATCCGAATATATCCATAGTTGGCCTCGATAACTTCATAAGACCTGGCAGCGAGAATAATCGCCTGGAATTGAAGAAACTCGGCGTGCAAATTTTCCACGGAGATATTCGGTCCAAAAGCGACCTCGAGACACTACCTGCTGTTGACGCGGTTATAGACGCAGCGGCAAACCCTAGCGTACTCGCTGGAGTCGATGGAAAAACAAGCAGCATCCAGCTCATTGAACACAACCTTTTGGGAACTGTAAATCTATTGGAGTTTTGTAAGGCCCACAACGCCGCTTTTGTTCTACTCAGCACGAGCAGGGTTTATTCAATACCTGGTTTGAGTGAAATACAGGTGGCAGCCAAGGGTGGAGGATTCGTTCCAATACCAGACCAAAACTTCCCAGATGGAATAAGTGAATTCGGAGTCTCAGAATCCTATAGTACGATGGCACCAGTTTCACTTTATGGAGCTACCAAAGTCGCTTCCGAGGTGTTAGCTTTGGAATATGGCGAAACCTTTGACTTCCCAGTGTGGATAAACCGCTGCGGAGTACTTGCGGGCAAAGGACAATTCGGAAGACCGGATCAAGGCATTTTTTCATTCTGGATAAACGCATATCTTCGAAGAATGCCCCTCAAGTATATCGGGTTCGGAGGAAACGGACATCAGGTAAGGGATTGTTTGCACCCCAAGGACCTTGTTCCGGTTATTCTGAAACAGTTGCGCACAATCGACAGCATAGTAGACCGAATCTGCAACTTCAGCGGGGGAATCGAAAACAGCATGTCTCTAGCCCAACTGTCGGATTGGTGCTCAGAAAAGTGTGGCCTACATGAAGTCGGTGCTGAAGGAGCCATGCGCCCATTTGATATCCCTTGGATGGTGCTCGATAACAGAAAAGCAAAAGACCTCTGGGATTGGGCACCCGTTCACACAATAGACTCGATACTTTCCGAAATTCTGGAACACGCTAAGGAACATCCAGATTGGTTGGAGCTGTCGAAACCTTGAGTTAAACCCTGGCCTTAGAACGCCTGCACCCTCGTACCTTCGAAGACATGAGCAACCTATCTTTTAACCAAAATGCCAAACTTATCGGTGGTGCTCTTCTCGCTTATACTTACAACCATTGGCTTGGAAGGTTCCCGTCACGAAAGATTCGAAAAGCCTATTTGCGTACCTATCTCTTAAAATTCGGAGATGAATCAGGCGTACAGATGAGCGTTAAGTTTCTAAACGGACGCAAAGTTTCAGTCGACGATAATGTGGTAATCAATTGGGGATGCGTCCTGGACGGTAGGAAGTATCCTATTGAAATTGGTAAGAACGTATCCCTCGGACCTGAAGCAACCATCCTCACCCTTGGTCACGATACACGCTCGCCAAGTTTCGAGGACAAAGGAGGTCCGGTAATCATTAAAGATCATTGCTGGGTGGCGTACCGCTCCACGATTCTACCCGGTGTCACCCTTGCAGAAGGAACCGTAATCGGCGCAGGATCGGTCGTGAGTAGAGATACGGAACCTTACGGTATTTATGCAGGCGTTCCCGCAAGAAAAGTGGGAGAACGTCCACGAGGTCTGGACTACAAAGTCAAATTCGATCCCTGGCTCATATAACGAATATGACCGATTTCGATATAACCATTCAATGGGCAGTTCTGGTAGTCGCCAGCCTGTTCATGATGATGCGTGGGCAACTGACTGTATTTCATCCGTCGTCAATCTACCTGGCATTCCACGCGCTGGTATTTTGTATACGTCCATCCTTCATCAAATACGGGGATTTTGATTTCGTTTGGCGGTATATGGGGTTAACGCCCTCTGACGAATTGCTTCGACTCACCCTATGGGTGAGTTCTGGTTGCCTATTATTGTTTATCATTTCATTCTCCCTTACGACCAACCAACGCGGAGTTAAAGAGATAAATAAACCCTTTGTCGTGACGCCTGAAATGCGTAAGGCGTTTATCTACATGGTCATTCTTTTTCTACCACTTGCGGCCTACTCTCTTTTCGGAGCCGAGCAAAAAGGGGAAAGAGTTGGTGGTGTATATATTATGACCGGCAGTAGTGGTTACGCCAATGACGCCCAACAGGTTCTGATTCCTATTTCGATTCTTGCGATCATTTTATTCAAATGGAAGTGGTGGTCATTCCTACCATTTCTAGGGTTCATATATTTCCGAGCAACACAAGGCTGGGCAAGATGGACTATGATTCTGCCGATCTTGGCGATCATGATGTATCACTGCTGGGTGAATCGCAGAGACCTGCCATCTATAAAATGGCTTATACCTATTCCCTTCATTTTCGTATTCTTCAATCAATTAAGTCAGAACCGGATGTATTTTCGCAATCTGATTGAAGGCTCCGAGTACGCTCAATCCAGGATCGTACGCGTCGACTCAATGGAAGATAAGCAATTCGCGTTCAGCCGACAATGGGATACCCTTGATTTCGCGAATTTCGACTACCTGGCCTACATACTCGATAAAGTACCGCGAGAAACCGATACATTTACCTATGGGACTCAACACCTACAGCTTTTTACCGAACCCATTCCACGAAAGCTTTGGAAGAATAAACCTATCGGACCCCCGATTCAGTACTTTGACCTCAATGACTACGGTAACTTTATCGGGCTCACCGTTTCAATCATCGGAGACGGCTGGATGAGCGGGGGGTGGATCGGAATAGGAATCAATATGGTTCTGGCCGGAGTTGGACTCGGATTATTCTACAGCTGGTTTATAAAGAACCAACACAATATCTTCAAAGTAACTATATTTATGATTACGAACTCGGTGCTACTTCAATTGTTCAGGGACGGAGGTATCGTATCGATGGCTAAATTTATGCTATTCACACAGCTACCGGTTCTGGTTTGGTGGCTGATGCATCATTGGATCATGAAGTCCTCAGGGAAAGATTTGATAGAATCCCTTCAAGAAATTGAAGACCAACAATTACCCCAGAAATCCCTGCAAACATGACACAGAATGGCTCTAACAAAAAAGCTCTGTTGATATGGGGGAACTGGGGCCCGTATCACTATGCCAGATACAGGGGATTTAAAAGGGCCTGCGAGGAGAATGACATCACTCCGCTTGGTTTGGAGCTGTTTCAAAGAAGTAACATTTATGAGTGGTCAGTCGAGGACAACGAAAACGGAATCACTCACTTTGATTTCGGTGATCGTGAAATGAATTTCCCCGTATGGAAATGTATAACTCAACTAATACCTCATCTATGGAACCTGAAGGTCGATTACGCCCTAGTCCCATCCTATTGGCACTGGTCATTGCTTGCTAATTTTGTCTGTCGAATAAGAGGAGCGAAGATCATTATGATGAATGAGTCACACGCCGACACCGAACGGGCAACCGGACTGAAACGTTGGATAAAAAGGCAGATCGTAAAAAGATTCCACGCCGGATTCGTCGGAGGACAACCCCACGTCAGACACTTCGCTTCCCTCGGCTTAAAGGAAAGCAGTATCTTTATAGGCTACGATGCTATCGACGTAGACTATTTTTCCAGGCAAGCAGACGAAGTAAGAGCTTCTGCTCATAAACAACGGACGAATCTCAATTTGCCCACTGACTATTTATTGAGCCTAAGCAGAATGGTGGAAAAAAAGAACCTTCCACGATTGGTGGAGGCCTACGCTCAAGCAGAATGTGGGGATGGAGACACTGTAACTCAATTGGTTTTTGTCGGATCAGGCCCCACAGAACAAGCTGTAAGATCGCGTGTGCGAGAGTTAGATCTTCCGCTTTACGAACATGGAAAGAGCGCACCTACGCCAACCGAAATAGATGAATCCAAAAAGGGAGTACACTTTTATGGCTTCCGGCAGATACAAGATAACCCCGCCTTTTTCGCACTCGCAAAAGCGTTCATAATGCCCAGTCTTTGGGAAGAATGGGGACTCGTAGTGAACGAAGCCCTCGCTTGTGGAACTCCAGTTTTAGTCGCGAAAAATGCGGGATGCGCAGAGGATCTGGTTATTGAAGGAATAACGGGGTACACATTCGACCCCTATGTCACAGAATCAATCGTTACAGAATTGAATCGACTGCAAACAGGTTCCCTCGCCACCGACAAAACGAGACAAGAAACGTTCAAACTCGCCCAAAAGTTCGATTGCGATAATTTTGGTAGAAACGCTATTGCTGCGATTCGATCTACCCTTTCTTACCAATGAAACACCTGCACTTCACTCAATCTATTGAGGCTCTACAGGGTGGCGGTCTCGGGAAAGCAGCAGTAGACCTCCATCGATCATTTCTGGATAGAGGCACTGAAAGTCTTATGGTAAGTACCTATGAGCAAACTCCTAGCGATCAGATCCCGAATTCGTTTGTCGGAAAACGAACCGGACCGGGTAAATGCTTTTACTCCAGGGAGATTCGCAACCAGGCCGCCGATTGGGCAAAAACCTATGATGTGTTTCACGGCCATGGTTTTTACGTCTACCCCAATTGGGCAATCGGAACTCATGCGATTAAGAATCGAAAAAAACTCGTATACCATGCCCACGGTTTTCTTGAGCCGTGGATTCTAAGTCGATCGAAGATTCCAAAGAGAATCGCCCACTTTCTATTCGAATCCCGAAATTTCAAATACGCTCAACTCTGGCGCGCCCTCACACTGAAAGAGGCAGACCAAATCCGGGCTTGCGGGATTACTGCACCCATCGTCATAGCGGCCAACGGAATACATCTGGTAGAGTATGATCGCCCGCCCCCGGAAGAAATGATCCCTGAAAAGAGCCGAAAGCGGATCCTTTTCTTGGCAAGAATTCACCCCAAGAAAGGACTGAAGCTACTCCTGGAAGTATGGCCGGAATTCGCCTCCAAGCACAAAGACTGGGAGATTATTGTAGCCGGACCCGATGAAGGTGGCCATCGTGGGGAACTGGAACTATTAACGAAAAGCCTAAATATTGAAGACTCGGTAAGTTTCGTAGGAACCGTAACTGGAGACACGAAACTTGCCTGGCTCAAATCGAGCGATCTGTTTATTTTACCTTCTTATTCAGAAGGTTTTTCGGTCGCTATTCTAGAAGCTATGGCGTGCGGCTTACCGGTGCTTGGCACTACAGGCTGCAACTTCCCGGAATTAGCAAAAGAAGATGCTGGCTGGATCGGAGAAGCAGATAAAACATCCATTGCGACCAACTTGAACTTGGCTCTGATGTCCTCTGAAGCAGATCTAAAAGCCATGGGAATCAAAGGTAGATCGTTGGTCGAAAAGCAATATACTTGGGAGTCTATTGCCACAAAAATTACCGATGCGACCGATGGATGAGCCAGCCACATCAGAACAGACTCGCATGAGACTCGACCAGTTTGATCCAACAGTGGGACTGGATCGAGGACGCAATAAATTTACAGAACTCATCTGGTATCTGTGCAAGATGGTATTTTTCTTAACCGCTTTCCCGTGGCCACAATCAATTAAGCGCACGGTACTGCGACTCTTCGGTGCGATCGTTGGAGCAGGAGTAGTCATCAAACCTCGCGTAAACATCCACCTACCCTGGAAATTGGAACTGGGTGACCATTGTTGGATTGGAGAAGAGTGTTTTATTTTGAATTTTGAAAAAGTATCCGTAGGGAAACATGCCTGTCTATCACAGCGAACGCTATTATGCGGCGGGAATCATAACTTTAGGTCCCCAGCCTTTGAATACAGAAATGGACCTATTACGATCGGCGATGGCGCGTGGTTGGGAGCCCAATCGATAGTGGCTCCGAATGTAACCCTCGGAGTCGATTGTGTCGTCATTGCGGGCTCAAAAGTTTTCAAGAGCCTTCCTGCAGGCATGGTTTGTGGAGGTGATCCGTGTGAGCCTAAATCCAAACGTTGGACCTAAGAAATGCAATGGGTCTGCAGTCAACTCGGTTCGCGTGAACACTACTCGATTCCGAGAATATTACACAAAAAAGGAAAGCTCGGCTGTTTCTTGACGGACTTTTGGGGCCAGGATTATCCCTACCTTAAGAACATGCCAATCGGCTCCATCAAAAAAATGGCCGAACGACAGCATTCAGACCTAATTTCCGCCAACATTATCCATTTGGGATTGAGGCGTATTTTCTACGAAGGAAAAACGAAACTTTCTAGATCAACTGAGTGGGAGACTATAGTCGCACGCAATCTATGGTTCCAACGCGAAATTCACGGCAACGCAGCAGCCATCCTGAAAGCTATGGAACCGGGAATCTTCTTCTCTTATTCCTATACTGCTTTAGAGCTCAGCAAATGGCTCAAGGAGCTCGGCTGGAAGATCGTAATCGGCCAGATTGATCCGGGAAAACTGGAAGAAGATCTCGTAGCGACTGAAGAAGCGAAACACCCGGAATTCGAATCCTTTCAAAAAAGGGCACCTGCCGCCTACTGGGAAAATTGGACTCAGGAAATGCGAAATGCAGATGCTATTATAGTCAATTCTGATTGGTCTAAAGATGCACTTCTCAAACAAGGTTTGGATGATCAAAAAATTAAAGTAGTCCCTCTTGCCTATTCCGCACAAACAAACATCAAGAGTGCGCGGACATATCCTAAATCATTCACCATTGAGAGGCCGCTGAGGGTACTATTTTTGGGTCAGGTAAACCTCAGAAAAGGAATCCATTATTTGCTAAAAGCAATGGAGTTGCTAAAGGATTTCCCTATTCAAATCGATTTCGTCGGACCCAACTATGTTTCAATCCCAGACCGCTACAACAAGTTACCCGTCAGATTTCATGGTGCGGTACCCAGAAGCGTCGCCGAACAGTTCTACGCCAACGCGGATATATTCATATTACCGACTCTCTCAGACGGTTTTGCGATCACTCAACTGGAAGCACTGGGAAAATCCCTGCCACTTCTTGTGTCGAAAAATTGCGCTGAAATTGTTGCGCACGGAATAAACGGTTACCAACTCGAGTCCGTAACTTCCGAAAAGATCTATAATGCTTTAAAGTACTGCGTAACCCATCCCGGAAAGATTGAACAATGGAGTAATAATGCCACAATACCTGATTCATGTACCATGGAGCACTTAGGACTGGAGTTAGAGAAGATCGAGGAATTTTTAGTCCGATAAAACCCTGCCATTTTATCTCCCATACATACGCCTGGCTATATAGTCTAATTACTTCAAAAGGTGAAAACACGATTCAATACCTCCATAGGATTACATCATTAGCCCTACTCCAGTTTCCCGATTCGTCTCTTTCATCTGTAAAAAAAAACACATTTACTAAAACCAACTAAAATACCGCTATCGTTAACCAGTCGAAATTGAAATGTTTCTTCGATTCTAAAACCGAAACTAAATCTTCAGTCCCTTCAAAGGTTAAAAATTTCCTACCTATCAATAGTCTCCTATGAAAAGTAGCACTCAAACAAAATTCACGCTCGATTCCCTGATTCGTCCCCTCGCAATTCTACCAGCCACCTGTCTTGGAATCTTGTTCATTCACCATCTGGAACTTTTCCTGGTAGAACCTCTGGGAACATTTAAGTTTATTATCAGCATCTTTCTGGCATTTGCGCCGTTTTCATTTCTGTCGGAGCTTCAAATTAGAGCTAAGAGACCCGCTGCCCATCAAATCTTGGCGATATACGTCCAAAGCTCTTTTGCAGCGATGGTTCTATATAAATTTATCGTAGGACCTTCCTTGATCGGCCCTTTTAGGTATAGAGCGATAGTTCTATATGCATGCATAGAACTTCTTTTTCTCGCGATTCTCGGACTGGTTTTACTTCTTCGGAGACACCAAGTGAAAACCCAACGCTCGGATAAGTATCGATTGTTTAGTGTGATCGGTTATTCCACTTGGGCTATGGCAATCGCATTTGTCATATTCGTAGTTTATCGTAAGTTTAATGTGATACCTCCAATCACGATAACTGCGTTTGCTGAAAAGTTTCCTGACAGTAGTTCAAACTACGGACTGGAAGTCTTTTCCGAAGATCTGGATATTCATTATCCAGTCCAGATTATCGATGCCCCTTCCGAATTTGCAGAGTTTTGCGTACTCACCAGAACCGGTGAATTCTCCCTCATCCGCAAGGTAGGTGATAGTTTCGAACACAAGGTCGTAATCGACCTTATCGGTACGATAGGAGACGCCCCTTACAATGAACTCGGTGCAGCCGGTGCTACCTTCGGTCCTAAAGTATTCGAAAAAAACGGAAACGAATACGTTCACCTCTTTCTTTATTACGCGTTTAATGACAACGGAACGATACGCAATCGATTGGTCTCCTACGAAATGTCACTCAAAGACTACACGATTGATGAAAGCAGCGAAAAGACGCTCATCGACTTGATAGATCCCGACGCCTCTCACAATGGTGGAGCTATCTTATTCGGTCCAGACGGTTATCTCTACTTAGGCATGGGCGACGCGGGTCCTGAAAATGACGGATCCAACGTTTCTCAGAAAATTGACGAAAGCCTTTACTCCGGAATTCACAGAATCGATGTCTACGGCGATGACCTTACAAAGGTAAAACCCATCGGGAAACAACCGGCGAATGGAAAGACCCAAGGCTACTGGATACCTCTCGACAACCCTTTCGTTGGAAAGGACGGAGTCCTTGAAGAATTTTGGGCACTCGGCATAAGAAATCCTCTACGGTTTAGCTTCTTACCCGATGGAAAAAGACTTATCGTAGGTGATGTCGGCCAGACAGCCTATGAGGAAGTCAATATCATCAGCGCAGGAGATAATGGCCAATGGAGCTACCGTGAAGGCCCCCTTCCGCTCAAGACTACTTGGCTAGGTGGCAAAAGGCCGGACAACTTTCTCGGAAATGAAGTGGAACCATATTTCTGGTATCGAAACTCTTTCGAGAGAGGGTGTTCCATAGGCGGGACTTTCTACAAGGACGGAAAACTCTCTGAACTAAATGGCAAATACCTATTTGCTGACTACAATTCTGGTGAAATTTTCAGTCTTGATATCGGTTCCAAAAATAGAAAGCAATCCGCTAACATTCTGATTTCTCAAAAATCTGCCGGAATTAAAACTACAATCGGAGTCACGTCTCTCTATCAATACGGTGATGAAATCCTAGTGGTCCGTTTGGGGCCTGGAAAAGGTGGCCAATCTATTTTCAAGATCAAGCGAGCTGAAGAATTCGATCCTTCAAAAACCCCGATAAAAATAGAGATGAGCGCGAATGAGAAATTCCAACTCTATTGCTCGCGTTGTCACGGCATCAAGGGTTCACCCGGAGATATCGTGTTGGCGTCTGGTATGGTTGCCCCTCGAGATTTCACCGACAAAAAATGGCAATCAGAGGTTTCGGATGCCCAAATCATCAAGACGATCCAAGAGGGAGTAACCACGCCCGAGGGCGTAATTGTTATGCCTCCATGGGGAAATGTACTTAAGAGCAAAGATATCGACGATATGCTTACTGTTATCCGAGGCTTCGACTCTGATAAGTAAAACGGACGAATGAGTTAAACGTTAGAAGATTCATCCACCATTCATTTCCAATTACTACGATATCCGATCGAACCAGAACTACTTCCGGACCATAGCCCACTAATCAACCTCTCTGAATTTGCACTGTGATTTCCTCAAAACAGGTGGACACAATTGGAAAACTCCTGATTCTACCCGCTTCATTGATGCTGCTGTGGAGCTTGGTAGTTCGCCAACTGGGAATGGAATGGACTGTCAATCCTCTCTATCAATATGGATGGTGGGTAATACCCCTTGCCGCCTATTTGTTCTTTGAACGCATTGCGGATGCGCCCAAGGCAGGGAAGCCGTTGCTTTCCCAACTTTCCCTCGTTACCTGCACAGCATTTTTAATCGGATACATCCCGTTTCGAATCGTTCAAGAAGCCAACTTCGATTGGATTTTACTAAATTGGTACATAGCAGTTTTCGCTATAAGCATCACGCTGTTGATCATCGCACAACTGGGCGGAAGACCTTGGCTCTTCCATTTCGGATTTCCCGTTCTTTTTATTTTTTCCGCTGTCCCGTGGCCGGTTGCAATCGAGAATCTGATCCTTCAGAACCTAATGGAAATCAATGCCTCAATAACAGCAACCGTTCTATCGATGGGATCTATGGAAGCAGTAGCGAGAGGAAACATAATTGAGATTGGGGGCCAGCTTATCGGTGTAGAAGAAGCCTGCAGCGGAATCCGATCCCTGCAAACATCTCTAATGATGTCTCTTTTTCTGGGCGAATTTTACCGTATCCGTGCATGGAACCGGGTATGGTTATTACTATTGAGCTTCCTCCTTTCATTTCTTTTTAATTCCAGCAGAACGGTGGTTCTAACTTACATAGGAGCTACGGAAGGAATAGATTCGTTGGAAAGCTGGCATGATCCCTTGGGCTATGCTGTCTTGGCGATCAGTCTTATTGGCCTGTGGGGAACCGCCTACTGGTTCTCAATGAATGAATCCTACAATATTGAAAGAACGAATCGTATCAGCGACTGGGCCAATCAGATACAAATAAGAAAAGCATTCGTTGTTACATTCATCGCTTTTCTCACAGTAGTTTCGGTCGGCGAGATATTCACGGAAGCCTATTATAGAAGTAAAGAAGCCGACTTGATTGATACCCCGGACTTTGAGGTCAGTTTCCCTGAGAAGGCTCCTTACTACCAAGAAGACGAATTCTCAGAAATCACAAAAACTATCCTCAAATACAATGAGGGAAAAGCAGCTTCATGGGAAGGGACCTCAGGAAATCATTGGCGAATCTATCTGCTCGAATGGGAACCCAAAAGGGTTTCCAAAAAACTGGTATCAGCTCACACACCTGAGGTCTGCTACCCTGCCGCGGGCTACAAACTACACTCCTATCTGGGTATAAACTCCGTCGTATCGAATGGAGTGCCTCTGAATTTCAGAACTTATCTTTTCAAAGAAGGAGACAATTATTTCTACGTTTTCCACGCCGTGTGGGAAGAAAAGGTGTCAGCATTCGAAGACTATCTTGAAACGGAAGCCTTATCTCAGAAAGAACGGCTAGCTTCTGTCGCAGAAGGAAAACGTAATCTAGGGCAGAAAATATTGGGTGTATCCGTGATAGGACCCAAGACCCTAGAAGATGCGAAACAAGCGCTCATTAACACTCTTTCAACCATAATCGTGCCTACCGATGCCTAAGATCAGGAAAGTTATCTTTCACCCCGCAATTTTTATTCCAACACTACTTGTGGGATTTCTGGTCACCGCCATGTTAGCAAAGCTATTGGTATGGCCGACCATAAAGAAGCACCAAGCAAAAGGCTACAAAGAGGAAGCTATTCTGCTAAACGAAAAAGAAAGTTTCAGAAACGCATTTACTCTGATTCAAAAGTCTATCCTGAAGAACCCTGAGGACGTAGAAACGTATAAGGTCGCACTACAGACCGTCGAAAACTCTCCTGATTACTTTCCCTACATCCCTGTTTTTCTAAAAAAGTTGACTGAGCTGGAGCCCGACAATCCCGAGCATTTTTTGAAGTATATTCTTCTTTCAATTAGAATCGGAGATATGAAAAGTGCTCAAATAACTTTTGACAGCTATCCCGAATCCGCAAAAAGCACAGATGAGTATCATCAACTGGGCTACAGTCTCGGTCTTGGACTGAAAAACTCCGAACTCGCAGATTACCATTTGGAAAAACTACTCGAATCAAATCCTGACGATGAAGAACTCCTCTACAGTCTTTCGACGTTGAGAATCCAAACTTCAGAAGATCCTGAAAAGATATCTAAAGCCGAAAATACGCTGAAGGAGCTTGCCAAAGCCGAATCTAGTCGCGTACCTGCTCTACGAATACTACTTACCCATTCACTGGTGAGAAATGATGTGGAGAAGATTCGAGAGATCGCGAGTCAGCTAAGACAAATCGAAGAATTATCAATCAAAGACGATTTGCTACTCTTACAGGCAGAAAAAGTTCTGGAGGAGGATACATTTAAAGAGAAAGTAGCCAGGCTATTAGAACGTGAAACCGAAGAACCACAGGATGTAGACCTGACAATGGAGTTTCTTATCAAACATCAACAATTAGAGTCTGCCCTTCACTGGATCGACAATCTAACTACTGAAGTCACACAAGGAGAAAATACGAAGAAGCTTGTATCCAGAGTTTACTATCTCACCGAAAACTGGGAAAGGCTAACGGCATTTATTTCCGATACAGATTGGGGAAATCAGGAATACGCAAGGCTCCTGCTCCTTGCTCTTACAAGCAGATCTCAGAATGACGAAATCAAATTTAGAGACTACTGGAAACGGTGTCTCATAGAGATCGGGACAGATGTCGAAAACTTAAACGTACTCCTGGATACCACCATTAGCTGGAATTGGGATTCGGAAACCATAGAAGTCCTAGAAGCCTTATTCCGCGAAGAACCTGCGAATGATAAGACCTACAATGTGCTAGTTCAGTATTTCATGGATAATGGAGAATCCTCAAAAGCGCTCGAAATAATGGAAAGGAGAGTTCAATACCTTCCTGAAGACCTAGAAAGTAAAAACAACTTTGCCCTGCTATCCTTACTCAGAGGCGTAAATGATACCAAAGCCTTTATCCACGCGAAGGACAATTTCTCCAAAGATGGTGAAAATCCCTATTTCTTAACCACTTGGGCATTCGCGCTCCAAACCCAAGGAAGACATTCTGAGGCAATAAACATTGTTAATGCGCTGAAACCTTCAGATTTGAATGACCCCCAGCGTTCGGTTTACTTGGCTAAAATATTCTTCGAATATGGCGATAAAGACAAAGCTAAAGAGATTCTCTCAAGAGTCGATGAAAGTGCTATGTTCACAGAAGAGAAAAACCTGCTTATGTCACTAAAAAGAGACCTTCAAGAAGAGAGAAAATAACTCGGCCAAGAACCTAGGGGATTCCCCTATAGCGAGGAGAGAAATTACATCGGGGCAGTTTAGTAGTTCCCCCCGATTGTTAGATTCACCGAAATTGCGTATTATTCATCCGTCATTGGATTTAAAAGGTTAGCAACACAGCTTTAGAATATTATGAAATTAATCGTCTCCTCTATACTAATTCTCGCCGCGACTACCGTAATCGCCACAGCGCAGATCACGGGTTTCACAAATAACTTAGTCGCAGGAATAAAAGACATGGGAACGCTCGTACCCAGTCCATCCATTTACGGGCTCGTCGGAGCGTTTGCACTTGTCGGAGTAATCAGCGCAAGACGCCTTAGAGTCAGCCCGTAGGACTGAATTTTAAACATCTTTCAACAAATACAACCTACTCCCCGGAGTGGGTTTTCTTGTGCCAACATCCCTATTAGGGCTTTCCTCCATCCTGTATCTGGTCAAAGAAAAAATACTTTGCTTAAAGTCCGTCCTAGTTTCCCTAGGAAAGGCATAGAGTATTTCCATATGGACATTTAGTGTTTTTCCTGTAGCTTCGGATCAAATGCTTAATAACGGATTAAGTATCTCTCACCTAATACAATAAACAACAAAGACTTACAGGATGCCTACACAAGAGATCCCCCTAGGGCTTGACCACCTCTTACAAGAAGGTGGAGTTGTGTATTGGCAAGCTAAGCAAAAACGAAAATTCAGCACGATTTTATCGCCATGGGCAGACAAAATCCTTGGTGAAAAAATAAACTCGCTTTCAGAAGAAGACGATTGGTTCGAATCCGTTCATCCGCTCGATCAGAAAAAGGTTATTTCGGTCGTCGAAAATGTTAAGGAAACCGAGGTTTACTCAGTCGACTATCGGTGGATGGTCAATGAAGACGCCCATGTTTGGCTCAGAGAAGTAGGCAAAAGGAGTGAAATCGGATCCGATACCTTTGAAGGAATTCTCTACAGCATCAGAGAAGAAAAGGAGTTGGAGAAGAAGGCACTCAATATTTCTGAACGCGAAAAAAGAAAATTAGGCCGAGAACTCCATGATGATCTGTGCCAGCAACTTGCTGGCATGCTATTCTTTACCAACAACTTAGTATACCAGATAAAAACGGGGAAAGACCCAGAGACTCTTGTTCAAGCAACCAATGAGATTAAGAAGCAGCTCCAAATTAGTATCGAAAAGACACGCTGCTTATCCCATGGCTTAAATCCAGTTAGCCTTGATAGAAAAACTTTTCAAGAATGCCTGGTTGAGCTAATACAACAGTCTCAGACGCTTTACTCGATAGACTGCCAATTCGAGATGAGTTCAAACTTAACTGTGTATGATCCTGAAATGGCGCGTCACCTTTTCAGAATTACCCAAGAATCGATCAACAATTCTATTCGTCACGGACAGGCCACTACCATAAGAATTACTTTACAAAAGGAAAAAGAATTTGGTATCTTAACCATTCGGGACAACGGTTCAGGCTTCAAGACAGATCCAAAAACGACAAATGGTATGGGTTTACACAATCTAAGGAGCAGAGCTGGAATGATAAACGCATTTATTGATATCGGAAATCACGAAAGAGGCGGGGCGTACGTCTACTGCAAATTTGACCCTGATCCAACTAAATTATGACGACAACTCCTCATGCAAAAGGACGAAAGATAAATATCTTTTTAGTCGATGATCACCCCCTCATCCGCAAGGGCCTATCCCAACTATTAGGGCAAGAGGAAGACATGCAAATTTGTGGCGAAGCTGAGGACGTTCCTTCAGCACTAAAAGGTATTCCGCAAACGGGTCCCGATCTCATAATTGCCGATATATCACTACGGGGCAACAATGGACTAGAACTGATCAAAAACATTAAGGCTCTTTATCCTCACCTCAAGGTTTTGGTCTTCTCTATGCACGACGAGGTCGTTTACGCGCAAAGAGCCCTCAGAGCAGGTGCCAGAGCATACGTGATGAAACAAGAGGATGCCGAAAAGATAAAGGCTGCAATCCGAAGGATCATGGAGGGGGACATATATGTCAGCCAGAGAGTCTCTGATCAGCTGTTGCACCAGATAGTAAATGGCACCGCTTCAAGCAGCCAATCTCCGGTCGATCGATTAAGCGACAGAGAACTCGAGGTCGTTCAGTCAATAGGCAACGGATTATCCACTCGGGAGATCGCAGGATCATTGAATGTTTCAGTTAAGACAATCGAATCTCACAGAGCGCATATTAAGGAAAAATTGAATCTTAAAAACGCGACAGAACTGGTTCAATTTTCTGTTCAGTGGGTAGAACATGAAAACAGCAAAATGCACTGAGCGATTCGCTCAGTGGTTCCACAATTACAATCGCCTGAAGGGCTAGAATTCAATACTTCTGCTAGCCGAGTATTTAGCTCTCTACCTGCTAAGGGTTTACCCCTAGAATGAAAAAGGACTTTCCAGCAAATCCTGAACAGGTCCAAGCCTGATTGTTGGATACCCCATTATTATAGTACAATGGCGTTCCAGTCAGGCTCTGTCTGGAACTCTGATAGAACCAAATCTTACTAATATCCGGGAATAGAACCGATGTTCTATTCCCGAATACAGCTTGTGTGTGCTAAAAAGTGAATAAAGAAGGTCCAAAAAAAATACTCATAGTCGAAGACCACCCTATTTTGGTTTACGGACTGCAATTGATGATCGAGAAGGAGGAGGGCTTTGACGTCTGTGGTGTAGTCAATACGAAAGACGAAGCATTGGATTACCTCAACCGGCTAGACATTGATTTAGTGGTGATCGACATCTCCCTCCAATACCAAGAAGGGATATCTTTAATTAAGAGGCTTAAAGGCTCCGAATTTAAAGTTCCGGTTCTCTGTCTTTCGATGCATGAGGAGCTTTATTATGCAGAACAGTGCCTGCGTGCCGGGGCCAGTGGCTTTATCACAAAGTCGGAGCCATGCGAAGTTATCATTAATGGCATACGCAAGATTTTGGACGGAGAAATTTATTTGAGCGAAGCGATTCGCCGACAAATGCTTAAACAAATGGGACACGGCCCATCACCATGGCTGAACGCAGCTGAAAGTATTCTAAGCAACAAAGAAATCCTCGTTTTCAAGTGTATTGGTCAAGGACTGAACAATCGCGAAATCGCGAAAAAGCTTAACTTGAGCATCAAAACAGTGGAAGCACACAGATACAGAATAAAGAAAAAGTTGAATCTGAAAAACTCCATTGAGCTTATTCGATTCGCAATCCGAACAACGAGCGGCGAAGCCGCAATCGTGTAACTTCCGAAAGTATAAGGAAAACCGGTATTACAACTTACAAAAGTATCCAAAGTAAGATAACTTGATATTTCTGTAAATAAAGGGCATTTAGGTATTTACACCTGATTCTATGCCTACACACAATTAGCTTTCCTCCTTTAAAATACCCATGGCAAAGATACTTTTAGTTGAAGACCTATCAGCAAGCCGCGAGCTTTACGCTACCATGCTTAAAAATCTGGGCTACGAAGTCACGGAGGCAGCAAACGGAGAAGAAGGCTTAGAAATCGCTAAATCAGAAGGCCAAAACTTCGACGTGCTCGTAACCGATCTTGTTTTACCGGGAATTGGTGGACTGGAACTCGCCTCGGAAGTTTACGGAATTTGTCCAGATATAAAAATTCTGATCATTTCTGGTTACACTGAGGATATGGTTATACTCGAAGATCACTTGAAAACAAACACCGTTTTCCTAGCTAAACCCTTTGAAGTCGAATCCCTAAATTCGAGAATTCAGGGATTATTGGGTTAGCAAAAAAGGCCTTGCGAGTTCACTCCGTATTATCTCGTAACTAGATTCTTGATGTGAGTTCAGCCTCTACTCAAAGGACAGTCTCTATAAAGAGAGCATTCTAACCATGTCTAGAAGAGCAGCCTACACTATCTTTGCTCTTACAGTCCTGTTTTTTTGCGCGTTTTTTCTTTGGCCAATCCTACAGATTCTCAAAGGTGGCTTCTCAACTGCCGATGGTCAGTTTACGTGGGTATATTTCTTCGAAGTCTTTGCAAACCCCATTTACTTGGAAGGTCTAGGAAACGCATTCCTAATTGCTGTTTTTACGACCATTCTTTGTTTCTGCCTTTCCGTGCCTCTCGCGATGGTTTCCAATCGATTCGATTTTAGAGGGAAAACGATTCTCCAGAGCTTATTACTAATCCCGATAATACTTCCGCCATTCGTCGGCGCAATCGGAGTAAAACAAATATTTGGACAATATGGAGCGGTGAACGCGCTTCTGCAGAAAATCGGTATCCTGGCGCCAGACACCACTCTCGATTGGATAGGCTTAAATCCATTCTGGGGTATCGTTATTCTAAATACACTCCACTTATATCCGATCATTTATCTGAACGCAGTTGCTGCTCTGGCCAATATCGATCCGAATATGGAGGAGGCCGCCGAAAACTTGGGAGCCATCGGCCTTCAAAAGTTTTGGAAAGTCACCCTTCCTCTCATGCGCCCTGGATTATTTGCAGGAGGTACGATTGTCTTTATTTGGGCCTTTACCGAGCTAGGGGTTCCCTTGATTTTCGATTATTCACGAGTCACATCAGTACAAATCTACTACGGAATAAAAGACATTGGGGGTAGTCCGTTTCCCTATGCACTCGTTGCGGTGATGTTACTAAGCTCTATCCTTATATACGCCATTGGAAAAGGTATTTTCGGAAGGAGCAGCTATGCGATGATGGCAAAAGCAACTCACTCAGCGAGCGGGATCAAACTAGGAGCGGGAGGTACAATTTTTTGCTGGATTGGATTCATGTCGGTGATCGGTTTTGCAACGCTGCCTCACTTCGGCCTAATCGTCCTGTCACTGGCGACAGATTGGTACTCATCAATTTTACCAACGCAATGGACCCTGGACAACTACACACTGGCATTGGGACATCCCTTAACGGTTTCTTCTATCTCAAGTAGCCTTAAATACGCGTCGATTGCGACTATTTTAGACGTGATACTCGGAATATCCATCGCCTACATATTAGTTAGAACCAAGATTCTGGGTAAAGGACTTTTAGATGTATTATCCATGTTACCATTGGCAGTGCCGGGGCTGGTTCTCGCATTCGGATACCTTGCGATGAGTCAAGAAGCCAAATTTTTCCATTTCCTCAATCCCATCGAAAACCCAACCCTCTTGCTCATCATCGCCTACGCCGTTCGCAGACTCCCCTACATAGTCAGAAGCGCAGTTGCAGGATTTGAGCAATCTAGTGAGGCCTACGAGGAAGCTGCCCAGAATCTTGGTTGTTCCCCGGCGAGGTCTATCGTAAAGATAACCCTGCCGTTGATCATGGCAAACCTACTGGCGGGCGCTCTCTTATGTTTTTCATTCGCCATGCTCGAGGTATCAGACTCACTCATTCTCGCACAGAAGCAGGCTTTTTATCCCATTACAAAGGCGATCTACGAACTCTTTCAACTATTGGGAGACGGGAGATTTGTGGCAGCCGCTTTGGGCGTATGGGCAATGGCCTTTCTAGCGGTGTGCATCGTCGGAGCAAGCGTGTTACTCGGTAACAAGCTCGGTGCAATATTTAGAGTCTAATCAAATCATCCTTGTTTGTAATCACCCGCATCCATAGAAGTTTAGCACCATGTATTCAGATTTAGAAACGCTTATTGCCCGCTACCCACAACTTACTGAACTCAAAAAAGAAATCGAAAGCTCATTCGACATACTCTCGTACTGTTACAAAAACGGCGGAAAACTTCTTTTATGTGGTAATGGAGGTAGCGCCTCAGATTCCGATCATATCGCTGGTGAATTACTAAAGGGATTCAGATCGCGTCGCAAAATTTCCGGGGAACAAGCAGAGTGCCTGGGAGAAAACCTCGCAAGTAAACTTCAAGGCTCGCTCCCCGCAATTCCACTTCCTGCCCTTTCTGCAGTAAACACCGCGTTCATCAACGACTGCGACCCCGATTATGTTTATGCTCAGCTCACTTACGGGCTTGGAAAAGAAGGAGACGTTCTACTGGCGATCAGCACCTCAGGAAACTCGACCAACGTAGTGCACGCCGCTGAAGTCGCCAAAGCGAAGGGAATGAAAACTATCAGCCTCACTGGCAGAACTGGCGGAAAGCTGAAATCTCTATCTGACTCCTGCTTGAATGTTCCCGAAGATGAGACATTCAAAATCCAGGAACTTCATTTACCGATCTATCACTGCCTCTGCCTTATGCTTGAAACAGCATTCTTCGATTAGAAGGCTCCGGTCAAATAAGACCCTGCGCTCGACAAAACTCAATTAAGTTACCGTCTTCAAACAGGTAACCTCGGATACCCGCAGCTTCGGCGGCTTCGATGTCTGAAGGCTTGTCACCTATAAGAATCGATTTCTCCTTCAAACTTGGCCATTCGCTCAAGCCCCTTAGGATCATACCAGGATTTGGCTTCCGGAAGAAACAAGGCTTAGCATACCTCTTCATAGTTCCATCCGGATGATTAGGACTATAATAATATCCATCGAAATGCGCCCCTGATTTTCGTAGCTCAGCTTGCATCCATTCCATGAACTGGTGAAACTCGATCTCCGAATAATAGCCTCGGGCGATACCGGCCTGATTCGTGACAATCAATACATAGTAACCATGTTCATTGAAGTGCCTGATCGTTTCCAAAGCCCCCGAGACCAAATCGAACCGATCAGAGCTAGCCACATATCCATGATTCACGTTTATCACTCCATCCCGATCTAGAAAAACGATCGGCTTGGTCGCCCAATCGGGGATCTCGTATTGCGCTGATTCAAACGTTTCCGGAATCCCAATATCGATAAAGAAACCTTCGTATTTTACGCCATAGAGTTCACCCTTAGCGGCGAGTCCAGGGAAATAATCATTCTCTATTGAGAACTTTCCATCGGGAAAGGACTGAACAGTCGCTTTATCCATGCAATAAACCCCTCCATTGATCCAGCCGGGACCACTCTGGCTTTTGTCCTGGAACGAGGAGACCTTTACCCCATCAATCTCAGTTGCACCATAACGGGAGACATCATCCACCCGACGCAACGCCATCAACGTTCCTTCTTCACACTGCCCAGCATACCTGTTTAAGAAGTCACTAAAGTTAAAATCGAAGAGGGTGTCTCCGTTGAGCGTTAGAAAATGCTCATCCAACAATTCAAGCGCGTTCTTTACACAGCCACCGGTACCTAAGGGCTCGAGTTCCCGGCTGTAGGATATTCTGACGCCTAGGCTCGATCCATCCCCCAAGGTCTCAATTACCTTTTCACCCAAATGGCCAATGCAAATGACAAAGTCATTCAGGCCAAAACGCTTTAGATTCTCGATCAAGTAAGCCAAAAAGGGCTTACCTGCCACCGGTAAAATCGGCTTCGGGCAATCCTTAGCCAAGCCACCCAATCGGGTCCCTAAGCCTCCGGCTAGAATAATCGCCTGTTTTAGATTGTCTCTCACTGGTTAAGACAAGTCCCGACCCAGGAGTAGGCTCCTTCGTGGGTAAAATGGAACGGCATGACATCTCCATCGAGTGCGCTCAATGCCCGGGTAACTTTTACTTTTACCAAAGGATCGACGATAAACATTATAAACCCACCGCCGCCAGCACCTGATACTTTGCCACTCGTAGCACCTGCCGCAAGCGCGGCTTCGAAGGCAGTCTCAAGCGATTCATTCGAAATTGATTTCGCAATCTTCTTCTTCGACTCCCAGCCTTTACGCAAATCATCAGAGATACCCTTCAGGTTACCTTTCAGAAGATGCTCCTTGATCTTTACCGCTCCGTCCTTGAGGCGATGGGTCGCATCCAACGCACCGCTCTCTTGCTTTTTTATATGATCAATCTGTTCTTCAATGATCTTCGAAGAAAGTCGCGATACTGATGAGTAGAAGAGTAATAACGAGGCCTCAAATTCGCGTAGAATATTACTCTTTATCCGCAACGGATTTACGATGACCCGTTCATCCGCATAAAACTCCATAAAGTTAAATCCACCAAAGGCGGCAGCATACTGATCCTGACGCCCTCCATGCTGGCCGAGCTCTACGCGCTCAATCACATAAGCTGTGGTAGCGATATCATACTCACCAAGAGGTAAATTCAGCCATTCACAATAAGCCTTAACCATAGATACGACCACGGCTGAGGATGATCCCAAACCTGACCCCGGAGGAGCATCGCAATAAGTTATCAGTTTGTGAGACAAAGGGATTCCCCCATTAAAATTCTTAATGATATGCTTATAAACTGCCTTATGGAGCTCGAGACCTGAATGAATATCGATCTCATCATCGATAAAAAAGTTCTCGATCTCGTCCTTATCTTTAGCCTCGAACGTCACCACCCCATCTTTCGTTGGAATGATGCTACAATGAGCATACATATCGATCGTCGCATTGAGAACATAGCCCCCGTAGTTATCACAATAGGGAGAAACATCGGTTCCTCCACCGGCGAGGCCGAGTCTGAGAGGAGCGCAGGATCTAAATACTTTCATTACTTTAGGGCGTTTAAGAGGATTTCAATGTTGGTATTCCAGGAAGCGTAACGGACATAACCATCCCAATCAGGTTCTACTGAATTGTCAGGGGATAAAAGTCTAGCCAGGCCAGCCGTTAATCCGTCCAAAGAATCTGGCTCACAGAAAACGCCCAACGAATAGTCTTCAACACATTTCTGGAGCGGGCTGCTTCCCGAAGAAGCAATTACAGGCTTTTTATAATTTGCCGCAATATTCACCACGCCACTTTGCGACCGGAAGGACTTGTCGTAGGTCAAAACGATGTAGTCACAGAGTCGAAAATAGTAGTCGGTCTTGGCTTCCGATATGAACCCTTCATCAAAATGGATGCGATCCTTCACTCCGCATTCTTCCGCAAGCGCTTCATAGAAAGGAAAACCTTTGTCCTTGGTGCTCTGATTCCGTCCCGCAACGATCAGATAGGCATCGGGCTGCTCCACCATTGCCCTGATAAAGAGATCGAGGTTTTTATTATCCCGCAAAAATCCGTAAGACAAAAACAACCGTCCATTCTCAGGGACGCTGATTGGAGATGAGAACGTTTCACTGGAATCTATCTCGGCTGTCGTCTCATAAACACCGACAGGGACCTCATGGACCTGGATACGGTCAGAGAGTCGACACTCAGCAGGAAGCTTTTCGTGTATGAGCAACACAGAATAGATAGCAAAAACCAATCGGTTCGATAGATCGTGAAACCAGACAGGACCGATGCGGAAGTCTCTCACTGGATCGTGCAGGTTTGTCGCGTAAGTCACTCCACACACCCTAGAAAATAGCAAATGCGGCCACACCCAAAACGGTGAAAAATATTCCGAATAACTGTCTGTGAAGACCACCGTCGGACGCCTGAAGATAACATACCACGCAAGCACGTAGAAATTAATAATGTCTCCTAAGACATTGAATGCACCCTTCAGATAACGATTTCCGAAAGCCACCTTACCCAGAAGCACACATCTAATCCGGTAGGACGGCCGGTTGTGGCTCATAAATGCATTGGTCGCCAAAACATCCACCTGAATTCCACGCTTTACCAACTCACGAACTTGATAATTTATGTGCTCAGCGAGTCCTCCGACATCAGACGGTGCATAAACTAAAAACTTTGGCTGTTTCGAATCGGCCACAATTAAGATTTGATAGGATGGAGAGATGAGATCTCGGTTTTAACTTATTAAAACCAAGCCAACTCAATACCCCACCCCAACTACCCAGCAACGCCAAAGAACGCGCCAAGCTCTATTTTCACATTCTTGTTAACTTTGCCGACTTTATTCCTGCATAACGCCAGACTGAACTATTCCGCCTTCGCATGAACAGAGACAACAAGCTCCGAGTCGACCAGCTTTACTTCAACCGCACAACCATCACCGATTTCGCCGGATATGAGTTTACGAGCAATCGCTGTTTCAAGATGCTTCTGCAAGAACCTCTTCAGTGGACGCGCACCGTAAACAGGATCAAACCCTTTCTCAGCAATCCAAGAAACCACTGGTCTCGAAATCTGGAGCTCGATGTCGCGCTCTTTGAGCCGAGTCTTCAACTCTTCCAATAACAGCAGAACGATCTTTTCAATCTCTTCCAACTGAAGCGGCTTAAAGATCAGTGAATCATCTATCCGGTTCAAAAACTCCGGCCTGAATACCTGACGGATATCGGCAAATATAGATTCACGCACGGAGTCGGAAATGACACCATTATCGATCGACTCCATTAACCGCTGACTCCCAAGGTTCGAGGTCATAATAATTACAGTGTTCTTGAAATCTACCGTACGGCCATGGGAATCCGTGATTCGTCCATCATCCAGTATTTGTAGCAATACGTTAAATACGTCCGGATGCGCTTTTTCAATCTCATCAAACAGCACCACCGCATAGGGCTTGCGCCGTACGGCTTCCGTCAATTGACCACCATCGTCAAAGCCTACATAGCCTGGAGGAGCTCCAATCATTCTGGAAACCGAGTGCTTCTCCATATACTCGGACATATCCAGTCTCACGATATTGTCCTCACTATCAAAAAGCGCCTCTGCCAAGGTTTTGGCCAGCTCGGTCTTTCCCACACCCGTCGGACCCAGAAAAAGAAATGATCCAATCGGACGTCGCGGATCTTTAATACCAGATCGAGCACGCAAGATAGAGTCTGAAACAGACGTCACCGCTTCATCTTGGCCGATTACACGTTCATGCAAGACATCCTCCAAGTGGAGAAGCTTTTCCTTTTCGCCTTCGAGTAACCGAGTAACTGGAACACCGGTCCAGCGGGAAACAATCTCAGCGATTTCCTCAGAGGAAACTTCTTCCTTTAAAAGCGTGGATTTTCCCGCTGTCTGATTTTCAAGAGCCTCCAACTCCTCTTCCATCTGAGGAATTTTACCATGCTTCAATAGGGCGACCTGATTGAGATCGTAAACACGCTCAGCTTTCTCCATATCCTGCTTTGCGGTTTCCAGTTCTTCGCGCAGCTTCTGCACGTGAGCAAGCTCAGCCTTCTCTTTCTGCCATTGGCGACGAAGACTATCCGCACTTTCCTTGAGATCGACCAACTCTTTCTTCAAGTCATCAAGGCGGCGTTTGCTAGCTTCATCTTTTTCCTGCCGGAGTGCTGCATCCTCAATCTCTAGCTGCATGACCTTGCGCTCAAGCGTATCCAGATCTGCTGGCATGCTATCCATCTCGGTTCGGATTGTCGCACAAGCCTCATCGACAAGATCGATCGCCTTGTCGGGTAAGAATCGATCCGAGATATACCGGTGCGAAAGCACTGCCGCATTTACCAATGCGTTATCCTGAATCCTCACACCATGGTGCACTTCAAAACGTTCTTTCAATCCACGGAGAATAGAAATCGATTCTTCGACCGTCGGCTGATCTACCTGGACGGTCTGGAAACGACGTTCCAGCGCAGCATCTTTTTCAATGTATTTGCGGTATTCATCCAGTGTCGTTGCCCCAATGCAATGAAGTTCTCCTCTCGCCAGCATCGGTTTAAGCAAATTCCCGGCATCCATCGCACCATCTACTTTGCCCGCACCCACTACGGTGTGGAGCTCATCAATAAATAGAATTATTTGCCCATCACTTTCTTTGATCTCTTTAAGAACGGCTTTCAGTCGCTCCTCAAACTCTCCTCGGTACTTCGCTCCCGCTATCAAGGATCCCATATCGAGCGAAAATACCTTTCGGTCCTTCAATCCCTCGGGAACATCCCCCCGCACAATTCGTTGGGCCAACCCTTCTACGATGGCTGTCTTTCCAACACCTGGTTCACCGATCAATACAGGATTGTTTTTCGTCTTTCGGGACAAAATACGAATTACCCGCCGAATCTCGTCATCACGCCCAATGACAGGATCTATCTTGTTTGCCCGGGCATGTTCAACGAGATCGATACCATATTTCTCCAATACGTTATAGGTATTCTCAGGATTTTGGTTGGTCACTCTCTGATTGCCCCGCAATTCTTTGAGGGCCTTCAGGACATTTTTCTTTTCAATTCCAAAACTGCTGAACAGCGCAGAGAGATTCAAAGGCTTGTTTACCTCCACCAATCCGAGAAAAAGATGCTCAACACTGATGAACTCATCTTTCAGGCGATCCGCCTCTTTCTCCGCTTCAGCAAATACCTGATTCAACGCTTGGGTTACATACACGCGGGACGTATCTACACTTCCCGAGGTCTTTGGCAGTTTTTCAAGTTCCCTATCAACCGCTAAAGAAAGCGCATTGGCCCCCAACGCCAAGTGCTTCAATATCTCAGGAACGATTCCATTTTCTTGATCAACCAGTGCCTTCAGGAGGTGTATCGTATCCACTTCCGGATTTCCTCCGTGCAGTGCAATCTGCTGCGCATCCTGGACAGCGCGTAAGGACATCTCTGTAAACTTTTGAGTATTCATGCTTATAATTTGTGCACGAATCGTACCTGCCATCATCCTGAAGATTTATGCGAAATAAGTCTCTTTAATATTATGATTATGAAATACTTAAATGCTATATCCTTCTCAGAATAATTAATAAGAAGATGCGCCAGACCTAAAAAAATTCCCCAAATAAGAGCCGTTTTGTCTCCATTACAACAAACCCTGGACTCTCTAAATAAATAGAGACTTTATGGCGCTATTTGTTCGATTCGATCTTCAGAATCTTAATGGGAGTCCCCCACATTTGGATTCCCAGGATCTGCTCCTGTGGAAGCGCCTGAACTCGCACATCCAAGCCATCTTGCTTGAACTCAGGTCCCAAATAATCGGGAAAATACTTGGCACCGTCCTCAGTCATTATTCCAAAAAAACCACCTTCAAGCTCAACATACTTAATGAACCCCAGAATCGTAAGAGATGCCGGCTCAGCTTTCACTGGTTTCCCGACCGGCTCATCAACGGCGACAACCTCAGCTACGACGACCGGCGCTGGTTCGACAACGACTTCAACAACTTCAGGCTCTACCATCTTGACGGGTTCTGGTTCCGGCTCAGCAACAACTACGGGTGCTGGATCCGGCGCAAGGTCCGCATTGCCAGAATTCGATGTCGAACATCCAGAATAGATGCACAGGGCGCCTAATAGAAATAAATAAGTGAGTTTCGTTTGTGCCATGGGGTTTCGGCTAGGAAGCTATATGGGTTTCAACGGTTATTTGTCCTTCATAAACCCAATGGTAACAGAGTTCATCGTCGCTATTTTTGAAAGCGAGCTTTCTAAATTTCAAATCCTGCGTAACACGGCTGTTTGCGATCGGGATCACATAACTATCATCCGGCCACAAATCGGGGATTGGCAACTTACTTGAAGCCTCAGAAACTTGTTTGAGAGAAGGAATGAAAGGAACACCCATAACTGATTGGATAAGACACACCACGAAAAAGTTCCTTTACTGGAAACACAACACTTGAAATGACTTTCCACCCGTAGTTTTACACTCACTTTATGAAAGAACGATTTATGGTATTTGGAATCGCCTTCTTGTTTGGCTGTTTGGGCGTTATGTTCTTTCTGCATTTCAGGAAAGCCAGGACTGGAGAGGCTAGTTTAATCCGCAGATGGGTGAACGCCGCCGGTGAGACCGGACCCATCTCCGCGTGGAGAGAAGCAGATACATTCTTGGTCGAACTACCCGAAGGAAAAACTCTAGTGCGTCTCAATGCTTTGGATACACCAGACCCTCAATCACTCGGAGGAGCGGAAGCACTCCTATTGGCAAAAGCACTGGTCGGAACCGAGCCGGTGCGCGTGTTGGAGTTTCGGCGAAACAAGGTCGGCGATATTGTCGGCGAAGTCTACAACAGCGAAAACGTTAGCCTAAACGAAGAACTCATGAAGGCTGGCCTGGCTTGGTATTACGAACCCGACGCCCCCAACAACCCTTATTACAAGGAGCTTAATAACTCCGCCATCCAGGAGAAGCGTGGCCTTTGGGAATTCGATTCCCCAAGGCCGCCCTGGGAGACATCTCCGCGAGACACCGCAAAAAAGTAGCATCCGGAGTCTTCTTTAAGATTTTAGCGTGATCACGGGAGACTTGCGATTTGGAAACAACTCCCTGCAAAGCGGGCATCGAGTACCACTACAGCCTCGAGCCGTGCAATACTCACGACCGTAGAAAATAATCTGTAAGTGCAGCCGGTTCCAGGAACTTTCCGGAAACAATCTTTTCAGGTCCCGTTCGGTTTGCACGACACTCTTTCCCGACGTCAGTTTCCAGCGCTGAGCAAGGCGATGGATGTGGGTGTCGACCGGAAAGGCTGGCACTCCGAATGCCTGGGACATCACGACGGATGCCGTTTTGTGTCCAACCCCCGGTAACGACTCCAAAGCCTCGAAACTCTCCGGCACTCGTCCCTCGTAGGATTCAATCAAGATCTTGGACAGGCCCGAAATGGCCTTCGCCTTCTGCGGAGCAAGACCGCAAGGACGAATAATCTTCTGTATGGCATCAATCCGTTTTCGAGCCATATCGAACGGATTATCGGCCAACTCAAAAAGGGCCGGAGTCACCTGATTCACCCGAACGTCCGTGCACTGTGCCGAGAGAAGCACCGCTATCAGCAACGTATAAGCATCCGTGTGGTCAAGCGGGATCGGAGTTTCCGGATACTTCTCGTTAAGGTATTTCTCTATGTAGGCAGCACGTTCTTTCTTTCTCATGATTGTTCGCTTTTTAGAACCATTTTCAACGCTCGCATTGAAACAAGACTATTTCTCTTTTGCTTTTTCACCAAAGGTTATTTCCCTTGCACACAATGGCACTGATATCTGATTCCCGCCCTCCCCTTTCCTACGATCCAAAAATCCTACCAAGAGAGCTCAAGGACAATTACATCTCCGCCTCCACCGGGGATATCGACGCAATGATGCAGGCGATAGGGGTGAATGATCTGGAAGCTCTCTTCAATCATATTTCAGCGGAAGTAAAATTTCAAAATCCGCTCGATCTTCCCGCAGCTCAAGACTATGAAGAACTGCAGGAGACGATGTTCAATTGGTCCCGCGAAAATCGTCTACGTACCTCCTTCCTCGGTGACGGCCTTCCCCAGTTTGAAGTGCCGGAAATCGTTCCCTATGTTTGCAATATCCGCAATCTTACGACCTCCTACACTCCCTACCAACCGGAACGGAGTCAGGGAACCCTCCTCACTCACTGGATTTACCAATGTTGCATGAGTGAGCTTACTGGGTTTGAAGCGGTTAACTCATCGCTTTACGAACGCTCAACCGCCATCTTCGAAGCCATCTGCGCTGCGCTCAGAATGGTTCGAAAATCCGACACAGTCATCGTCTCCGATGGAATTTATCCAGGCGATAAAGAAGTCATCAATACCCTTATTAAGGACACAAATATCAACATCGTCTGGATTCCCTTAGATCCTAAATCAGGAAAAACAGCCGTTGCAGATATTCAGTCACAAGCGTCTCAACTTGGTAGTCGACTCGCAGGGGTCATTTTCCCCCATGTTAATCATCACGGACTGATAGAAGACGTCGACGCCCTTACCGATGCCATTCAGACGATCGGCGTAAAGAGTATCGCGGTTATAGACCCAATGCTGCTCGCCTACGGAGGACTCAAACGACCCATCGATTTCGGACAAACAGGGGTTGATATGATCGTAGGAGAAGGTCAGCACCTCGGTCTCGGCGCCAACTTCGGGGGCCCTGGGTTGGGCTTGTTCGGAGTCCGCCTAAATGATAAAGTGAAAAATGATATCCGCCAATCCCCGGGCCGATACGTAGGCAAAGCCGTAGACAATCAAGGCAAGGAATGCCGCGTCATGGTACTATCCACTCGCGAACAGCATATTCGCAAAGAAAAAGCCACGTCCAACATTTGTTCAAACCAGGCTTACGTAGCCACGATCGTAGGATCGGCTATTCTACAACGCGGTGATGCTGGCATGACTCACGCCTGCTCAAAAGCCCGGTCGAATGCCGTACAGGCTTTTCAAAAACTTTCCCGACTTCCCGCGATATCATTTCCATTCTGCGAAGAAACATTCTTCAACGAGTTTGTCATCGAGATCCCGGCCTCAATACCTGAACTGATTGCGAAAGGTTCTGCCGAGGGTCTCCATATCGGAATCGATGTCAGTAATCGACTTCCATCCCTCAATGGCAACTTCCTCAAGCTTTCATTTAATGATCGGCAGTCGACCGAGGATATCGAGTTGCTGGTCGATTTCTTTACAAACCAACTGGGAGCCGCCGCTCACGAACCGAAATCGGCACCGGCCCTCAGAGCCGACCAAACTCGCAAATCACACCTTACACTCCCCAAAGTAACTCTGGATGAACTAAAAGCCTACTACGACCATTTGGGTAATCTCAACATAAGCCCAGACGATACCTGCTACCCTCTTGGCTCCTGTACTATGAAGTACAACCCTTACATCAACGACTGGGCGGCAGGGTTACCTGGATTCGCTGACTCGCATCCGCAAGCACCGATCGAGGATGTCCAAGGCAACCTTCGCCTACTCTATGAGACCCAGGAATGGTTCAAGGCCATCACAGGACTCGCGGGGGTTACCACACAACCGGTCGCAGGCGCACAAGGTGAGCTTGTAGGAATCAAGTTGTTTCAGGCCTACCACACTCATCACAAAGATACCGCGCGCGACGTCATATTGATTCCAAGAAGTGCCCACGGCACCAATTTCGCAACCGCCACCATGGCCGGGTATGAAACCAAAATTGTTGACGGCCGAAAAACAGGAATCGTTTACCTAGAAGCCGACGCTACCGGCCAGGTAGATATGGATAGCCTCCGCGAGATTCTGGCATCTCAGATTGGTCACGTTGCCGGCATCATGGTGACCAATCCCAATACCGGTGGCATTTTTGAAAGCCAGTTTAAGGAAATGGCTGATCTCATACATGATGCGGGAGGCCTGGTTTATATGGATGGCGCCAACATGAATGCAATTGCCGGCTGGGTTGACCTGGATGCTCTTGGAGTTGATGCCGTTCACAACAATCTCCATAAGACCTGGACGATTCCTCACGGTGGCGGAGGTCCGGGTGATGCGATCGTGGCTGTCAGCGAGAAACTCGTGGACTTTCTACCAGGCCACCAGATTCACAAAGAAAACGACCACTACATACCGATTAAGCCCAAGTACTCTATTGGCTCATTTCACCGGCACTGGGGAAATTTCGCGCACAAGATCCGCTGCTTTACCTACTTACTCAGGCTCGGTGGACCGGGTATCAAGCAAATGTCCGGCGTTGCAGTCCTATCAGCGCAGTACCTCTTTAAAACTCTGGGAGCCCATTTTCCCTGCCTTCCCAAGAACGCGGACAATGTGCCTCGGATGCACGAGTTCATACTCACGTTGGAAGAGGCTGATTTTGACGCACTCGAAGAAGCAGGTATTCCCAAAGCGGTCGTCATTCCCCGGATTGGAAAGCTCTTCCTCGATTTTGGTTTTCACGCACCGACGGTCGCGTTTCCAGAGGTCTATGGCCTCATGTTTGAACCCACCGAAAGCTACTCAAAAGCAGAACTAGATCGCTTTACCGAAGCCGTAATCGCAATCAGAAAGATTATTCGTGAAGCACCTACACTGTTAAATAAAGCCCCCCTTTTCACCCCCATTGATCGAGTCGACGAAGTAGCCGCCAATCGCCAACTCCAGCTTAACGAATCCCTTTCATCCCTTCCGAAAGCGCCCTCTAATCGCATCGCCGCCAAAGATCTTCAGGCAAGCCCCATCCAGGACATTTACGATAAGCTTATCGCCCTCGCATAAAAGAAACCCCTCACCTGACACCATGAACGTCCTCATCTGTTTCGACAAATTCAAGGACTCCATGTCGGCTAGCCAAGCTGGAAGAATTGTCGAAAAAATCCTCGCCGAAAAACACCCCAAATGGGCTATCGAAACCGTAGCGCTCGCTGATGGCGGCGAAGGATTTTGCGAAATCCTTACCACCACTCAACATGGATTATTGGAAACGCATACTGTACCCGGTTCACTATTACAACCAATCAAGGCACAACTTGGCTGGGTTTCAGGAGGCAACTTAAGCTTGATCACCAGAGCAGACTGGAAGCTCTCAGAAAATAGCAAAGTGGCCATCATCGAAATGGCGCAGGCAACCGGACTTCAGGAACTTCCAATCAACGCACGGGATTGCTGGAAAACCACTTCCTCAGGTACAGGCGTCCTTATCCGTCTGGCGATTGAGCAGGGTGCAGACTGCATTCTGCTCGGTGTAGGCGGAAGTTCCACTAACGATTTGGGACTCGGTGTTCTTGAGGCCCTGGGACTCACATTCTGCGACGCCGACGGGCATCCAGTTGAAACCGTTCGTCCAGAACTCTGGCAAACGATCGACCATATTAAAGGGGCACTGCCAAGAAACATCCCCTCCATAAAAATCGCCTGCGATGTTCAGAATCCTCTCTTCGGACCCCAGGGAGCCGCGGCCATTTATGGCCCACAAAAAGGTCTAAAACCGGAAGACCATCCCAAAATAGAAAAACAAGGAAAGCGAATAGCTCGTATGCTCTGCGATCACCTCGAAAAACCATGGAGCCTAACCGAAGCCCCCGGAAGCGGAGCAGCGGGAGGTATCACCTTCGGGCTGAGTACCGCCTGCGACGTCGAGCTTCTCCCCGGATTTGACCTTGTCTCACAGTGGCTCAACCTCCCTGAAAAAATAGACGCCTGCGATTGGCTCATCACCGGCGAGGGAAAATTTGACGCCAGCTCACTCCAGGGTAAAGGCCCCGGCACCTTAGCCCAGATCGCTCTCTCAAAAAGGAAGCGGGTTACCATTGTGGCTGGGCGGATCGAGTTAGCCGAAAATTCGATCATTCCAACCGGTACCGTGGACCTCGTAGAAATCTCACCAAGAGAGGGTCGATTAGAAGAGATACTGGCAAATGCACATACCTATTTGATCGCTTCCATTTCCAATTTATTGAAAACTAAAGCTTAGCTTACGGATCGATTTTAGGACCTTTAAAGCTCTGCTTTGGAAATCATTTGTTAAATACTTTGGCGGGCTTGCAAAACGTCCAAAAAGTGAACCCATTGATTGCAATGATCAGCGATCTCTCAGGCCCAGAAAAGCAGCAAAAGACGGAAGCCCGGAAACAAGGTATTCGGAAGCTACTACGGTTGCGCTACGTGCTTAGATGGATGCCTAGAAAAGGTTCTCTCAAACGCTACCCGGTGCTGGGGAAATATGGGAACTACCTGCGCAGTAGAAAATATCTTTGGTCGTTTAAAGAACCCTATGTGGGGCCAGCGATCTTCATTGGCTCCATCGTCGCGTTTCTGCCTTTGTTTGGAGTTCAACTACTGACCGTGACAGCGATTGCATTGATTATGAAGGTCAACCTTCCTGTACTCGCGGGCCTTCAGTTTATTTCCAATCCCCTGACTCTCGTTCCAATTTATCTCGCCAACTATAAAGTCGGATCGTGGCTGCTGGGGGCAGTGGGATTCGGAACGACTGATGAAACGACTTTGGGAACGATCTACTCGGGCGTCAATTCGACTATGATCGGCGGGATGGTGCTCGGATCGGTCGTCGGACTGTTCCTTTATGGGATCTACCGAATCCGTTTAATGTGGGAAGAGCGAACTTCTAAAGTTGCCCTCTAAGAGACATCCCTGCTTATAGTGGTTTAAACTAGCAGGCATGCCAAAACACCCGACTTCTTTCTTCAAACACCTCCTCTTCAGTGTGAGCTTTTTACTCACCTTCACTGGGATCGGTCTATCCACTCTTAAAGCCGACCCCAAGATAATGCTGGGGATCGACGTACTCGAATCGACCCAGTTTTCGATACTGAAAGGGAAACGTGTCGGATTGCTGACTCATAAAGCGGGGGTCAACAGAAACGGTGTAAGCACCATAGATCTTCTCCACCAATCGACGAACGTTAACTTACGGGCCCTCTATGGACCAGAACACGGTATCGATGGCGTGGCCGAAGCAGATCAAAAGGTAATGAGTGGCACTCACGGAAGGACCGGCCTCCCCGTCTACTCCCTCTACGGCGAATTCCGGAAACCCGTCCCGTCCATGCTAAGAGGCATCGATATCATGGTCATTGATCTCCAGGATGTCGGGGTTCGGTCATACACCTACGTGGCTTGCATGAAACTTACTATGGAAGCCTGCTTCGAGAATAAGAAGCAGGTGATAGTTTTGGACCGTCCCAATCCACTCGGCGGTATCAAAGTCGATGGCCCTCCTCTGGAAGAGATTTGGGAGAGTTACGTGGGTCCATTTCCCATGCCCTACGTCCATGGACTCACCATAGGCGAAATCGCACGCATGGCCAAGGCGACCAAAGGTTGGCTGGATGTGGAAGAATCCGTCCGCCAGCGAGGTATGCTAACAATCATTTCCATGCGGGGGTGGAACCGCCGCATGCTATGGCCCGACACAGGATTAGCATGGGTCGCCACATCACCAAATATCCCGGATCTATCGGCAGTACTGGGTTATCCCATGACCGGATTGGGAGCGCAGATTGGTGGCTTTAGGCATGGGATCGGAACAGAGTATCCTTTCCGATTGCTTACTTTCGAGGGAGTATCTCCCAAACGCCTGAAAGACCGGCTCAATCAAATGAATATTCCCGGCCTTCTGTTTGAAGAAACAAGTTACGTACAATCGAATGGCAAACGGGGCGTCGGTGTTTACACAACGGTCACCGATTATTACAGCCTCAGGCCCACAGAGCTCAGTTTTTATATGATGAAGCTGGCCGCTGAGTTCAAAGGCACCAATCCGTTCAGCAACGTACCTTTCAATCAGGAACGGCTTTTCAACATACATGTCGGATCAACCGCTTGGTGGAAAGCGCTCTCCACGCAGGGCGCCCGCGTAAATGTCGCGGCCTGGGTGCGCGAATGGGAAACACAAGCATTGGACTACCGCGAAAAAACCAAACCTTTCTTCCTCTATCAGTAACGCGGAGTCTACGTTTGCCACTCTGGCGACCAACAGGTGGTACGACCACCAATTGTCTCTCGTCTTAGTAACTGCTTTGTTTTCGGACAGGTTCCCCCATCTTTCCAGCGGTGGTTAAAAAGCCATGAATTTGGGAAATCTCCCCAATCATCTCCCACTACTTTCAACGCATTGCGACATACCCATAGCAGTTGTTTATATAACTCACATTGCTCCTCTGCTGAGAGGCTCTTTACCCTACGTCCGGGAGCTAAACGTGCACGCCAGAGAATTTCATCAGCCATCCAGTTTCCAACCCCCGGGAAAAGCTCCTGCATTAACAACAAAGGTTTCAAATGAGACCCTGAACGCCGTTTCAAGAAGCTTTGGAACAACTCATAATCAAAGGCTTTCGACAAAACTTGAGGCGGAAGATTCGCCCACCAAGACGGAGCTTGAGAACCTACATCGAACCGCACTCGCCCGAATTGCCTCGGGTCATTGAACAGCAGATAGCCCGCTTCCGTCTGGATCACCAAGTGCGCATATCGATCATCGAAGTCGGACTCCTCAATATAACAGAGCGCACCGGTCATTCCCAAGTGAATACCCAGCCAAGCATGCGAATCACTTCGGAAAAGCATCTGCTTGCCATGCGTCTCCGAGCTTACCAGTCGACTTCCGGGAAGCGACGAGGCCAGATCCCCAGAGGACATTTCACGAAACAATCGAGTCCAAGGATGCAGCGTTACCCGGATAATTTTCTGCCCGATTCCAGGCGACCATTGTTTTCGAAAATAATCAACTTCAGCGAGTTCAGGCATAACTACTCCTCAACTACGATCAGTCCCGAAGCCGGATCGTAAAGATCTTTGTTACTCGCATTGAACTCCAGCTTCAATTGACACTCAAGTCCATGGAGGTCCAGGAGCTTGAATCCGGTAAGTGAATACACACCGTCTTCTATCTCCTCCGTGGAAAAAGCGAGCAGTAGATGGAAGGCATCCCTTGTTACCTTGAAGTCTTCGGATGGGGAGATGTAAAAGGTACGCTGGCTACTGCGAATCGTCTTGGGAGAATAGGTCTTAATCTCAATGTAATAGTAATCGTCGTCTGTAGAAGCGAAGAGATCTGGATAGCCAGCAGTCTTCTTCCGCCCGGAGGGTGGCCGTGGGCGCCCGACGTCCATCCCTGTTTGTGCAAGCGCCTCAAGCACCAGAAGTTCTACAGCGTTACCCACTTCATTGATGCGATCTGCGACTATGGGTTTCTTCGCTACTTCACTTAGGACCCTTTTCGCAGCTAGATTAAAGACATTCGCCTGCGTCTCATCCCAATCATACAGCTCATGACCGGAGATCAACTGAATCAGTTTCGGAAGCGCGATACGTTTCCCCTGTTGGGTCCCCCATTCTTCCAAAGACTCTGCAGACAACGTCACTGTAGCGGCAAGAAGCGCTAATACCAGAAAGCCTTGGTTTAATAATGATGACATGGTAATAGATTGGATATGAAGATGAACATGCGCAATAACGGGTTTTAAACAATAAATAAGGCGTTTTTGAATTGCCAATCGGGGACGCTGATCGGCTTACTAAGCTCCTTTCTCAATACGCGAACTAACCTAAAAAAACCTCACAATTTATGCCTAGAACAGTAACCTTATTCACCGGCCAATGGGCAGATCTGCCCCTGGAAGAACTAGCCCCAAAAGCAAAAGCCATGGGTTATGATGGCCTCGAACTCGCCTGCTGGGGCGATCACTTCGATGTCCAACAAGCCAATAGGAGCAAACGCTACCTAAAAGAAAAATGGGAGCTCCTACAGGACAATGGACTCACCTGTTACGCCATTTCCAACCACTTAGTAGGACAAGCCATCTGTGACTTGGTAGACGAACGTCATAAAGCTATCCTCTCCGAGCAGATTTGGGGCGACGGAAAGCCAGAAGGTGTCCGTAAAAGGGCTGCCCGGGAAATGATCGCAACCGCCAAGGCTTGCCGAAAGTTCATGGACCTGAAACCAGGAAAGAAAACCAAAAAAGACTTTCCCGCCGTAGTAAACGGTTTCACTGGATCCAGTATCTGGCACATGCTTTATGCCTTTCCCCCTACGACACAGGCCATGTATGAAAAGGGATTCCAGGATTTCGCAAAAAGATTTATTCCCATCCTCGACGCATTCGATGCTGTAAACGTCAATTTTGCGCTGGAGGTTCACCCCACAGAAATTGCATTCGACATTGCATCAGCAGCAAGAGCGATTGACGCGGTAAAGGGACACAAGCGATTCGGATTTAATTATGATCCGTCGCACCTCGGATACCAGGGCGTAGACTACGTAAAGTTTATCCGCGATTTTGCCTCTCGAATTTACCACGTCCATATGAAGGATGCCTGGTGGGGGCACGGTGACGGATCTGTAGGCGTTTTTGGTGGCCACACAGACTTCACCGACCCGCGGCGTTATTGGGATTTCCGTTCTCTGGGACACGGTGACATCAACTTCGAGGAAATCATCGTCGCATTGAACGATATAGGTTACGCAGGACCTCTTTCAGTCGAGTGGGAAGATGGTCGTATGGATCGATTCCACGGCGCTGAAGAAGCAGCCGACTTTGTGAAATCGGTCGATTTCAAGCCTAACGAAATGGCATTCGACGCCGCATTCGATAAATCGAATCAGTAATTCATCAATAAACGTTTCCATACTATGAGTATTAAAATAGGAGTTATCGGAGCCGGAGGAATGGCTCAGTATCATATAGCCGGATTTCGCCAGGCAGGAGCCGAAGTCGCTGCAATCGCGGATATGTACGAACCAGCTGCCCAAGCGGCAGCCGAAAAGTACGGCATCCCAACAGTTTTGGGCAGTGTGGAGGCCATCCTAGCGATGGAAGAACTCGATGCGATCTCAGTGATCGTGCCGAACAAATTTCACGCACCCCTGGTGATCCAGGTACTGGAATCTGGCAAACACGCATTCTGTGAAAAGCCTCCCGCAATCAATGCGGCAGAAGTGCAGGCAATGAAAGATGCGGCTGAGAAAGCGGGGAAGCATGTGATGTTTAACTTCAACAACCGCGCCCGCCCTGAATCCTATGCCATGAAGGAATACGTCGCCAATGGCACCATCGGAAAGATAAACTCCGCCCAAGCCAAGTGGATACGTCGTACCGGTATCCCCGGATTTGGCGGATGGTTTACCACCAAGGAACTTGCTGGAGGCGGACCGCTTATTGATCTTCTCCACATGGTTGATCTCGCGATGTTTCTCATGGAGTATCCAGAGCCTGCATACGTCCTCGGGAATACCTTTACCGATTTTATAACCGATAAAAACTTCAAAGGACCTTGGGGTATCCCAGACAAAGTCGGAGGAACCACAGACGTGGAAAGTGCGGCACATGGATTCGTTACATTTAAATCCGGACAGGTGCTCAGTCTCCAGGTCTCATGGGCCGAGATGGTCAAGCGCGAGGAAGTATCTGTCGTATTCCAAGGAACCGGCGCCGGCGGAAAGATCGAACGCCTCTTCGGCATTGATGGATTTGACGAGACCTGCATCGATAGTTGTGAGCTATACGTGCAAGAAGGCGGAAATTCTGTGAACCGCGAAGTTATCGTAGAGTCTTGCGAGGACATGGGACGGTCACGTTCTGCCGCAAATTTTGTCCTTACAATTGAAGGCAAAGAGGCGCCATTGAATACTCCCGATCAAGCGCTTTCATTGATGAAAGTCATCGATGCACTTTACGAATCCGCCAGCGCTGGGAAGCCGGTTGCGTGTTAACCCCGAATCACAATCAGCGTAGTTATGAATAGAAAACTAAGAATGGGAATGGTCGGTGGTGGCCGGGGAGCCTTCATCGGCGCCGTGCACCGCATGGCTGCGAATCTGGATGGAAAAATTGAGCTCGTTGCCGGTTGTTTCTCATCCAACCCGAAAACCTCACAACTTTCCGGAAAGGACTTCTTTCTCGATCCGAAACGTGTGTATAGCTCTTACGAAGAGATGGCCCAACAAGAGGCCGCGTTGCCAGTTGACGAACGAATCGACTTTGTAAGCATCGTTGTTCGCAACAATCTTCACGTTCCGGTAGCCAAGGCCTTTCTGGAAGCAGGTATCAATGTTGTGTGTGACAAGCCATTGGGATTTGATCTAAAAGAAGCCAAGGGGCTCAAGAAGATCGTCGAGAAGACCGGTAAGGTCTTTGCCCTCACCCACAACTACACTGGCTACCCGATGGTTAAAGAAGCCCGGGAATACGTGAAAAAAGGCAGGCTAGGGCGTATACTCAAAGTGGTTGCTGAATACCCGCAAGGCTACGCCGTTGGAGACGTAGACCGCAAAGGTCCTACTAAAATCAATTCCTGGAGAACTGATCCCGCAGTCGCCGGTGCTTCAAATTGTATGGGAGATATCGGTACGCATGCAGAAAATCTGGGACGCTACATTACCGGCCTTGAAATCGATGAAGTTTGCGCAGAATTAACAGCATTCATTCCCGGTCGGGAGTTGGATGATGACGGAAATGTCCTCATCCGGTATAAAGGGGGAGCGAAGGGAATACTCTATGCATCCCAAATTTCCAATGGTGACGAAAACGCACTTAGTATCCGAGTTTATGGAACTAAGGCATCTCTCGAATGGCACCAGGAAGAGCCCAATGATTTGATAATCAAGTATGCGGATAAACCCCGTCAGGTCTTGCGTCGTGGCAACGATTATTTGGGAGCAGCAGCGCAGGCGAATAGTCGCACTCCATTTGCCCATCCTGAAGGATTTATCGAAGCGTTTGCCAATGTTTATCTAGCGGCAGGCGAAGCGATCGCCGCTGAAGTAAGCGGCAAGAAGCTTAAGAAGCACTATGACTTCCCCAATATCGATGATGGCGTTTATGGCATGGCATTCATCGAAGCCGTCGTTAAGTCGAGCAAGTCCAAAGCCAAATGGACTAAATTCCCAAAGCTCTAGTTCAAACAAATTGTTACGGTTTTCAAAAACCCTGCTGGTTACCACTGGCAGGGTTTTTTGTTCCATAATCGAAACTATTATCCCCCCGATTTCTTCCATGTATCCTTGGATACATGCTTCACATTTTTGATTGCCCGAAAGAAAGGCTTGATCGCCCGTGACGAAATCCACAACACAATGACCAACGACTGGAAGTTCATAAACTCTCGATACGAAGTACCTATCGCATGTCCCAAGATAAAAAGAACCGTCGGAAACATAATAAACCGAACTAAATAAACCTCGTCCCCCGGCCAGTCCTTACGACTCCATCGATAGAGAAAGTACCCAAAAGATCGTGACACTGCTTGGCATAAGAGTGCTACGGCGCCAACCAGATTGGCCGAGCTAATGGTCATGAACATCAAAGACTTGAAAGACTGAAGAAACGGATTAATCCAAGTCCGCGTCATTTTATCCGCATAATTATATAACCGGAAAACGATTCGTTGAGCAATTAATACGACAACCCAGGTCCCGATTAAAAGATAGAGAGCAGTCGTTGAATAGGCACCACTAAAGATTTCTAAAAGAGGTGCAGAGAAAATAGTCGATATCGACGTAATCCCTTGCGCCGACAACAGGTCTATCGTTTCGAATATACCGGCCCCAAGAAAGGTCATGGATATAGCCCAAAACCAAGGTTCGATATAGCTTATGTAGTCTCGTTTTTCCTCAAAGTTACTCCCCAAAACTGGATCTGTCTCAAGCTCATAGGCCACTTCGTCATTCTCCATATAACCGATTTCATAGATCAACAAGAAGCTCATAAAAAAGCAGGTAATGCCCACCCCATGTAGCAGAGGAATCGGACTGATCCACGAAAACGCCAAAAGAAGTAACAGCAGATCGACAAATAAGATATCTCTCAATATCGGAGCGAAACCCTTATGCTTCACCTTATACATGTAGTAATAAGGCATGTAATGCGACGTAACCGAATACACCGATGACGCGGGCCATTCGAGCAACAGCGGAATCTCGACATATTCAAGCAAGTCCCGGTCCTCCTCCGAATCAGTGATAACCGCGCAGCGTCTGAGAGCCGTTTCTCCAATCATGCCCCGAACCCGCTTAACTTTGCTCAGTTTTCGATCTGAGTATCCACCTATGATTCGACAGGCATCCACCTTACCAAACTCAACGCCCATATGCTTGAGAACTGGACGAATGATCGGAGAAAACCCCTGTGAACTAAGCACATTATAATAAGGATCACGGTCCCTGAGCACTTCAGCCAACTCTTGGTTCGTCCAAACTTCAGCCATTTGTTTGGCTTTTGAACGCCAAATAATCCATGTCCATGGGAAAAAAATTGTTACCGCACACACATGGAACCAATCGCGAGTTAGCAACTTTTCGTCACCCTTTGAAAACCAGGCCCATGGTCGAAGTATTTCCAGAACTTTGTAGAGAATAGCACCAAAAATGTAAGGCCTGGCCATACGAATGAACTCCATACTGGAATTCCTTAGAAAGAAGGTCTGGTCAAAATCTACAACGAGCTTCTGATCCTTGCGCAAATTCTTGATTTTCTGCAGAGCTACGCTCCGGTCGATAAACGATACCTCGTGCGAAGCCGATTCGTATTCCTGAACTGGAAATGTCGAAAGCATTTAGATAGGATGATAAGAGAAAGAGAGGTCTGTTATTACTCCTCCCAGACTGGCAACGCCCTTTTCGTCGGCAATATTTAACTTATTTTGGGGTTTTTTGTCAGTCATTCTAACCTTCGTTTTACATTAAATAACGGCTTTCCCCGAAATCTTGGACATCAATCTGCGCTAATAAGATTAAACTGAAACCAGCCTCCGATCCGCACTATCAGCTGCTCTCAATTATCGAACTATGGAGAATTTTATCGCGATTTACAAGTCTCAAGAAATACCAGAAAAACATGACCGCACCTCAGACACGTTAGTCCTTTATCAAATCGATTTCGCCGTCCTTAAACTGAACCCACACTCGGTCGCCAGACTGGATCGCCTTCCGACTCACCACCGGACGTCCCAAATCGTTTTTCACAATCGCAAATCCACGATTCAACACCGCATGGGGACTCAAGGACTTGAGAACAGACTCCGCCCTCTTAGAACGGCTCTGATGGCGGAACATCCCTGATTCAAGGACCATTTCCATACGCCTTTTGAATCCTTCAACTTCGATACGGTAGTTGGTGATTTTTTGAGAGGGGTCTGCTTTGGAAACCGTATGGGATAACTCTTTAGACAGGTATTTTTTCTCCGTTAACACTGCTTCCACTAACTTGTTAAAGCGGTTAGATAGGTCATCCAATCTAAGCTGTCCAAGTTCGATCCTCGACTGGGGGGATAACAGGCGCATACGCCTCTCATTGGATCGCATGGATTCTCTCCGCGTGCGCAAGCCATCCTGTATCCAGTAGGCAAGGTTATCAGCTACTGTATCAAACCGATCAATGAGCTCCAGATAGTCGGAGCTGATAACTTCTGCCGCAGCGGACGGTGTTTCAGCGCGCAGGTCGGCAACCAAGTCAGACAACGTAAAATCGATCTCATGCCCAACCGCAGAGATAACCGGTATAACCGAACGAAATATGGCGCGCACTACCGATTCTTCGTTGAAAGCCCAGAGATCTTCGAGGCTGCCACCTCCACGGCCTAACACCAACAGTTCCAAGCCTGAGAGTTTTTGAGCAAAATCGATCATGGCTGCGATCTCTTCGGCTGCGCCATCACCCTGCACTTTACAGGGTAGAACTACAACATGCCCTACCCATTCCCGTCGTTTCAGGATCCTTATAAAATCTTGTACAGCCGCGCCCGTGGGAGATGTCACAATACCTACCGCTCGAGGAAATCGGGGTATGGCTTTTTTATTCGTCGCGTCAAAAAGGCCCTCTTCATTCAATCTAGTTTTCAGACGTTCAAACTCTTGCTGAAGGCGTCCAAGACCATCCAATACAATCAGCCGAACGATCAATTGGTAGTTCCCACGCGGCTCGTACACGCTTATCTGCCCAAACACGATTACTTGCATCCCATCTTCCAGATTTACGCTCTGTTTTTGAGCATCATTACGGAACATGACCGATGTCAGCTGACTACCCGAGTCCTTGAGTGAAAAATATACGTGCCCACTCTGTTGCCTTCGAAGATTAGAGATTTCTCCCCGTATCCACCCGCCACCGATTTCTGTTTCGAGCAGGTACTTTATCTTTTTTGTGAACTCGGAAACCGATTCGATTTCATCCGATGGAGGAATCAGGAGATCCTGCTTTTGATTGGCCATAACGTTTCCTAAAATATGAAAGAGCAACCATTGCGATTACTAAAATACCAATACCGGCAAGCGCCTTTCCGCCATTACCAGAAAGGAATGAATCGCCGAACACAATCATTCCAACCACAACCAACGACTGGGTAGCCATTGAAATAAGCAAATACGGCCAGAATGGAGCAAACGCTAAGCCCAAAATATAATTCTGCATTACCAGAGGAGCACCTGAAACCCGCACGACAAAGATGAGTTTGTTCGCGTTTCCTCTGCTTACTTTGGGGATCGTATACCCCCAACGAAGTGCGATCCTCTGGATGAGACGGTGCAACAGCTTGGTGCTGATCCAATAGGCGAGAATCATGTTTGAAGCCAACGCAGCCAATGAAAAGGGAATTGCCCATGCCACACCAAACCGGATTCCGGCAATAATGAATAACGGAGACACCGGGAAGCCAAACAGAGGAAGAATAGCCACCATAAGAAAAAATAGAATCGCTGGCCAGGTCTGGATCTCATCGGTCCAATAACTGAAGAATGCCTTGAGATCCTCTATTCCAAAACCAGTGATCGATTGAACCGCATACAGCAGCAATCCAGCGCTCAGAACAATAAGCAACACGAAGACAAGCCTATGCGTTAGAATCCAATCTTTCATCCAGATGGACGAGCCTCGACTAGCAGCACTTAGAAAGCAAGTCAGGGATTCCCGGAACTAGTAAGAACCGGAAGATCCTAGATGCGGTCGTGGTCCGTGGGAGAGAATTTTATCTTTCTCAGTCCGAAGAAAGTCATCTTCAGGAGAATCCAGCCATGGCTAAATCGAGAGATGTTTGTATCGCCGTAGGACCGATCTTTGTAACGGACCAGAACGTCCCTGATCTTCAAATCCAGCATCGAACTTCCAAAAAGCAGATTGAAGTCCCCAAAAGGATCAAAATCTCCGAGAACTCGAATTCGCTTCAGGAGCCTCTCATAATCGCTACGGAGCATCATCTTCGTTCCACATAAACTGTCTTTAAAGTCTTGCCCCAAAACAAAGCTCAGCGCAATCGCGAAGAACTTGTTACCCAACAAATTCAAGAATCGCATGGCCTCTGATTCCATCGGATACACCAAGCGGCAGCCATTCGCAAACTCTGCCCTTCCCTCCGCTATCGCTTCGTAGAATTTGGGTAAGTCTTCCGGAGGAGCGGTTAAATCAGCATCTTGAATCACCAGGACATCTCCCTTCGCAACCGTAAACCCTGCAAAGACCGCATCCCACTTACCCTTACCCGGTTGCTGCAGGATCTTTATTTTGTGAGGACCTTCATAAGCGTCGGTTTCCCGTTGGATAACCTCCCAAGTATCATCCGTGCTATTCCCTTCCACGAAGATAACCTCCGTCTGTTCTCCGAGCGTAGGGATCCTCTCCAAAGCAGCTCTCACGTTTCCGGATTCGTTCCGGGCGGGAACAACGACCGAGCAAGAGATCTCACCTGCGAGTCGCGGTTTGGCGACCGGTCTGGCAACGATGAAGTTCGACATTCCGAAATGCCTGAAGAGCGGGAGCCTGACAAGAAATCGATTGAAGAAGGAGCTCAGCAATGGAATCCGGAAGGGAAAGATCTGCTCGGTGGTTTTCGTAAGTACTTCGAAGCCATTCAACTCAAGAATGTTGCAAAGATCTGTTTTACTGAGCCAGTTACTTTCAGGTTGCTTCATCACCCATCCGAGGGGTTTCGCCAGTGCAAGTAAGGGCCGATACACGTGATTCAAAGAGAGTATGTACAACCTTGTGCGCGGATGACATGATTTTTTGAGATTCGAGATGCTGGCATGAATATCCTGAAGATACCCAGGAAGGTAATCCAAGATCACCGCATCGAATTCTTCATCCACCACGTCCGTATGAAGGTCTCCTTTGCGGAACTCCAGATTGGAATGAGGACGCTCGCGATCGGCCCTCTCAACCATCTTTGGACTCAGGTCAACACCCAGCCCCCGCGATGGCTTCAATGACTCCAAAAGTTCGCCAGGTCCGCAACCCCACTCCAACACTTTAGACCCCTCCGGAATATGGTAGCGAAGAATACCTTGAATCTGGGAATGGAAGGAACGCTGCGCGTTACGTGGGCCGGAATCATTTTCTGCAACCCAGTCAAAGTGCTCTTGGAAACTCATAGGATAAGATTTGAAGGATGTCGGACAGTAAGGGA
>CAYGQM010000008.1:0-107483 GCA_964352065.1 uncultured Opitutaceae bacterium
CACCTATCCACTAAATTCAACGATTCGGAACTCCTCGCTCTACACCTGGGGCGATCTCAATGGTGACAAGCGAACGGACCTCGTAATCGGTGATTCTGAGGGTGCACAAATCCAAGTGTTTTTGCAGGACAAGTCCGGACTGTTTGCTACCCAGAAGAATTTTCCATCTTTCGCGTTTCTTGATGGTGTTTCCATACTCAACCATCCGGATACCAGGAAACCGGTCATTTTTCAGGTCAGCCAGAAGGAACGACTTGTCGGCATTTCTCAAATGACAAAAGAAGGGGACCTTCCCTTTCCCACGCTGCTTCCACTCGAAGGAGAGCCTATCGCCATCCTTAACGACCATGAAGCCAGCAGAGCCTTCCGGGGGCTACTGCTAATTGAAAAGATAAAGCGCGATTACCACCTCACCGAATACGCGCTCAATGATGATGGCGAATGGACCACAGCCCGGGTTAAGATCGAAGAGCTCAAAAACGAACCCCGTGGGTTCAGCGTTGCCTATCTGGAGAAGGAGACTCCCTTCCTCGTCATCCTGGCGCAACGGGAAGGGGCTATCTTCATGAAGCGAGGTGAAGATGGCTGGGAGGAAACAGCTAAAGATGCTGCACTAAGAAAAACGTTGCTCTACGACCTCGCCGCTGACCGTATCAACTTTTCGGATATGGACAGAAACGGCATCGATGAGTTATTCGTAGCAGACACAGGATTCCTACGCCGGATCGTCTACAACGCCGAAAAAGAGGATTTTGTAATCGAGGAACAATTCAATACTCCAAAGAGAAAACAAGACGCCCACCTACCGATTCCTTATAAGCGGGATGGCATTCAAGGTATCGTGTATTTTGACCCCAAGGACGATCACATTTACTGGACCGGAAAAAGCAGCGTCTCATCCCTCCAGGGAAATAATCAAAAGGAAATCCCCCCGCTTACCCCAGTCATTGGGCGGCACGTTGATATGGGCAAAGGAAACTCCGCCTTACTACTCGGTGGGGAAAAACGATTTTACCTCATACCGGATGCCGGTGACCGATGGAAGATAGACATCCAAAATGCGTTCTACGAACCGGAAACCGAGGAGGTGCGCTACGCCTACCTCTTTGTCACCAACCGGCTAAACGACGGAAACACCCAAATCGTCGGTATTGATCCCCAACTGCATGTTTTGGAACTTTTTTCGCGTACGCCTAAAAACGAATACTCACAGCTTCTGGAGTTCACCCTCTTCGACCAAACCGCACAACGCGGTAATAACCAAATAAACTACCAGCCTCGCGATGCGGGCGTGTATGATCTGGATAGAGACGGGCGGGATGATATCATTCTCCTCATCCACGACCGTCTTTTAGTCTACCACTAATAGCGGAAACCTACCCTTCTGGCAACAAGTTCAGAAACCCTTCCCGATAGGTGGGATACTCCGGTTCCCAACCTATGGAAGCCTTCAGTTTTGCATTTGAAATTATGCGGTTCGGCAATTTTCCATTCGGCAGATGTCGTCTGCGAATCGACTTTTCGGGATTGAAGGTAGGAACAGGCTGACCCGTCTGGAGGGCTAACCACTCCACCACTTCACTTTTGAGAGCCGGCTGATTGTCCGCCACGTTGTAAGTCGTATTTAAAGCAGACGAATCGGCCGACCAAATACCCCAGATCGCACTGCAAATGTCTTCCACTCGAATCAGATTCAGGTAGGCATTGCCTGCTCCTGCCATCTCTGGCTCTCCTGACATTATCTGATTCAAAAGATAATGCCTGTTCGGTCCGTAAATACCCGCAAGCCTCAGAATAGCCCAGCCATCGGGTCCAGCGGTTCTCAGTAAGCCCTCGGCCGCATGCAGAATTTTTGAGGTCTCAGATTGCGGCTCGAATTCAGTATCCTCCGTAACGACTTCTCCGTCGGTAAACGGATATACTCCGGTAGAGCTAGTGTAAATAAGGCGTCCGGAAAAATCGTAGGCGCAATAGTGTAAGAGCGCGTGCATACCCTCGATGTATGCCCGTATATATCCGGGAATACCCCCACCACCTGCACTGACACAATTAAGTATATAATCAACCGGACCCTCCACCTTGGAATACCACTGTTGCTGTACAAGGTCGGCCACGATCATCTCATAACCACGCTGACGAAACACTTCGGCCTTTTCCTCGGAACGGGTCAAAGCCGTCACACGCATTCCGTTTTGAAGGGCTTGTTCAGCCACCCGCGAGCCCAAATAACCCATCCCACAAATCAACAGGTGCTTTCCCTCAAAATCCGTTTTCACTGGCATGCAGTTATGAAGGTTCACTTTTCAGGCTTCGGCAAGTCCTAGTGATTCTTTTGCAGTTTGTTATGTGAGCGAGCTTGAAATACGGGCTCCTTTCTCAACAATCAGAAGGATGAGTATCACTGCACTCTTTATCTTCACTGATGGCATCGAAGAGCTCGAGGCGGTTGCGCCTTTGGATATCCTTCGAAGAAGCGGCGTTCATTGCACCAGTGCCTCTCAAACCGATAACCTAACTGTAACGGGCCGCAATCAAATCACTCTGTTAGCAGACTCCTTATTGGACGATGTGTTGGAGAATACTTATGATCTACTCGTCATTCCCGGTGGTCCCGGCGTTGCAGCGCTTCGCAAAGATTCTCGAGTATTGAAACTCACCCAGGACCACGCGAATGCGGGCAAGAAGGTAGCAGCCATCTGTGCGGCCCCAACACTCTTACACGACGCGGGTTTACTCGAGAACCGCAGTTACACGGCCCATTTCACTGTCGCCGACGAGTTGCTTAACATCATTCCGTCATCAGCCGTCGTGATTGACGGGAATATCATTACCTCCCGTGGAGCAGGCACAGCCATCGAATTCGGACTAAAACTGGCGGAGCTCGCGGTTGGGCTGGATAAAGCCAAAGAGGTCGCAGACAGCATTCATTTTCAAACCCGTTGATAGATTCACAAAACAGTTCAGGAAACTCAAGGGGGTTCACACTCATCGAGATGATGGTAACCATCGCGGTGATCGCCCTACTATCCGGTATTCTGTTCTCCGCTATGCATCAGAACCAGAATGCTCCTCGACTCGAAACGGCCCAGATGGTGTTGAGTCAGGCATTTGCCAACGCCCGTTCACAGGCAATCCTCAAACAGAATCGGGCACGTTTAATCGTCAACAGCACCGAACCCTCGAACGAAAAAGACGCGGAAGCATTCCTTCGGTACTTTGGAGTCATCGTGGAAACCGCTCCCGACTCCAACCAGTGGGAAACCGGTCTTAAGGGCGAGTTCTTGCCGGAAGGTGTTTTCTTTATCCCCGATTCCGCTTCCCAAATAATTGAATGGAACGAGGACAGACCTGACTCTGATTACAACCGACAAACGATGACCTTGAACTTTCCGACAAATCGGGCGGAGACACCTGGCTCCGGCCCTTTTTGGATCTTCTACGAATTCAAAAGTACGGGCCGTATGAGTGGGTTGAACAACAAGGTTGTTTTGGCCGAGGGCAGCACTCAGGCACTCAAACCGACGTTCGATTCGACCTCCGCTATTCTGGGCATGGTATTCAATGGCTACGGTCTACAATTCCCATTAGATGAGGAGAATGCACTTTGAATAAACGGGCGTTCAGTATGATTGAGGTTGTCCTTTCAATAGGCATCTTATCGGTCGCCTTGCTCATCGTGTTTGCCGTGCTAACACCTTTTCTTTCCCAAACCGGAGAGGTGGTCGAAGCAACGACAGTCAATCGAGTCACTGATCGAATCCTCGCGGAGATAGAACAGCTCACATTCACCCAGCTCGCCAGCATACTGGATCAGCAAACGTCACTGTATGCATCACGCAAGGGAGACCGTCTCGTTTTAGCAAATGACTCTCAAGGCGACTCACTACTTCCTGAAAACGATCGCTTCTACGCCGTTGCTCTGAATCGAAACGAAGACCTTTCTCCCATAGCCAAAGATGGAACCGCTGGCTACCTCGCCTATCAGGTAACGATCGAAAGGATTGTTCGCGCACCCGACGGAACCCTTATCAACAGCCCGCTCGACCACACTTTGGCAATCTTCAACTCAGCGACCACGCGTAACGATCAGTGACTAAACTTAAGCAAAAGTCGATTGAGGGTTTCACGATCATTGAACTATTGGTAGCCAGTTCGGTTTCCATCGTACTGATGGGCCTTTTCCTGAGCGTCACTACTAACATTCTCGACGCCTGGGGACAAAGTCGGGATAGTCTGTCCTCCAACGCAAAGGCGCGGATCATTCTCAATACACTGTCTACAGACCTGGAGTCTGCCATTTTCCGAAATGACAGGGGTGTATGGCTAGCCTGCGATATCCTTGAGACGACAACAAACTCGGGACATTGGAATACCGCTGCTAACCAGAAGCCTTCCAACGAAACTTCCCTTCTCGTAGATACTGAGAATGAAGATCTCGACTCTGACGACTATCGCTTTGGGGTAGGCGGAAGTTGGATACGATTTTTTGCCAGCGCAGCCGATGCATCGGTTTCAGGTAGTTTTGGAGACGTTAATGCCGTCGCCTACCAGATGATACGGCGAGAACCACGCAGCCGATCCAGCACAGCTGATGAAAGCTATAATCTGTACCGCTCTATCGTACGCTCAGATTATACAATGCAGGAGGTCGCCGAGGACCAGGGATTCTTCATCGACCAGTTCGAAGGCGAAGAATTCGAGGGGCAGGCAGGTGAAATCATCTCACCCCGGAACGACGCAAGCCTCATCGCACGGGATGTCGTGGATCTCGGGGCCGTTTTCTACCGTCGAGACAGCTCAAACCGTAATCACGTTCTCTTTCCGAAACAGGGAGGTCCCAAACAAATCCGTATTCCCCTCGATGGTATTCCTACCTCCGTTGATATTTTTGTGAGAATTCTAGATGAAGAAGGAGCCAAACGAATCAACGCCTACGAACGTGGTCTCATTCCCACTACCGATCCGGATTTCTGGTGGAATACGGTCGAACAATTCTCAACGGTATATTCCAAACGTATTTACTTTCAGGCTGAATCACTGTGAGCACGAAAACGGGATCTCAAATGAAAAACCGGAGACGGGGGTTCGTCTTAGTACTCACCCTCGCCTTGCTCAGCTTTCTTTTGCTTCTGGTCGTTGCCCTCGCCGCGTCATTACGAATCGAAACTCAGACGGCCTTCAACAACACCCAATGGAATAACGCGCGGCAAAACGCCCTACTTGGACTCCATGTAGCGCTCGGGCAGCTTCAGGAGCTCGCTGGGCCCGATCAACGGGTGACGACAACTGCAGGTATTGTCTCAGAGAAATACAATCTGCCAGAGGGGCATGCTCACTGGACCGGAGTTTGGGATTCCTCGACAGGGAACTTTGAGGGATGGTTAACCAGTGGTTTTATTGAGTCAGAACTGGAATCATCGATCACGGAACAAGCTCCGCTTCCTTCCCCTGGAAACGACTCCGTATGGATCGTAAACAGGAGTGTGGATGCCGGTGACCCGGACGACGAACTCAACAAAATCGTCATCAAAAGGCAGCCGATTCGCAACTCAGGGATTCCCGGATTTGCTCCCAATGACAAAATAACTACAGGAAACTATGCCTACTGGGTGTCTGACGAAGGCGTTAAAACCAGCGCGTTGAAAACAGCAGTTCAAATCCCTAACCAGTCCACATTGACAGAAACAAATCGCATAAAACAACTATCGAACCGGGCCGTCGATCTTAGGAAGATATCAAGTCAGGCAAACGTTGAACGCTCACCCGAAATCGATTATCTCTTCACTTTCCAACAGCTTGAAGGAATATACGGCATTTCTGAAGACAGTCTTGCGAGAAGCTTTCACCATGTGACCGCCGCTTCGATCGGCGTCTATGCTAACACGTTGTCAGGTGGAAACGGAGGACTCAAAGGAGACCTCTCACAACCAGCGTCATTAATCGACGGTACTTTATCCGTGAATCGCGACTTGAATGACTTCCTGGCCTTTGGCGATGAAGCGACCTACATTGAACTGAGAGGGCTTTCATTGGGTAACAGCGATCCTCAATTTACGATTCCACTCGTAGTACCTGAATTCTCACTACGTTTCGGACTTACCCGATCATCCAACGACGGATCCATCAACATAGAGCTCAACCTCCAAGCAGATCTCTGGAATCCCTTTACCCTACCACTTAACACTGTTCCAAGAAACTCGAGCGAGCCCCCTCAGCTATTCCTGGAAATCGTGGGACTTCCAGTGTTTGATGTCGTATATTATAATGGAGGAACGGAACACGCAACCTATCGCATATCTGCTAAAGAACCCGGCGAAGACCCTGAAGATTTGCTTGAGCTACCCATCACACCGCTTCGGGAATACAGGCCCGGGGAGATTTCGAACGTAAACGAAACCTTCAGTTTCTTCAGCGGAGAAATGTTTGCGGATGCGACCCCAGATAGCTCAGATGACGACGCCTTCACCATCTCAACGTCCGAGACTTCACTCAAGGTAGCGCTCACAGACGGCAACGGAACAGTATATCAGGAATTCATAGGAATACCGTTTTCGGGAATCGAGAGAGCTGAGCCATTTGAAATGCCACCCGTAGCTGACGGCGAGATACTCCCCGCCTCCGAAATGCGTATCCAGTATTGGTTTCGGTTTTTAGACGAAGGATCCGCATTGGAAGACTGGGCAACGAAACTGGATCCCCGTGGACCACGGTTTAATTTCGAAACTGATCTGGAAGTCGGCCAGCTAATTGAAGTCGGTAATGATATCTATTCAGCTGATGTTCGATTTGACGAAACCGATTTATTCTCTTCATCGAGCGCCTCAACGGAGACTGACGATTTGATACGATTTTTCGATCTACCCACGATTGAACCTCTGTCAGTTGCATCCTTACGACACCTCATCTTCGATGAAGGGACACCCAACTTTCTCGGAAACCCTGAAGCCACGATTCAGAATCAAGTGTTTGATGAATGGTTTTTATCATCCTTGCCAGACCAACCCTCCGAAGCCTCCCGGCTAATCAATGCATCGACGACTCACTTTACCCGCCCCTTCCTGAATCCCCATACCTTGATCGTCGGCGATACCGCTATTACAGATCTCTATGGAGCACAAGCTATCGCCGAAAAAGCCTTGTTATTTGGAGCCTTCAATATCAACTGTACCTCCCCGGAAGTTTGGGAGATGGTACTTTCTGGAAACGATATTGACCCGTGGCGGGATGATGAACTGGAAAACCCATTCTTCCGGTTTCCATTCACGGCAGACCGTTTCCACAAGAACCCTACTTTCCGTAGAAGTTGGTACAAAACTCATATTGACCCCGACTGGGCAGCGTCCTTTACGATTGGAGTGAGAGAGATCACCGATGACCAACTGGAAGCCCTCGCGGAAGAAATCGTGAAGCAAACTGTATCCTGGGACTCTCCTTCGAGGTCGGTCGCTGAATTCCTCAACCGAGGTATAATCGCCAATGCCATTGACCAAACGAATATCAATACGACAACCAGTTCCACCTACGAAGATGCCTCTGCCACGACCAAGATGCCTCGCAACTCACCGGCCTTCCTTAATCAGGCTGATGTCCTCAATACCATAGCTCCGTTCATTCAAGCCCGTTCGGACACATTTCGAATCCGAGCCTACGGCGATGCTATCAATCCAGTAACCGGAAGGCTCGAGGGTCGCGCCTGGTGCGAGGCGTGGGTACAACGAACTCCAGAGTTGATGGATTCCTCGCAAGATATTCAGGGCTCTGCAACCGGCTTGGGAAGGAAGTTTAAGATTGTTCATTTCAAATGGCTCGACGAATCGCAAATTTAGTCCTGCTTACGATCGCCGGTTGGGGACTGTACTTACAACTCGAGGCTCAGAAGCCCTCGGGTAATTTTAGATTTTGGGCCTACAGAACTGGAGATGCCAATTGGGCTGATATCCGGTTCGAAGCGAAAGCAGGTGAGATCGACAATTTGACACTGGGAAAAATTGTTAAAGGCCGCGTACACAATTACGAGGGCTCTCCCCAACTAACTTTCTTTCGAGAAACAACCACTGGCTCACCTGCATCGACAATTCGCGTCGATCGCAAACCAGTGGCTTCGATAAAAATTCCGCACGGAGTAACCGAAGCCATGCTCATTTTCTCCCCGAACCGCACTGCCACTTCTGCCGAATTTTCAATCACCTTAATCAAGGCGGACACGGCGACGTTTCCTCCTAACAGTATTCGCATACTTAACCGAACCGGAGCGCGACTGGCCGGGAAGATCGGAACCAAGAGTCAGTATTTCAATGAAGGTATTTCTGAGGCTTTCGACTTCTCCAATTACCTGGAAGATGGAGTGCCAGTCGCATTCCTCGTCGAAACCGAAGAAGGCCCCAAATTCGTATTCGAGAAACAACTTCAATATGCAACGGATCGCCGCGTCATTCTGATGCTTCAGCCACCTCGCCGAAAAGGATCTTACAAGATACAGGTAACAAACCTGATTGAAAAGATTGATGATCATTAGCCAGTATCTTTCCGAGTGCTTTCCCTGTGAAAGGTAAGTCATTCAGCAGACACTAAGGTCCTATGAACCCCAATCATTTTGATTTCCTGGTTATTGGTGGCGGAAGCGCTGGTTATGCCGCTGCTAGAACGGCCCGAGACGTATTGGACCGGGTGGCCATCGTAGACAGCAGCGAACGGCTTGGAGGTCTTTGTATCCTCAAGGGCTGTATGCCATCCAAGACGCTGATTTATTCTGCTGAGATTCTGCATCACGCAAAGCACGGTAAGCTATTCGGGCTGGATATTCCCCAGGCGAAGGTAGCCATGAAAGACCTTCATCGAAGAAAAGTAGATACGATTGCCGAATTTTCTCAGTATCGGGAGGAAAGCTTGCTCAGTGACCGTTTTACCCTGTTTCGAAACCGGGCGGAATTCACGGGCCCGAATTGCGTAAAGCTGGACGATGACCGCGAACTGACCGCCGACAAGATTCTCATTTCGACAGGATCCACCGTGCAGGTTCCACCGGTCCCAGACCTCAAAGACCTCGAAGGTGTCTGGACGAGTGACGAGGTGCTGGATCTCGACTTTCTACCGGAGTCGGTGATTACACTGGGAGGCGGAATCGTTGCCAGTGAGTTGGCTCAATTCCTTAGTCGCGCCGGAAGCAAGGTGACGCTAATCCAAAGAAGTGAACACATCTTAAAAGAGATATCCGTTGAAGCTGCAGAGGTCGTTGAAAAGGCCTTCACTGATGAGGGGATCGATCTGTTTACCGGAACGAGGATCATTTCCATTACCCAGGACACAAACGGCTACGCAGTAACTTTCGAACACGAAGGAGCAGTGATTACCCGGACTGCGAAGCATCTGTTCAACGCGATGGGGCGGGTCCCCAACACGCGAGGTCTCAATCTGGAAGCAGCCGGCGTAAAGCTTAAGAAAAGTGGCCATATTGAAACTGGTCCGTACAACCAAACCGCCAACCCTCATGTCTATGCGGCTGGCGATGTATCAGGACCGCACGAGATCGTACATGTTGCGATCATCCAAGGAGAGGCAGCCGCAAAGCACGCCACGGGACGCACGGTTCGAGAACCATCAGACTGGGATTTTCTCGGCGTTGTATTTACCGATCCTCAAATCGCAGTCGCCGGAAAAAACGAAGCTGTGTTAAAAGCGGAGGGCGTAGACTATGTCTCAGCTGACTACCCGTGGGACGATCATGGTAAATCCATTTTAATGGAAGCCAAACGAGGCTACGTTAGCGTGTTTGCTGACCGATCGGGCAGGATCCTTGGAGCTGAAATTGTCGGAAAAGATGCCGGTGAGTTAATACATGCGTTTTCTGTGGCGATCAGCCTTAAGGCAACGGTAGTGGACTTACTCAATGCCCCGTGGTATCACCCCACCCTTTCCGAGATGGTTACTTATCCACTGGAGGAAATCGCAGACGAGTTGGGGTTAGAGTATTAGCAACAAATCAATCCTCAAAATACATATACTTGAGCGGACGCATGTCCGTCGGTGTATTATACCAGTTTTTCAAACGCGTATCCACAAGGTAATTACGAGTATAAAAGTAAATAGGCATCATTGGTAGTTCATCCAACAAAATGGATTCAGCTTCCTGAACAACCGCCATCCGCTTTTCGTGATCCATTAAGGTGGTCGATTGCTTGTAAAGCGCATCGTAATTTCGATTCGACCAACCTGATGAGTTACCGGAAGAATCACTGAGAAATAAGCTCAGATACCCACCGAAATCAGTTTCTGATCCCCACCCGTAACGCGCGATCTGATAGTCTTTTGAGTCTTTTCGATCGAGAAAGACTTTCCACTCCATATTAACGAGTTCGATTTCAATACCGAGTCCAGATTTCCACATCTGTTGAATCGATTCCGCGATCTTTCTATGATTGTCGGCCGTGTTATAAATAAACTCTACCTTTGGAAAACCACGACCTTCCGGATACCCCGCTTCCGCTAGTAGACGCTTGGCCTCCTCCAGGTTCTCTGAAACGGATGCAATAGGCACATAGCCATTCGCGCTTGGTGGCACATATGAAAAGGCCGGTTGTTGCCCTCCCTGGGTAACTTTCTCAACGATCTCTTTCCGATCAATTGCCAGACTGAGTGCTTTTCGCACCCGTGGATCATCCAACGGCGGTTTTTCTACGTTGAACTGGTAAAAGTAAATCGCATACAGCAGATGGTTCCGATAATGCGGAGGACGCGTCTTCTCCATCTCTGTAATAATGTGCAGAGGGATATGAAGAGCCACATGCACCTGTCCATTTTCAAACGCACGGTATTGAGTATCCGTATTTTCGATTGGATAATAGTGAACCTTTTTCAGCCGAACCGTACCCCGATCCCAATAATACGGATTTGGCTCAAGAGAAACGACCGTATTCACCTCCCAATTCGTCAGTGAAAAAGCTCCGTTCGAAACAATATTTTCCGGACGAAACCAACCCGTGCCTCTCTCATCGATAGTCCCATGGGCATCAATCGTTCTTTTATGGACAGGATAAAACGAAGGCTGATCCATGTAACGGAGTAGCACTGGATTAGGCTCATCAAGATGGACTTCAAAAGTTTGCTCATCGGGAGCTTTGAAGCCCACGTCATTAAAATCACTCACATCACCTCTATTGTAGGCCAAAGCATTCGTAATGCTCGAAAAGAAATACTCGATATAAGAATTGCCCAACTTTGGAGACAATACCCGTTTCACCCCGTACAGAAAATCAGATGAGGTCAACCTTTCCCCGTTGGACCACGTTAGGGCGTCTCTCAACTTGAACGTATAAGTCCTCCCATCATCGCTGATTTTCCAGCTTTCCGCAGCAGCAGGCACCATCTCCAGCGATTCGGGATCCATGGCTACCAAACCTTCGAAGATATTATTCAATATTCTCATTTCTACAGAGCCCGTCACAAGATGCGGATCGAGCGACTGAGGCTCCGTGCCGCTCGCTATATGGAGCACCTGTTCTCTTACGCCCGATTCAACTGCGGATTCCCGCGGTTTACAGCCAACCGAAAAAGCGAAAAACGGAATAACCGCTAAGCCGAAATATGCCTGAAGCGTCAAGGGACTACTCTTCCAGATAAACATCCTTAAGAGATCGTTGGTCGACGGAATTATCATACCAATTCTTTACCCGAGTATCCACTAAGTAATTACTGGTGTAATGATAGATCGGAGCAGCAGGCATTTCCTTAAGCATAATTTCTTCTGCTTGTTGAATCAATTGAAGCCGCTTCTGCGGATCCAGCTCAGAGAAAGATTTCAGGTATAAATCCTCAAATTCAGCGTTCGACCAACCGGAGTCATTGTTGCCCGAATTATCGGAAAATAAATCCAGGTAACTGGCATAATCGATGCCTCCTACCCATCCTTGACGGGCTATCTCAAAATCTCCTTCGTCCTTGGAGTCGAGGTATACCTTCCATTCCTTGTTTACCAACTCCACATCAATCCCCAATGAACGTTTCCACATTTGATGAATCGACTCAGCAATACGGCGATGATTCTCGGCGGTATTATAGAGTATACTTAAAACAGGAAACCCTTCCCCATTGGGGAAACCTGCCTCCGCAAAAAGTTGACGGGCCTTCTCCACATTTTCTTCAATTTTGTAGTTGGGCACATAGTCGTTGGCTCCGGGTGGAACAAATGACAAGGCTGGCTCTTCTCCTCCCTGGGCAACCTTTTTCACGATGGTTTCTCGATCAATGGTCATGGCAAGTGCCAGTCGAACTCGGGCATCATCCAGAGGCGGCTTTCTCGTATTGAAGATGTAGTGGTAGGTCCCAAAGTACAAATTACTGCGATAATCGGGCGGCCTCGTTTCTTCCAACTCCGCAATTACATGTTGAGGAAGGTTCGGAGCGACGTGAACCTGCCCGTTTTGGTAAGCCCGGTAAGCCGTATCAAAACTTTCGATTGCATAGAAATAAGCCTGATTCAAACGAACAGCCTGCCGATCCCAATAATGAGGGTTCGGCTCTAATAGAATGTGTGTGTTCGTGATCCACTCTTTCATGAAAAACGGTCCATTCCCCACCATATTTCCCGCATTCGTCCAGCCAGTGCCCCGTTCATCCATTTCTCCGAAGCGTTCAATCGTGTCACGGTGAACCGGGAAAAATATCGGATAGGCCATGTAATATAAAAGAACCGGGTTTGGCGCATCCAATAGAATCTGGAAAGTGTAGTCATCTACCACCCTAGCCCCTACCTTGGAAAAATCGGTGACTCCACCGGCATTATATTCGATCGCATTGGTGATACCTTTGAACTGCTGGATATAGGGCGTACCAAGCTTCGGAGACAATACACGGTTCAGACTATAATAAAAATCCTGAGCGGTGATCGGGTCACCGTTGGACCATTTTAGATTCTTACGTAAATGGAACGTATAGGTCATTCCATCTTCCGATATATCCCAGCTCTCAGAAGCCCCTGGAACCGGTTTTAAAGACTGAGGATCGATTGTAACCAACCCCTCAAACAGATTATCCAAAATTCGGTTTTCCGGAACGCCACTTGACAGATGCGGATCGAGCGTCTGAGGCTCGCCCCCGTTGGCAATGTGTAAAACCTGTTCCCGAACCCCTACATCAACCGCTTTTTCCCGCTGCTTACAGGCGATAAATACGAAACAGGATAACAGAAGGCCTGAGAACAGGCAGATGCGTGAGATCATGCTCGAATCCTATGGCACTCGACTTCGCAATCAAGTCCCGAAGCACGATTTAGTCGGGTTGTGGGTATTTTGATAATGCCTCCGCCAAATCTATGGCGCCTTCATAGATTGCCTTGCCGGTAATCACACCATCCAGGTTGGAATAACGACTCCCCAATTCAGCAAGGCTTGCCAAATCCTCCATCCGGGAAACTCCACCACTCGCGATAATATTAGCGGAACAGTTATTTAGCATCTCTTCCTGAGCCCCCAAATTAGGCCCCGTCATCATGCCATCAGTGCTTATGTCTGTATAAATGATCGTTCGTACCCCGAAGCCTGATACTTGCTTGGCCAAACCGAGCGCGGTCACGTCCGAGGTATCCACCCAACCTCTTACGGCGACCAAACCATCTTTGGCATCTATTCCCACGGCGATCTTGTCCCCAAACTCCTGAACCAGCCGCTCGACGAATGCTGGATCAGCACAGGCCCGAGTTCCTATCACGGCTCTGGATACTCCTGCGTCAAAGGCCGCCCGCACCGAGTCAAAATCACGAAGCCCCCCTCCCAGCTGTACTTTAAGACCGAGCGCGGCAACTTCAGCAACATGCTTTAAGTTCCGTCCAGTTCCCGTAAAAGCACCGTCGAGGTCCACCATGTGCATCCACTTGGTTCCAGATTTGATCCAAACCTTAGCTGCATCTGCAGGACGGTCGTAATATACCGTCTCCTGGTCCGCTTTTCCTTGAAGCAGGCGAACAGCACGCCCGTTTTTGATATCGATAGCCGGATAAATAATCACACTTAAGGGGCTAAATGGATTCTCGAAGCATGCAAACGAAATTTAGCCTTTAATCAGACTTGAGGAAACAGAAAGAGGGATCACACTTTTTTTTCATGTCTGATAAATCCTACGAAGTTCCTGATTTTTTAAAGCAACTATTGGCTAGCCGCTCCCCATCCGGACAGGAAGCCGAGGCCCAGGCAGTCTTTGATGCATTCGTGGAACCCAAATCAGATACCTACGAAAAAGATGTATTAGGAAACCGCATTGCCACTTTGAATCCAGCAGGAGACCCAAGCGTGCTTTTAGCAGGCCATCTCGATGAGCTCGGATTCATTATCAAATATATCGATGATAATGGTTTTCTCTTTTTTGACACGATCGGCGGACACGACCGAACCATCATTTCGGGTCGACGCATCCGGATTAAGACCCGGAACGGAACCGTCACCGGAGTGACTGGCAAACGAGCCATTCACCTCATGGACGTCAGCGAGCGGGAGAAAGTACCTCAATTTCACCAAATGTGGATTGATCTCGGCGTCAGCTCCAAGCAAGAAGCCGAGAAGCTCGTACGGGTGGGAGATACAGGCACCTATGACCACGAGTTTGAGTTACTCAATGGATCTGTCGGAACGGCTCGTGCCTTCGACAATAAAACCGGAGCCTATATCGCAGGAGAAACCTTGCGCCGTCTCTCTAAAGAATCAGATCTTGCCGCGAAAGTCGTCGCGGTAGGAACTGCTCAGGAAGAAATTGGTACTCGCGGTGCCATGACGTCCACCCACGCCGTATCTCCCGACTATGGAATCGCTATTGACGTTGGTCATGCCACGGACTTTCCAGATGCTGACAACAAACGGTTCGGTTCTTTTAAGATGGGAGGCGGCGTTATTATCACCCGAGGCCCCCAATTGAATCCACTTGTGACCGAAGGGCTCATTGAAGTCGCCGAAGCCAACCAAATCCCTTACCAATTAGAAGCAGAACGCGGGATTATTTCCAATGATTCCCGCTCAATTCAGGTTGCCGGGCCCGGTGTGGCCACTGGAACAATCGGCATCGCTCTCCGCTACATGCACACTCCGAGCGAAATGGTGGATCTAGAAGATGTGGAAGCCTGCGTCCAGCTCTTGGTAGCTTGGATCAAGACCCTTAAAAAAGGAGATCGGGCGATTATCTAGAACCGAAAGTCTAAGCCGCGTCTTTCGGCTCGGATTCAGAACTCCCCGAGGGCTTATCTTTTGCCTCCGGAATCCCTGTATCCTCTTTTTTCTCGAAGCGCTTAAGCGTAGGGGTCCGTTTGCCATCTACCACACCCTTGGTGATGACTACCTCTTCAACATCCGTATAAAGTGGTAGGTCATACATCACGTTGAGCATGATTTTTTCCATGATAGACCGTAGAGCCCGGGCACCGGTCTTTAACTTCTTTGCCTGCTCTGCGATAGCCTTCAAAGCGTCTTGATTGAAACGCAAATTAACTCCATCCAGAGCAAACAGTTTTTCATACTGCTTGACCAGGGCGTTTTTCGTCTCGTTCAAGATTCGCTGCAAATCTTCCACAGATAGCTCCTCTAAAACGGTCGTAATGGGTAGCCGGCCAATGAACTCAGGGATCATACCAAATTTCACCAGGTCTTCCGGTTCGATCTTGGCAACGATACTCTCTGCCGAATCCGCCTCCTCGTCACTCTCAACCTTGGACTGGTTATAGCCCAGGTAACGTTGACCTACCCGCTTATTAATAATCTCTTCAAGACCTACATAAGCCCCACCACAGACGAACAGAATGTTCTCAGTATTTACCTGAACATATTCTTGATTCGGGTGTTTGCGACCACCTTGAGGTGGAACATTACAGACGGTTCCTTCGAGAATCTTCAACAAAGCCTGCTGAACACCTTCACCGGATACGTCCCGTGTTATGGAAACGTTGTCTGTCTTCCTACCAATCTTGTCGATTTCGTCCACGTAGATTATACCACACTCGGCTTTCTTTACGTCGTAGTTGGCCGACTGCAGAAGACGTAACACAATATTTTCAACGTCTTCACCCACATAACCGGCTTCCGTTAACGTAGTCGCATCGGCTATCGCAAAAGGCACATCCAACAGTTTCGCCAAGGTACGGGCAAGATAGGTCTTACCACTCCCAGTTGGACCGATCATTAGGATATTACTCTTCTCGATCTCTACATCGATCAACGATTCGTCGATCTTTTTGTCATACATCTGATTACGATGCATGAGACGCTTGTAGTGGTTATAAACCGCCACCGAAAGCACTTTTTTGGCGTGTTCCTGCCCAATGACATGGAGGTCCAATTCGGCGCAGATTTGATTCGGTTTTAGTAGCTTGAAAGGAGCTGCTTCCTGAGGCTGCGATGCCTTTACTTCGCGATCTATGACCGTCTTACATACGTTGACACAAGAGTCACAAATATACACCCCACCTGGGCCCGCGATCATCTTGCGGACTTCGTTCTGCGATTTACCGCAAAAAGAGCAGAAGGTCAGTTTGGTGGATTTAGCCATGGTTTAAATACACTAAGACGCCGCCAAAGCAGGCGTTTCCCGGGCAGCTATCACGTTGTCAACGATACCATAATCCTTTGCCTCTTCTGCAGTCATATAGTAATCGCGATCGGAGTCTTTCTCGACTTGTTCCACCGGTTTACCGGTGTGCTTGGAAAGCACCTCATTGAGGACCTGTTTCCATCGATTAATTTCACGGGCAGCGATCGTGATGTCGGACGTCTGTCCACCTGCTCCGCCTGATGGCTGGTGGATCATCACACGACTATTAGGCAATGCATAGCGCTTGCCGGGCGTTCCGGCGGCTAATAGCACCGTAGCCATACTTGCAGCCATTCCCACACAGTAGGTCACTACATTGCAGCTGAGGAGGTTGATCGTATCATAAATTGCCATACCACCAGTAACCACTCCTCCAGGGGAATTGATATACAAATTGATGTCTTTCTTGGGATCTTCCATTTCCAGAAAGAGCAATTGAGCGATCACCAAATTGGCAATCATGTCATCAATAGGTGTACCTATAAAAATAATACGGTCCTTCAGCAATCGACTGTAAATGTCCATGCTGCGTTCGCCGCGTCCGGTATTTTCTATAACGTTGGGTACGTAAAAACTCACAAATTTATTCTCCTCTAAGGTTAATCGATCTTTTCCGTAACGGTAGATTCTTCCGCCAGGAAATCAAGGGTCTTGTTAATCAGTATGGACTCGTGCATCGACCGCAAGCGGCCTTGGTCTTTTCTAAGTTCTTTCGCGATGTCCTCTGGTTTCTGACGCGAATACATTGCTTCCTGAAAGATCATGCTCTGAAAATCTTGATCATTCGGCTGAATTTTCTCTGCCTCTGCGATTCTATGAAGGACCAAATTGATCTTCACACGCCGATTGGCTTCTTTCTCAGCTTCCTCGCGCATCGCCGCGTGAGAGGCTTCAGGATCTTCAATAGCAGTTTGCGCCTGAGCCTGCCGCCGAAGGCTCTGTTGGAGGAGATTGGCCGCTTCACTGTCCACAGCAGATTGCGGAAGCGCTAATTGTGATTTTTCGCTCAGGAAATTGATGATCTGTTCCCGCTTTATTTGATTCGACTCGTTTTCTTTCCGATTATTCAGATCCTTGCGGACGTTCTCACGCAGGGCCTCCTCTGACTCGATATTCATCGCCTTGAAAAACTCCTCATCCATCTCCGGAAGCTTTTTCTCTCTAACCTCGGAAATACTCAATTTATAGGAAACAGACTTCCCCTGAAGAGCCTCGACTGAAAAATCCTCCGGAAAGTCGACCATAATTTCCTTCTCGTCGCCCTTCTTCATTCCCACCAGTTCCTTGGCCAGACCAGGAAAGTCAGCGCGGTCGGTTCCAGCCTCTTCCCAAGTAGTGGTCTGCTTCGTGTAAAGTGGTTGGTCAGAAATCGTTTCGGCCAAAGGCTTACCGTCCAAAAATCCTTCGTAGCCTAGCTGCACATAGTCGGACTCGGCTGCTGGTTCGTCTTTTTCAACAAAATCAGCGCGCTGAGAACGCAGGGTGTAGATGGTCTCATCCACTTCCGCCTCTGTAACATCAAATGCCGGTACCGTCACTGCGATTCCCTTATATTCAGGAAGCTCAAACTCGGGATCCACGTCTATGACAAACTCTATTGAAGCATCTTTGCCCGCTTCAATCTCGCCCTCGATCAAATCGACAACATTAAAGATCTTAAAACTATCTTCTTTCGTAACCTTCTCGTAGGCCCCGGATATGACCTTTTTCTTAAGTTCCTCGGCAACTTCTTTACCGTATTTCTTTACAATCATATTCGCAGGAGCTTTGCCGGGACGGAAGCCAGGGATACGCGCCTGCTGCGAAAACTGACTTACCAGTTTGGTCTGCTCACTTGTGATTTCGGAGGCCTCAATCACTACGGTGACTTTCTTCCTGGATTCACTAACGTCTTCTACTTGAATACTCACGATAAATATCTGCGGTTGGCTATGGATAAAAAAGCGCTTTATGATTATTTCCTGAAAGCGCGGGTCAATGCCTAAATACCGCGCCTGCCTTTCGCCACAAGGACGCCGCTTTGACGTTGATTCCCGTTATTCGGCAGCCTTTGCTTGAGGCTAAAGATTGATGGCAAAAACTTTAAAGATCCCATTTCCGCTCCTCGTGACCGATTGCAGCTGTCCAGGCATACGCGCAGGCATCCTCCACTCAGATGGCTGGGCTGCATATACCTCAAAAACTACAGAAACAGGGGCGGCCTTCTTTGAAGCCGTTAAAGAACTGCTGAAACAGTCGAAGCTAACTCTTTCAGGCATAGCCGGTTTCGCATTTTGCGAAGGCCCTGGATCGACTCTGGGCATACGCATCAACGCCATGGCCATTAATACCTGGAACGCCCTGCAGCCAAATCCCCGGCCCATATTTGCCTTCAAGAGCCTGGAAGCTGCCGCCTGCATCGCACGTAAAACCCAAGCAATCGCCGGACCACTGGCGGTTTTTTCAGATTTTCGAAAGAACGCCTGGAATGGCTGTATCTCACGTACCTCCGGCGAGTATTCGCCGATTGAAATCGTAAACGAGTCAGCCATAGGTAGCTGGCCCGAGCAGCGTTACTTTGTCCAACAACGTATTCACTCGCCCGGGAGTGCACCCGGAACGATCCCACTGGATTATGACCTGGAACCCCTCGGTTTAGCGGGAGCACTAGGTAGCCTGCTAAACCAGTGCAATAAACCCACCGCATTCGTCGTCGAAAAACCTGAGTTCAAAAGATGGACCCCCGAAAGGCACCGTTAGAGCCATGAACTCACTACCGCACAACCGCGAACGCTGCTGGGCCGAAATCGACCTGGCGGCATTAGAACGAAATCTGCATAGAATCCGGTCGGCCTTACCTTCTCACATTCGCTATGTTGCCGTTGTAAAGGCGGATGCCTACGGGCACGGCCTTGCCCAAACAGCAACTCGATTGATGCAATGTGCGGCCGACTTATTTGCAGTCGCAAATGTAGAGGAAGCCGCCCGATTGCGTGAGATCGGTTCTGGTTGGCCCATTCTTATTTTATCGCCAGTACTTCCTCAGGAAGACTACATGCTTTTCACGCACAATCTGATACCGACGCTCTCCTCGTTCAATGAGATTCATCGTTTTAACGAAATGGCAAAGGAGCGGAGTACCAAACTAAAGGTACACCTGAAGATCGATACCGGCATGGGTCGCCTTGGGGTGTGGCATGAGCACGTTGAATCATTTCTAGAGGCACTCACACAAGCCAGTCACCTCGAGGTAGACGGTGTTTTCACACACTTTAGCTGCGCACCCACCAATCTGGAATTTACAGAACTTCAGCGAAACCGTTTTCTAACTGCACTCAAAAAGGTAGAGCAGCGAATTGACCTGTCTGACTGCCTTATCCACGCAGATAATAGTGCAAGTCTGGCAAGTTTCGATCAAAGCAGCCCCTTCAATGCCGTCCGCGTCGGCCTACTTCAATTTGGCGCCGCACCTTACCCGAACTCCCTCTTCGCAAAGGTTAAGACTGAGCCGGTGCTGAGTTTTCATGGTAAGATCGCTCTTGTGAAAGAGATACCCAAAGGGGCAAGCATAAGCTACAACCGCCTGACGATTGTGGAACGCGATACCAAGACGGCAGTTCTTACTGCTGGTTATGCAGATGGAATTCCGATGCCATTTAGCACTCGGGCAGAAGTGCTCATAGCTGGTCAACGCTGCAAAGTTCTAGGGAGAGTCACCATGGATCAATTGATTGTAGATATTACCGATCTGGAAGAAAGTCCGGTCGAGGGAGATATCGCCACTTTCATCGGAACCCAAGGAACAGAATCCATCTCCATTGCCGAGTTCAGTCACTGGGGAAACTCCATTCCCTGGGAGTGTTTTTGCTCGATTTCCCAACGCGTAACAAGAGTTTACAAAACCTTTCGGGAATGATTAAGATGCCCTTCCTTACAATAAACCGCTTTCTTGGCGTTCAATTTCTCAAAGTGCAATGAACACCCTAAAGATAAAAGACCTTACACCCAGCGAAGCTTGGAGTCCTTTGCCCGCCAGTTCATGGAACGAAGCTAATGCAAAGCACTTACTAAGAAGAATCGGATTCTCCGCCCCTGAAGTGGCTGTGGATGCAAGCCTGAGCACCGGTATGGATCAAACGATCCAAAACGCATTTGCACAGGCCAAGGTTATGGAGCCTCCCGAAGGGTTAAGGGACACAATCATCAGTTACAAGAATCTACGTGAACGCCAGAGATTGATGTCCGATACGGAACGTCGGACGGAGCGGCAAATGTTGCAGAAGAAAAATAGAGAGCTGGTAGTGGACCTGACCATCAACTGGCTACAACACGCTGCAAACCCTCATAATTCGGCCTTCGAAAAGTGGGGTCTCTTCTGGGAAAACGTTTTCGTTGTTACTGAACAAAAAGTTAAAAATCCTGCCCTCCTCTACCAGTATCAATTGATGCTGCGTGCCCACTCCTTTAAGAACTTTGGTAGCCTATCAAAAGCAGTCACGAAGAATCCTGCAATGATCACCTTCCTCGATCTCCAGCAGAACAAGAAAGGCAAGCCCAACGAAAATTTTGCGCGAGAGCTGTTCGAGCTATTCATGCTGGGAGAAGGTAACTACAGCGAAACCGACATTAAGGAAGCCGCAAGGGCCTTTACCGGTTATCGCGCTACCGACGGCGAGTTCAGGGTCATCAGCAGTCAGCACGATACAGGTGACAAAACCGTCTTCGGAAGAACTGGTAATTGGGATGGAGATGATATCGTAGACCTCGCTCTGGAACAACCCGCAGCGCGTCTCTTTATACCGAGAGAACTATGCCGTCACTATTTGAGCGATGATATCTTTCCTGACGAATTCCTGAAACCTCTGGGTGATGGCTGGGCCGCTAACGACTTCAGCCTCAACTGGCTGGCAGCCAAGTTCTTCTCATCCAGAATTTTCTATGCGTCCCAGTTTAAAGGAAACAAAATCAAAAGCCCCTTCGAATTCCTGATCGGTCTTCTGCAAGATCTGGAACTCGATCTACCCCCACTCCCCCGTTCAATCATTCCAGCACTTCGCAGCATGGGACAGAGCTACCTGAATCCCCCCAACGTGCGCGGCTGGGTCGGCGGAAAGCACTGGATCAACAGCGCCACACTTATTCAACGCCGACAAATCGTCGAAGGATTTTTTAATCCCCCAACCCAAAATCGGCTTAACGGTGACGAGGAACGGGCGATGGAAAAAGCGAAAGAAGCCGGCAAGGGAAACTTTTTCGTCACAAAATCGAAGGGAGAAGAATGGGTCTCCATTCCTCCCGGTGAAAGGATAGATCACTTCTCCAATACCTGGTTAGCCAACCCCTTGGAGCCAAGAGCCAAGCAGTCCATGATCGATTTTCTCAGCAAGAATAAAGCAAAGCCTTTACCAGCAACCCGCACCGTCGCGATTACCCTGCTACAATCTCCCGAATACCAACTTGCTTAACCGCAATAGCGTTATGAAAAACGAAATTCTAAATTTCCCCGCTACCCGAAGAGAGTTCCTGAGTACTTCAGCCAAAGGAGCGGGACTGCTGGCATTCAGTCAGTTCGTCCCTGGGTTCCTCAGAGACTCGATTGCAGCTAACGCACCTGCCCCTGAAAAGGACCGCAAGATACTGGTCATGGTTCAACTGGCTGGTGGTAACGACGGATTGAATACCCTTATTCCATTCGAAGACGACAATTACTATCGATTACGACCCTCGATCGGGATCAAAAAATCTGAAACGATTCAATTAACCGATTCACTTGGACTTCATCCTAATTGCGAGGGACTTAGTCAGCTTTACAAAGAGGGGAAGTTGTCGGTTGTCCAAAACGTCGGCTACCCAAACCCAAACCGCAGCCACTTTCGGTCAACAGAGATCTGGGAGGCCGCCTCCGACGCCGATCAGTTTGGTGATTCGGGTTGGCTGGGACGTTACCTGGATAACAACTGTAGTGGCGCACCTTCGATAGGAGATCCAGAAGCGATCACATTCGGCAACGAACTCCCCCTCTCCGTGCAGGGCGAAACACCTCACAACCTTTTCAGCATCAACAACCGCCCCGGTAAAGTGAGAAGGCCCGACTACGGCCTGCTCGACCATCTGGTAGGCGCGTCGAGCGAACCAGATAATGAAAGTTTCCTGAAACAAACCATGATGGATACCCTGATTACAGAGGACCGTATCCAAGAGCTCTTCACCCGTTTCTCAACAACAGCACAATACCCTGGCAATCGACTGGGACAGTCCCTCAAGAACGTCGCGTCTCTCATAAGCTCAGGCCTTCCTACCCGTGTCTACTTTGTATCTCTCGGTGGATTCGACACTCACCAAGGTCAATTGAACACCCACCAACGACTGATGAGAGAACTTTCAACAAGCCTCCAGGCATTTCAGAAGGACCTGGAAGCAAGAGGCCTTGCTGATCAGGTACTCACTATGACCTTTTCTGAATTTGGCCGTCGTCCCAGTGAGAACGAAAGCGGAGGAACAGATCATGGAACTGCGGCTCCCCTCTTTATCATGGGAAGCCAGATTAAAGATCAGATGGTAGGCAAGGCACCTGATTTAAATCTCAAAAACAATCGAGATCTCCAATTTTCCACAGATTTCCGAAGAGTATACTCAACGGTTCTGGATAAATGGATGGAGTGTAACAGCGAACTCGTACTCAAAAGAAAGTTTCAGCACCTCCCATTCGTTTGAGATCGGAGCCAAGGGAATCGGGCACTGTGATTCAGCCTTCTGAACACAACACTTCTCAAACAATTCCAGAATTTGCCAGAGGTGAATGCTCGGATCCGGACAATGATTGAAGAAGGTTAATAGCTTCAAATATTCAGGCATAAATCCCAGACAACAACGTGCTTCATATAGGGCCCGCACAAAAAGGTTCGAACTCCAGATCTGCGTCTCAGCACCAAGATAGAGAGAAGTCTTACTTCGTATTCGAAACCAACGTCAGTCGACTAAACTCACTACCATTTCCCAGCGGAACCAGAGATCGCACGACGATTTTTTCCAAACCGCCATCGACCAACTCAACGGAATGAACTAAACTCTCATTAAGGGAACTGAAACTTGGACTTGGGCTGAATTGCGCAACCACAGCGAGATCCGTTGCATTCGGATTCCTCAAATACTCCAGTCCTTGATATTCAAAACCATTTATGGAGAGTATACGACTCACGGGAAGAATCGATGAGGCGGTATCCGATGCATCGGTACCGAAATGATATTCGAAAGCATTCACCAATCCATCGTAATCGGGATCATCCCCCTCCGCCCTTTGGTTTACTGGAAGATTCAAATCCTCGACGAACTTCTGGAACCCTGGAACCTCGACCGCCGCTCGAACGGAATTAACCGCTTGGCGGAACTCGGTTATAGGTTGAGACAAATCCCCGTATCCGAGCCGGGTGTACACCAGTTCCCATAGTTGGTGACTCGGAGAGTTAGCCACACCGTTGATTATCGCAAAAATAGGCTGCCCCCCATTTTGAAAGCGATTTGCCACTTCTCGATCAAAGTCATTCAAGACAAAAGGTAGACGATAGAAATCGATAAAACTTTGAGTAGAATTCTCCGCATTTCTCTGCAGATTTAGCGCGACGTGCATAAATTCAACTCCATCCGAATTTCCGCCGCGACTCTCGTAATACTCTATAAGATTCGGGCCTATCTCAGCCGCTGCGGCCTGACAAAACGGACACCAATAGGCAAACCACTCCAGAAAGATGACTTTACCCTCAAAATCATAAAGGCTGACCGGTTCCCCGGTTGCACGGTTTATCAGCGTGAAGTTTTCAACGATGTCCCCTTCCGCATAACGTTGTGCCATACTTACAGAAGGGATTGAAATAATAAACAGGGCTAAGGTAGTTGCTAATCGTTTCATATCGAAAGGGTTCAAAGGTTTCTACTGAAAGCTACCTGGAAGATATTCCAGTCTCGGTCGCTATAAAGGTTCTGAAAGAAGTCGGTACTCTCCCGGGTCGGGTCGTATTCAGTAGCAAGAGGTGCGAAGTAAAGCCGTGCCGACCAGACATCTCCAATCCAGCGAAGACCGATACCAAAGCGTTCGCTGACTAGACCCGGTGCCGCACTGGTAAATAGAAGTGCATTTTCAATCTCACCCGTGTCTTCGTAATAACGGCCATCCAAAAAGAAGAAGACCCTCTCAGTCGCTTGATACTCTAAAGCAAGGCTGCCATAGAAGGCCTCGAACTCGGGATCTTCAACTGCTCCCCCTAGATTCCACCGAGTCACCCACTTTTCCCCATGAGCAACACTCAAAGAAAAGTCTGCTCCATACCGGGTGGACCTTTCGGTTGTCTTGGAAGCACGGATCTCGGCGTAAGACCGTATTTTTTTTGTCAATACGTTTTCCGAAGAGAGGCTGGCGGCTACAGTCGCCAAAGTCAGTTCACCCCGTCTCAGTCCATCAAAATCAATTTCATAACCTGGAGAAACATCGTCTCGCAATCTGGAAAGATTGAATTGAGCAAACCCCGTCCCGGGCTTGTATTCCCAACGAATACCGGCTGTGCCATTTATCCCCTGCGGATCCGCCTCCACATAATTTTCCGCACCCGTGAAACCGAAAAGTTCGCTAAACTGCTGACGGTAATACTCATCCAGCCACAGAGAACGGTAGTTGGTAAATCCATTATATATTCCTGCTCCAGCGATCACCCAATGGTGGTCGCCCAGCTGTTTTTGTGTGTTGTATTGAAGGGAGAAAATTCTCTCGCTCAGTCGCGCCAAAGAACCGTTAAAGTCAAAAGGAACGGGCTCATAGTCTACGTCGTAGGTTCCATAGGCGACACTGACTGATGACTCCCACGGGCCGGACTCGAAATCTCCCAGCCATGAAAACTGTTTCAGCGTTATATCGTCCGCTTCCACCCATTCCAACCCTCCATCCCAGGATACAAATTCGAAGCTATAACCACTCCGGGCTGATAAAAGACACAGCATGAAGAAAAACCCGAAGAATTTTGAATGCGCCATAACCGGTTCGTTAAGAGTGATAGGGTTAACGACAAGCCGTGCATCCGGCAGCCGCAGCCCCTCCTGACACAGCGCTACCAGGCTCGATTTGAGACAGTAAGTTTACGCGATCACCCTCTACCATAGAATCTGATCGGGTCATACCGACCTTGGAAACTAAGCCCTGTTCATACACAGGGACATTCGCGCATCCATAAAGCAGGAGCGCATATACCACCAGTAAACCGAGGCTAAGAGTTTTTGATAGGTTGAAAGGTATCTTCATCGATGCATCTAATGGAACTTAGGACCTAGACGATCTTTCCCATGGATTATTCCGAAGATTAACAATCCAAGGATTTTCCGAACACTGCGGAATCAACTCCTCTACCAAATCTCCCCCAACCAATACAAAACTAGCAAAGTCACCCAACTCGGGACACTGCTCACTGCCAAACCACGAACGTTATCTAACCTGCTCGTTCGTTCGAACACCTAGGAAGTAAGGCTTCTGCCTAGACGGTCTATGATAATTCTTCCCCGACCTGATCGTCAGAGATTGCTTTGTGAGAACCATCACAAAAAGGCGAATTTCCAGTAGCCTTGCACTGGCATAGGTAGGCAGTCCCATCCTTCTCAGCCGTAAAAGCTTGAGGAGCCATGCCACCACCCTTGTGACTTCCGTCGCAAAACGGTTGATTGGAAGATTTTCCACAGGTGCAGAAATAATAAGTCTTTCCCGATTCCAGTTCGACTGGTTTTGGAGAGTTAGCGGCTACGATTGGTTTGGACATATGAATCAATAAGAGTTGGTATTTACCGGGGTTAATCAATAATTGGAAAACCGGGGTAATTTATAATCATTCTAAATCGAGTCATTGTAAAGGCATGCTTCAGAGAATCACGGCAAGACTTAACGTTGGATGACTTTTGCATCATATATTTGAGAACCATTGACCCATAAAGGCCATCCCTCTAAAAAGTTAAACCATGCCAGCTACCGTACACCGACTCACCCTACTTTTTTGCCTCCTGACAGCGATTGCCTCAGCGGCGGAAGATCGTCATACACCGATTAAGGTTATGAGCTTTAACATCCGATACGGTCTCGCCAAAGATGGAGAGAATAGCTGGCCTCAGCGGCAAGCCTTGGTGCTTGAAACGATTCAGACTTCATCACCCGATCTGCTGGGACTTCAGGAAGCATTGGATTTCCAAGTCGTATTTCTAAAAGAGATGCTGCCGGACTACGGTTTTTACGGCGTCGCCCGTGACGACGGAAAAGAGAAAGGCGAGTTCGCTCCGGTCATGTATAAAAAGTCTCGCTTCGAGGCCATAGATACGGGGCATTTCTGGCTGAGTGAAACGCCGGACATCATCGGCAGCAAGCATTGGGATGCCGCTCTACCCCGCATCGCCACGTGGATTCATCTGCGCGACAAAGGAAGCGGGAACTCCGAGTTAATATTTGGAAATACCCACTTCGATCATAAGGGCCAAGAGGCCCGTTACCAATCTGCCCGTTTGATCCGTGAACGCATCAACGCCATCAAATCACCTGTGGGCCTAATCATCACCGGAGATTTTAACACCCATGAAAAGTTGGAGCCTTACGCAGTACTAGTGAACGCGACTGGCGTTGAGGGTACTCCACTCATTGATACTTACCGTGTAATCTACCCGATTCAAGGTTCATCAGAAGGCACCTTTGGCGCATTTACCGGAAAAAAAGACGGCAACCGGATAGATTGGATTCTTCACAGCGAAATATTCACCACCTTAAGCGCCTCGATCAATTATTTTCAGGAAGCAGGTCGATACCCTTCCGATCACTTTCCCGTAGAAGCCACTGTCCGGTTCAAATAACTCACCGTTCAAACCTAATTCTGGCACTTCCCAAATTTCAGCAGGATATTGACGCACTGCCCTATCCCCATACGCTCCCACATAAACTTCACCAGAAATACATCTCTTTTATGACAAAGACTGCAATCTCCCTACTTCTACTTAACCTCCTTCCTATGTTTCTTTATGCCCAGAATCGCATCGGCACGGGAGGCATGAAAGACCTTTATATCCAATACTGTGCCTCCTGCCACGGACAGAATATGGAGGGTGGACAAGGCAGTTCACTGATCGATGACGTCTGGAAACATGGCTCATCTGATGCCGACATAGCCCGCGTTATCCGCGAAGGCATTCCCGACCTGGGCATGGTCCCCTGGAAAGATGTTTTAACCGAAGAACAAATCCGCGGTTTGATTATCCTCATGCGGGAACAAAAGCAATTAGCAGAATCGACAGGCATTCTCGAAAAAGTGAAACCTCTCGGGGGTGTTTTCTCGACCGAGCACCACAATTTCACACTGGAGAAAGTAACCGAGGTCGATGACGTTCTCTGGTCGATCGCATTTCTTCCAGATGAATCCATCCTCATCACACAGCGAAGCGGTATACTTTGGCATGTCGTAAACGGAAACAAAACGGAGATCACCGGAACCCCCAAGGTAAGGGCTGTAGGACAAGGCGGACTGCTCGAAGTGGCACCTCATCCGGACTACGAGAAGAACGGTTGGATCTATCTCTCATTCAGTGAAGATGTAGGAGCAGAAATTGATGGTAAAATCGCATCCATGACTGCCGTGGTCAGAGGAAAGATCAAAAACAATAAATGGGTTGATGAAGAAGAGATCTTCCGTGCTCCGCCCAAATACCACACGATAAAAGGCGGCCATTACGGTTCCCGTTTCGTGTTTAAAGACGAATATCTCTTCTTCAGCATTGGCGAACGTCAAGAAGGAGATCCTGCTCAGGACCTGAGTGTTCCGCATGGTAAGATACACCGCATCTATCACGATGGCAGCATCCCGAAAGGAAACCCGTTTTACAACACCAAGGGCGCTTACAAGACGATCTGGGCCTACGGTAATCGCAACCCACAAGGCCTTGACCTTCATCCCGTCACCGGCGAGCTCTGGGAAACTGAACACGGTCCTCGGGGAGGAGATGAACTTAACCTGATCAAGCCCGGCGTGAACTACGGCTGGCCTGTTATCACCTACGGCATGAACTACGATGGCACGCCTTGGACCGATAAAACACACATGGACGGTATGGAACAACCCGTGCACTACTGGCTGCCCTCGATCGCAACTGCGGGAATCGATTTTTACGAAGGCACTGCATTTTCTCAATGGAAACACAACCTGCTCGTCAGTGGCATGGCTTCGGAGGAAGTACAGCGACTCGTTATCGAGGACGGTAAACTCGTCGGTCAAGAAACGATTCTCAAAGGCCAAGGACGCGTTCGAGATGTCGCATCCGGACCTGACGGCATGATCTACGTTGCACTGAATACCCGGGGACCGAATAAGGGGGGGCTTTACCGCATGGTGCCTACGCCAGAGCCGAAATGGACCAGTCTATTTAACGGAATCAATCTGGCAGGCTGGGACGTTCGCGACGGAACCTCAACCGTACTGGTCGATGATGGAGCCATGGTTGCTTTTCATCAGGGAACCACCGGACACACCTACCTCACAACAGAAAAAACTTATGGCGATTTTGTCTTGGAGTTGGACGTTAAAGTCGTCGGCGACTTGAATTCAGGCATCTTAATACGCGGCGTAAGTGATCCAGACTTCAAGGGTGGAAAAGTTCACGGCTATCAAATGGAAATCGATCAATCTGAAAGGCAGTGGACCGGCGGCATCTATGAAGAGATGGGACGTGGCTGGCTCTACTCTCTGGAGGGAAAAGAGGAAGCCCGCAAAGCGTACCGACCCTCCGAATGGAACCACTACCGCATAGAAGCTATCGGCGATCATTTCCGCACTTGGGTAAATGGAGTACCGACCCTGAACATGGTTGACGGAAAAACAGCTGAAGGTGTCATTGGTTTTCAAATACACAACCTTCCTAAATCAGGCGGAGGTGGAGCCGTTTACATCCGTAATGTGCGCATCATCGCGGATGAAGCCGGGAAACAGATTCAAGGTATTGAAATCCCGACTCAGATAGTCGAAATGGCGAGTACCAAGGTCGACAACTAATGTTCAAGAGAAGGCATCGGACCGCAGCGCTTCTTACTCTTCTAATAACCGGAGGTGTTTCGTTACTTGCCGCTGAAACCAGGAAAATCCTTTTTTTGGCTGGCGAGCCCAGTCATGGCTGGAACGCACATGAATTTGTGGCTGGCAGCGAACTCCTGGCTAATTGTTTAAACGACAGCGACCTTGGCATCCAGGCAGTTGTCCGTGCAGGCAGAATGACTTCTGAGGATCTCAAATCCACTTGGGATGCGGTCGTCTTATACACAGACGGTGAAGATCGGCACGTAGCGAAGGGACAGACAGAATACCTACGGAGCCATTTTGATAATGGAACTGGAATTGTGGTACTTCATTATGCACTGGAAGGCGCTGACACCGAAATGAATATGTTTTTCCTCGATTCTATCGGAGGTTTTTTCGAAATAGGCTGGTCTGTCAATCCTCAGTGGACACTCGAGAACATTACCATCGGAAGCCATCCGACGACTTCGGGCGTGAACGAATTTCTAACCGAGGATGAATGGTACTTCCACATGCGTTTCCGCGACGGCATGCAAGGTATCACTCCAGTTCTCTCAACCTTGGCAACAGAAAAAGTGCTGGGCCAGGATGGACCCCGTTCAGGAAACCCAGCCTTACGGGAAGAACTCAAAAACGGTGTGCCACAGCATTTAGCCTGGGTTGCTGAAAATCCAGGCAAAGGGAGGGGCTTCGCGATCACAGGAGGGAATTTTCATCACAACTGGTCTCAAAACAATTTTCGGAAATTGGTCTTGAACGGTATTGCTTGGGCAGCTGGTGCGACCATTCCTCACGGAGGTATCGATTCTTCAGTTAGAGGACTCATCAAATACAAAACAATAAGTGAAGCCATCGCCCGCAATGACCTGGAGGATATACAGCGTCATTTGGAACGGTCTCCCGAAGATGTGAATACCGTCGGTAAAAGCAAGATGACACCCCTCCACGAAGCCATTATGAGAAAGCGCCCTGAAGCCGCTCTCCTCCTTTTGAAAAACGGCGCCGACCCAAATATCCTAACCTCACGCAGTCAAACCGCCATGCATCTCGCGATAGACCGCGATCTCTATGACGTTGCGGTCGCTGTCCTTGAAGTCGGAGTCGATCTCGGAGTTCGGGATAGTCAGGGTTGGACCGCTTTGCATTTGGCGGGAGCAAAAAACCGGAACAAGATCGCAAAACTACTGATCGATAGTGGTGCGGATATTTCTCGACTGAGCGCCGCCGGAGGCACACCCCTTCACGAAGCTGCAGTGGGTGGCGACGCCGCACTTATTCAGATGTTTCTAGGTGCCGGTATCGACCCGACCATCATCTCAGATCACGATAAATCCGCCTTAGATATCGCAAAAGAGTACGAAAATACCGCCGCGATAGAAATCCTTTCCTCAGTTTCTGAATAAAACAAGGTTTGCCCGGTTTGTAATCAATACGAACCCGGAATCCCATGATTGAAGTTAGAGAAACCCCACAAATCGCACCCATCTGCCCTCACTGCGAAAGGCCGATCCACATCGTTAACTCACAACGGGCAAAGAGCACTTTTGGCATCCGCTTTATTTATTATTGCAACGACTGTAACAAGGTCCTCTCGATCTCCCACCGCAAGGGATTTTGGATGGGGTGACCTTCTAGGAACGAAGATCGTTCAACTTGTCTTCTAGGCGGCGCCTCTCAAATTCCAGCTCGGCTTTATTCAGCTCACGGGGAACTTGATAAAGCTCAGCAAATTGAATCGTAATCCGGGAAAATGGCTTCGGAACAATCAAACGATCCCACGATTTCACACGCCACGCTCGGTCCGCCTTATATGAAAACAAACAAAGAGGGGCACCCGATAACTGCGCTAATACAATCGCACCTGCCTTAGCCTCATAGACCGGACCTTGCGATCCATCCGGAAGAATTACGATAGAGCTTCGCTCTTTTTGGATTTCACGAAACAGACCCCGAAGTGCCTTACTTCCACCGCGATTGGACGATCCGCGCACCACCCGGAGCTTGGCCCACTTCCCAAGAAGGTATCCGATATTGCCATCTCGCGATAAACTAACCATCTGGGTAAGCTTAAACCCTTTTCGCGTGAGGTGTTTTTCAACCACCCGAGACATGTAGAAAATCTGGTTATGCCATGCGCATAGGATTACGGGTTCCTTACGCTCAAGAAGCTCCTCTGTTCGTCCTGCTCCTTCGGATATCGTAACCCGGTAGGTCGCCGCAAGCGCCAGGGTTATAACCCGAAGAATGGCCGCGAGGACATACGCTTTGACGGGTATGACTTGCTTTGCCAAGGAATCGTCCGACATCGGACTAACCGTTTACCTGCTTTAGCACGTCACCTACCGTTTCCATGGAAGCGGCTTCCTCATCCGAAATCTCAATATCCAACGCTTCTTCCAGCTCGAAAAGAAGTTGTAACGCCATCGGAGAGTCGATGCCCAAACCTGAAGTCAGATCAGTTTCGGGTGTTATTTCACTGCGATCTTTCCCGGTCAATTTCATCAGGATATTATAAACGGTATCTTCGTTACTCATCGGTTTTTACTACAAACGGATTCTTAAAAAATACGGCTAGTTCAATCGATCAATCTTTCCCTGTAAATAGTCTTCTTTCAAACGGCCCCGCTGAATCTTGCCACTCGTCGTTTTCGGCAGTTGACCACGTCGTATGAAAACAAGATCTGCTAAAACCAGACTCATAACCCGGCCAATACGGCTACGGATCTTTTCCGCCAATTCCTCGATCGCTACGGAATCAGTCAAAGAGGTCTCGACAACCAAAACCGGTTCTTCGCCATTCTGTTTATCCAGGACGGAAAAGGCACCACTCCGTTCAGCACCACCACGACCGCGCACTTCTTCAACCTGCCATTCGATATCGTGTGGCATAATATTTTCACCCCGAATGATCAGGACCTCCTTCGCCCGACCGACGATATACAGCTCTCCACCCCGGATAAACCCCAAATCCCCGGTTTTCAACCATCCATCAATCATAGAAGTTTGGGTCGCTTCTTCATTCTCATAATAGCCCATAAAGAGGCTCGGCCCTTTCGCTTGAATCGCACCCAGCTTACCTTCGGGCAATACGGTCGCCTCATCGGCAACATCAACGACCCTAACGGATGTATCCGGAACCGGGGTACCACAGCAAACCACGGGCTCGACAGGTTGCCCACCCTGTTCCTCGTCAGGTGCAGATACGCGTATACCATTACCTGTTTGGTCGAAAGTTAAGCCCAGCGTGGTTTCCGCCATTCCATAACACGGTAGAAAATGTTCCGCTTTGAGACCCGTCGGCTCCATCTTCTTCAGAAATGCAGCCATCGTATCTGGGCGAACCATCTCAGAACCGATGCAAAATCGCTTGGGAGCAGAGAGGTCCATGCCTTCGAGTTGCGCATCCTTGATTCGCTCGACGCAAAATTGATAACCGAACGTCGGCGCGGGAGAGACGAAGCGTCTACCAGAACCCGCCTCCAACCATTTGAACGGACGGGCGAGAAAAGTTGAAGGATTCATCAACAAGATATCCATCCCGGTTCCGATACCGAAAAAAACACCGATCAATCCCATATCGTGGTTCAATGGCAGCCACGACAACAACGCCTCGTTCCAATCGGCCGACCTGGCACTGTAAGGTCCACCGCAACAAGCATCCAAAGAAAATACGTTGTGAATGATGGCTCGATGCGAGATCTTCACTGCCCGAGGCATCCCAGTGGATCCACTGGTAAATTGCAAAAAAGCCAGGTCTGACTGCTTCACCTCCACAAAGTCGCCGATCAGCTCACATTCTCGTCCGAGCAGCTCCGTTGCGGAGGCGCATATGGGAGTGAGGGTAACGATTTGCTTACCTTGGATGTACTCCACCAGCCCATCAGTACTTAAGATATGACTGGCTGAAATTACAGAACGAAATCGCTCAAGCCGTTCATGGAAATTCGACGTCGGTCCCAACCCGCCGATCGGAGGCGCGATTGCAGCCGGCAGCGCTCCCAAGTATACACAACCCAACCATATCTCCAGAAGCTCCCAGCTCGTGGGTAGCGAAACAAGCACGCGATCCCCCTGCTTCACTCCCTGAGAAGATAAGCAGGACGCTGCACGGTGAATTCTTGAAAATACTTCAGGGTATAGCCGTTTTTCAACGTGGATCCCCTTGCGATCATAGATACTGATGCCCTTGTCGGCGTGCTTTTCGCTACAGGCCCTGAAGAGCTCCATCAAGGTCACGTCGGCATAATCTTCTAAAATCGTAGAATTCTGTCCCCGAATCAAAGACAACGGAGATCCTGAAATGGCTGTCACGTCGCTCACTGACCTACTGCTACAATCAAGTCTTCGTCTTTAATCTTGATTCCTTGAGTCGCCTTACGACCTGCCAGAATCGATTTCTCCAACCGGCGTTTCGTAACCGTACTCACCGTATCCAAGATCTTGTCGCGATCCAGGCCAATGGAAACCAGTTCGTTCTTTAAAGCGTCAAGGATCGGGGCGACCCCCTCGAGCACATGCAAGCGGCGCTTTTCCAGATGTGCCGCAAATTTATCAGCCTCTTCTTCGCCTTGTTTCTCATGGATATCTTTGAAGCGATCGCTCATGTAGACATGGTTAAATCCCAAGTGCCGGGCCTCATCTTCCAAAATGCCGTCGCAAATCTCACTCAGAACCGGATCAATATCCGCTTCTTTGAATTCATGACTTACCGTCTGTGCAACCGTCTCGCTCACCAGTACACCGGTCAACCATTCGGCCGGTTCTTTTGAGATAATTCGACTTTGAAAAAGATACCCCGCAGGGAATCGGCGAATCGAAAGTGGCTCTCGGTCCAGTCGGTGATAATACCTGGCAAACAACTCTGTATGGCGCGCCTCATCAACAGCCCAGGTTGTCAGGTAAAACTGCCCCTCCACCTCACTCCGATGCCCAAGCACCGGGATCAGTCCAGACACACTGTAAAGAGCTGACTGCTCACCGGTGAGCACGGGCGTGAGTACCTTGGCCAGATCATCCAGCTTCGATTGACTGACATTCGGAAGTGCTTTTTTCCAGTTGATGTCTTCCGCTGACCACTGTTTTCGAAGACCCTGATACCACAAGCGCATTTGGCGTTCATTACTCAGGTCTGGTAGGACTTTGTAGATATTCATGAGGACAAAGTTGAATTGTCTTTAGAGTGCACATTTACGCACTCAGCAGCACACGAATCGAGGAAAAATTCGACTTAAACACTCTAGATACTGGACGCTCTCGCTTTACAGAAGATCCGTAGTTTCTTTCAGAATCTGCTTGATCGACAGTTTGTCCTGCACAGAGAGGTGTTCAAGATTTTCGTGAGAGAAGCTAGGATCGAGGATGAGTTGCAATTCACCCCGGATATAGTCCATCGCCTCTGCAGGCAAATTTTGAAAAGCATCCGAGTAGACCATGTAGCTGAACGGATGCTGAAACATGCGGCCGTCCATTTTGAGGTCGTACAACGAGCGGCCCTGCTTATCCTTGGGACCGTTGCCATTGAAATACCGGGCATAAGGAGACCGATCCAAATCCATTGGTGGCACCGAGGCTTCCTCCGCGAAAAACATGTAGCGCAACAATTTGTCGGCCACCGACTTAATCTGGCGGCGAGTCGAATCTGAAATCGGGTCCGTTCTGCCTAATAGTTCATCGAACTTTCTTTGGCTGTAGAGAGCCGTTTGCGTCTGCAATGACAAATGAGCGATCAAGCGATGAAGTTCCGATTGATGCTCCAGGATCATAAGCGCAACCGAGTCGCTGCCCTTAAATAAATAGCCATCTGCCCGCACTTGGGTTATATCGAAACTGGAACCCGCATCCGCTCCCTGTTCGGTCTCCGCAAAAATCCTGTTTCCTCTGTGAGAAAAATCAGAACCGGTGACCAGCCAGCCACCTCTTCTATCGACAAACGGGGTCGATTGATCAACCACCGTGGTCCCGGCTTTAAAAATCGGTTGTCCTTCGAAATCCGGAAAAACGGACCGGACAAAAGGCGCAGGTATATCCCGGGTGAACGATCCTCCATGACACCTCAAGCAATTGTGAGTTTCACGGACCAGATTTGGTCGTTGATCCGAGTTTGAGATCGAGTAAAAATTATTACCCGTCGTCGGACTGGATGCAATAATCTCCAACAAATCCCCATTGGGCACCCACCCGACATAGATGTCCTTATTGAAATAGATCGCGCGCGGATTCTCCGGACGAATGTGGCTGACCTGCAGGCTCGTTTTGGAATACACAAGCACCTGGGATTCGACCGGAATATCGAAGGTCTCAAGAAAATCTTTCAAATAACCGGAGCGCCCTTTAGCTCTCCAAGTACCCGCCCCCTCCTTGAAGAAATCAGCCACGGTATCCACTGCTTCAGCATCGTTGTAATTAATAGGTGCGGAATCGTAGATCGGTGCAGCCCAGACTGACGAATAAGCAAGAATTAACCCCGGGATCAGGAACTTCATTAACCGCATATTGGAATTAGGATCAAGGAACCTCCCGATCGGTTCCCTCCAGTTGATTCAGTGCCCTATTGATCACGCGAACCACGTATTTGCCATTCGCATATAATTCTTCACGAGGTTTCAGCGCCGCGTGCATGGCATCTTTCGCAGGCAAAGCATTTCCTTCCATTTCATCCAGCACGATCGCTGCATGCAGGCGCTCCCACTGTTCCCCCTTGTCGAGTTCTTTTATCAAGGTTGGCAAAGCAAGTTCCGGATGCCCCAATCGCTCGAGAGCACGAGCAGCTGCGATACGAACAACGGCAGATTTATCTCTCAAGGCGTGTTCCATCAATTTCGCGGCTCTTGCAGCAGATTGTCCGACATTTCCAATTCCAATAGCTCCCCAATAGCGAATCGCAGCATCCTGATCCTGCATCGCTGCCTCTAACTTGGGCAACGCTGCCACTCCGCCTGAAGCGGCCGCCGCGATGTCCGCTAAACGGTCAGAAAACCCAGCATCGCTTACCTGACGAAGGATCCCATAGCGGTGGCCAATTTCCTTCTCGCGCTCTACTAGAATAGGTTCCGCCAAGAGCCCAGTATCGCGGGTTTCCTTAACCCACGCAAGGTGCGCATTCCTCAGACGTTCCAAGGTATTCTTGTGAGCAGGATCAGCCGCAAGATTATTCAATTCATGAGGATCGAACTGCGTATCGTAGAGTTCCTCGACCGGTTTGGTAGGAGAAAAGTAATAATCCGCCGCTGGTCGCAATATACCGGCATCGTGACGCGCTCGCAGTTCCTGCATCGTGGCACCTTTCTCAGGTGTGTTCATATACTGGTAGTAGGTTTTCAGCGGTTCGTAGTTCCGGATGTATTTGTAGCGGTGGTCGCGTGCCATCCTTATAATATCATACCGCTCGTCCATCCGGTCCCGCGCTCCATACACGTAGTTCCGTGCCGGTGCTAGGTCCTGGCCCAAGAAGGCCCGCCCCTGCATAACTTCGGGCGCACGAATTCCAGCCAGCCTTAGAACCGTAGGGCCCAAGTCAATTGAGCTGACCAGCCGATCTGTCACCGTCGATGGGATCCCTTGTCCTTCGACGCGAAACTGCTCCGGAATCCGAATAATCAGCGGTATACGGGTTCCCGAATCGTAGAGCCAGCGTTTCGCACGAGGCAGCCCGACTCCATGATCTGACCAATAAAAGATAATCGTATTTTCATAAAGACCATCATCCTTCAGTTGCTGAATGAGGTCACCTGCCCAAGCATCCATCGCCGTGATCAATTCATAATTTCGCTTCCAGTCTTCCCGGGCGCGAGGTGTATCCGGGTAGTACGGAGGAAAGGTGGTTAACGCATCCGGTTCCTGTCTCTGCTCCGGAGTAAGATTCTCTGTAATTTTGCGGTATTTTTCTGTTCCTGCGATCCCGCTTTCATGACACCCGGTAAAGTTGAATACTGAAAAGAACGGTTGATTCTTGTCCTTTCGATTCCGCCAGTGAGCTTTGGAGCTCGATTCATCCCAACTATTCTTGGGAGTTTCGAACTGGTAGTCCTCCTTACTGGTATTCGTACAATAATAACCCGCCTGCCGAAGGTAGGTTGGAAACGGTTTAACCTCGTCTGGAATCAAGGCGTGCCCCCGCATGTGTTGCGTGCCAATTGTCGTTTGATACATGCCAGTGATAATGCCACTTCGACACGGGGCACAGACACCGGCCGTGGTAAATGCATGCGTGTAACGCGTGCCCTCGGCAGCGAGCTTATCGATATGCGGAGTGATCGCATGCGGATCTCCATAGCAACCGAAATGCGCATTAATATCCTCCGCGCTCAGCCACAGAATATTGGGACGCTCGGAACTGTAGCCAACCGAAGCGACGAAAAGAGAAAGGTAAAGAACCAGGGCAGATAGATATTTCATGGGCAATAACTGGAAAGACGCATTTGAATGACCAACATCAGTCTGTTCAAGGCTCAATCCAGCGACAGGACCCACTAAAATACTCAAGGCTCCTCCCTCCAGCCATCCTTCTAATGAGTTGCACTCCTCAAATAAGCCTCCCTACGCTTTACTCATGAATCGAGGAACCCATGACAGTCTGGCTGACGATCGCAATGAGAGTATTGTGATCAGTATCAACGGAGAATTGTTTCCCAGAAACGAAGCGAAAATCTCAGTGTTCGACAGCGGATACCTGGTCGGTGACGGAGTCTGGGAAGGCCTCCGTTTACACGAGGGCGTCTTCGTGTTTCTCGAAGACCATTTGAACCGTTTGTACGCCGGCGCCAAGATGATCTTTATGGATATCCAGAAAACACGGGAGGAGCTCACGCGTATGCTTCACGACGCAGTCGAAGCCAATCGAATGGAAGATGGCGTGCACGTGCGACTCATGGTGACGCGAGGTAACAAGAAAACGCCGTCTCAGGATCCGAGGCTTACTATCACACCACCGAATATCGTAATCATACCGGAGTTCAAAACAGCCAATCCAGACGTTAGAAACCAAGGTGTTCGCCTGTTCACTTCGGCAGTACGACGAGGTTCACCCGACTATCTGGATCCCCGCCTTAACTGTCACAGCAAGTTACACGAGGTTATCGCTCTGAGTCAGGCCCTAAGGGCCGGTGCCGATGAAGCACTCATGCTCGATATCAACGGCTTCGTATCTACCTGCAACGCGACTAATTTCTTTATCGTCCGGAACGACGAGGTATGGACGTCTTCCGGCAACTACTGCATGAATGGTATCACGCGGGCCAAGATTATCGAGGTCTGCCGCCAAAACGGAATACCCGTATTTGAGAAAGACTTTTCTTTGGTGGATGTGTATAGTGCCGATGAGGTCTTCGTGACTGGCACCTTTGGCGGATTGACACCGGTCACTGAAGTGGACGGGCAAGTCATAGAATCTATGTCCACCCCGGGCCCACTCACCCAGACTCTAGATAAGCTCTATCAGGAGCACATCCTGGAATACATCAGAACCGTTAAGTCGTGATAACCGATTCCACCATCCGCATTTCCCTTTGGTCAGGGCCACGCAATGTATCGACCGCCATGATGTATGCCTTCGCACAAAGGAAGGACACGACGGTGTTTGACGAGCCGCTCTATGCGCACTACCTGGCGCACTCCGACGCCCATGAGTTTCATCCTGGGGCTCAGGACATACTCGCAGCACAAAACAACGACGGGAATGTCGTCGTGGATGAGCTCCTTTTAGGTAACATCATAACCCCGGTCGTATTCTTCAAAAATATGGCCCACCACTTGGTAGATATCGATTGGGGATTTCTAAAGAAGGTCAAGAATGTCATCCTCATCCGCGATCCTCGCGATATGCTGCATTCGTATTCCAAGACAATACCGGAATTTGATATCGAAGATACCGGCTATCCGCAACTGAAGAGAATCTGCGAAACCTTGATCGAATTCGGACAAACTCCTATCGTCATGGATTCCAAAACCATTCTGGAGGATCCCGAAGACGCGCTGACCAAGCTTTGCGAAACACTCGGCCTCGAATTTGAACCGGGAATGCTTAACTGGGAAGCCGGCCCCAAACCCTTCGAAGGAGTCTGGGCCCCTCATTGGTATCACAATATCCACAAATCAACCGCATTCCAACCCTATCAACCCAAGACCGAGCCGTTTCCAGAATACCTGAAGCCATTGCTCGATGAATGTCAGCCGATCTACGATTACCTCATCCAAATGACCAAGAGCTAGAGCCTCTTTTCCGAAGATTCTTGTGCTTTGGTAGTTAACCACCTTCACTCGAATTCACGCTTCTCAAAAAAGGAGCTCTCGACTCAATTCATACCAAATCGTTTCCGAATCATTCATGTCTTTGCGCTTTGCTGACAGCGTCTTTCTTGTAACTGGCTCTACCAGAGGAATCGGTCGCGGCATCGCCGAACTCCTGATTCAACAGGGAGCCACGGTCGCAATGCACGGACGGAGCCTGGAGACGGTCAAGGCACTTTGCGAAAAACTCGATACTGACCACGCTTTACCGTTCGCGGCAGACTTATCCCACCCTGAAGCTGCGGGTGAGTTGGTGAAATCCGTATTCGCCCAAACCGGCAGGCTCAATGGCCTTGTGAACAACGCTGGAGGTGGACGGGCGGTTGCGTTCCGCGGACTTAAGCTGGAAGATTGGCGGGCAACCCAACAACTGAATCTTGAATCCGCATTTGTCGCCTGCCAAGTCGCCTACCAAATCATGCGCAAAGCACGCAGCGGTAGTATCGTAAACATGGCTTCCCTAGCGGCTCACGGCCCCGGACGAATGATGGGTGCTGATTACGCAGCCTCCAAAGCAGGTCTGGTCAGCCTGACCAAGAGTTTCGCATTGGAAGCCGCCCGCTTCGGTATTCGATGCAATGCGGTCTCACCCGGCATTGTTGAAACCGAGATGGCGGAGGGGATCACTGAAGAGCACATCAAAAATATGGCCATTCCCTTGACCCGACTCGCGACGCCCCGGGATGTTGCAAACGTCGTTGCTTTCCTTCTTTCCAACGAATCTTCCTACCTTACCGGTCAGGTCCTTCATGTCGATGGGGGACAGTTCATGGCCGGATAACCAAAGATGTCTGCTACCAAAGAATTCAACCATTCATCCCCCCGCAAACGCGTCGTCGTATCCGGAATGGGTATCGCCTCAGCCATCGGAGTTGGGAAGGAAGCCGTTTGGGAAAGCCTGATGGCCGGCACGACCGGTATCTGTAAAATTACCGCGTTCGATACCACCGATTTTAAGATCAAGATCGGTGCCCAGGCACCGGTAGAGATCATTCAGGAAAAATTGGCCAAGCTCAACCGACGCCCCTCCGATCGAACACTGGATCTGACTCTCGTCGCCGCACATGAAGCCCTTCAACAGGCAGCTTTGGTCGGGGAAGAACCCCCTTTTGAAAACCAGGATATCGCCGTAATTTTCGGTACTGGTACCGGGCCTTCGCAAAGCCTGGGAATCGCTTTCGAATCTTTTTTCGAAAAAGGACCGAAGGGAGTACGGCCTACGACCGTTCCTCGCAGTATGTACAATGCGCTCTCGGCGGGTCTCTCGCTCCAGTTCAAGCTGACCGGTACCAACTACGTGGTGGTTTCTGCCTGCACTTCAGCGACCAATGCCATCGGCGTAGCCTACCGTATGATTCGTGACGGATACGCTGAAACGGTGGTCACGGGCGGCGCAGATGCGTTCCTCCAACCCTTTTTCTTCGGTGTGTGGAATAACATTCCAGCCCTTTCCAAAATTGAAGATCCGCTTAAAGCATGTCGTCCCTTTGCCGCAGACCGCGAGGGTACGGCTCTCGGGGAAGGAGCCGGTGTATTGGTTCTCGAATCTTACGAAAAAGCCACCGCTCGCGGCGTGAACCCCATCGGCGAGATACTTGGCTACGGCGAGTCTTCTGACGCAAAACATCTGACGAGTCCCGATGTTGAGGGACAAGCAAAAGCCATGCAAATGGCACTCGACGACGCAGGGCTCTCACCCACAGATCTAAGCTTCGTGAATACTCATGGTACCGCTACGCCAGGAAACGACGGCTGCGAAAGCCAGTCCATACGAACTGTATTGGGAGATGCCGTTGACGGAATTCCCATATCCGCCCTCAAGAGCTACTTTGGACATACTCTGGGCGCCTCAGGAGCCTTGGAATCAGTGGCCACGCTGATGTCTCTGCAACACGGCATCGTTCCAGCCAATTTAAACCTCGAAAACCCTGACCCGGAATGTAAGGTTCATCTGATAGGATCCGATCCCGTATCCATAAAACGGGGACCCGCAATGAAGAATAGTTTCGGGTTCGGCGGCGGCAATGGAGTCCTCATTCTCGGACCAACCCATTAAACACAACTTTATGAGCGAATCATCAAAAGAAGAAATCATTATGGCGAAGCTGAAAAGTATCGTCGAAGAAAGTGCTACAGAACCCGTTGACCTGAGTAACTTTGGACCCGACACAACGGTCGAGGATATCGGTCTCGATTCGCTAACGATTCTGGACTTACTCTACGATATCGAACAGGAAATCGGTGTGGAGGTAGAGGCCAAAGAAATCATCGCTTTCCGCACGATTGGAGAAATCACACAGTTGCTGGTCGATAAAGGCGCTTGAAAACATTTGTGCATCTGATCGAGTTCGGATTGGCCCGAATTCTTCTGTTTCTCTTTGATACTCTCCCCTACCGTTTCAATTGCAGCGTCTCAAAAGCGGCAGCTAACCTGTGGTGGTGGGTCGACCGCAGGCGGCAAAAAGTAGCTGTCTCCAATATTATTCGCAGCGGCATCGAAACCGACCCGAAAAAAGCACGCAGTATCGCCAAGCGATCCATTCAAAACTTTTCGATGATGCTCGTCGAATCCCTCCAATCGGACCAATATCTGGAGGGTGAAAGCTGGCGAAACCACATCACTCTGGATATCAAACCCGATGTCCGTGCAGTGCTGGAAGACCCGGAGCAACCTTTGATTCTAGCCGCTGGTCATTTTGGCAATTGGGAGATCGCCGCCCACCTCGTATCGCGCTACAAGCCGGTTGCTGGAATCACGCGGGGGATGAACAATCCGTATATCGAGAAGCTCGTAAAGAGTCGCAAGGGCCGCTATCGCTTTCGCCCCATTCCCAAGCACGACAACAATGCCGGGCGATTGATCGAAGAGCTAAATCATAAAAACATACTCGCGCTGCTATTTGATCAACACGCTGGCAAATATGGTATGATGATCGATTTCTTTGGACATGCCGCAGCGACGTTTAAAACCACTGCCATGCTCCATTTGGTGACCAAAGCTCCTCTCTGTTACGCCGAATGTGTTCGGACCGGGCCGATGCAATTCACAGTGACGACGTCTCATCTCATCAGGCAAGCACCCTCAGGGAATAAGCAGGCGGATATCAAAGCGATCCTTACGACCATGAACGGGCACCTCGAAAATACGATTCGCAAAGACCCGGCACAATACCTGTGGGCTCACCGACGTTGGCGGGACTAAATAATTGTCGCCTGCGATTGCCAGCGGTCATCCGATCAGTTTGGATCATCCCATGCCAGAATCGATCAATCAGTGGGCTACTGAATATTTCGGGAGTATTTTTTTCTCGCTAGCTCTGTGGACTGTCGGGGCAGCTGCCGTTGGTTTTTTCGCAGGACTCGTTCTTTTCCTGTTTCTAGGGCTCGTTCGCATCTACAAATTCAAGTTTCAACTGGGAGGCTTGGTTGCCTTTCTGCTCTTTCTCTACACAGTGGCAGTGACCACGGCTGGACTCGCTACTATCGGCCTGTTTGAAAGTGCTTCAAGACAGTCAGAAACGCTGGTTTCCGATCCAGACAATCAGGAAATGATCGGCCAATTTTCAGGAGCTGTCACCTCCCGCGGTGTCGCGATTGCCTATGCATACGGCCAGCATGTGCAATCTACCGGCAACACGGACCCCGACTACCCAACCCTCCTGAAGCAGATTCAGGATTTTGATAACGGTAACTGGGGTATCGATCCCGAAAAGTCGGATGCCGCGTTTGGTAGCATTAGCGATGATGCCATCCGGAAGAACTACGAGAGCCTGTATGAGCTGGTTTTCAAGAATACAGGGAATAACGTAGGCGATTTGCGGGCGTCGATAAAGCCCCTCCTCGATTGGTTTATAAAGCCGGAAGAGCTAACGGCAGAACGTATCATCCGCCCTCTGCGCAACACATTGACAGCCATACAAAACGACCGCTCTACAACGGAAAAGATGAAGCCCGTCTTCGCAGCCGACCTAAAGACTCATGCCGGAGAAAAGACGGCGGACTTTATCCGCAACAAGCTGAGTTTCTGGATTCGAGCCCAACAGGTATTTGCCGCTACCGTTTCTATCATCGCATTAGGCGTTCCAATCGTGTTCGTGATGGTATTCAAACTCGCAACGAAATCATCCGCCAAAAAAGGACCTCCATCAGCAACGGCTCAGAGCTGACAGCCGTTGAAGAGGGCAAATCGTTGCAGCTCTTGCTTCAAAGCCGCATCAAAGGGCGCTTTCTTTTTTAATCCCGGTTCATAGTGAAGTGCCAAAACTTTGAGTTGCCTGGCTTTCCGGTCCGCTTTCATGTCAACCCGCGCAACCAACTCATCGCCCCACAATATCGGGCAAACGAAATAACCGTACTTCCGCTTGGGAGCGGGTACATAACATTCGATCGTGTAATCAAAATTAAACAAAGCCCTCATCCAATCTCGCTGAATGACCAGATTATCAAAGGGCGAAAGAATCCTGACCCGAGGTTTCGTGGAACGGCTCTTTTCCAGTAACCTCAACACCTCCCCGGTCATATAAAAGAGATCTCCCTCCGATCCACGAACCTTGAGCTCCAACACACTCCCACGACTAACCGAATCTCTTAGAACAGCGCGAATCGTCTTCCGGTCACTCACCTGCAGGTAACGATTAATATCAGCTTCACGGACGATCCCCATGGATTGTATCGCCATCTCGATCTGATGAAGAGCACAGTCTTCCGGTGACGGCATCGATAGGTCCAGTCCGGGCTGCAGCACTCGTTCCGTAAGGTCATATTGCCGTTGAAAACGCTTACGTCCTGCGACCATAAGGTCTCCTTGAAGGTACAGATACTCGAGCGCGACCTTGGCTGGTTTCCAGTCCCACCAGCCTTCACCCTGCCGTTTCCTCTTATGTTCAAAATCTTTCGAACCCAAGGGACCTTCTCCTTCGATTCGCTTAAGTACCTGCTTAAACAGTGGTTTGGCCGTGGCAAAACGTTCCTGTTGCCACTTCGCTTTCGATGGACTTCGGTAGGCTTCCATTTTCGGACGGAAATACCGGTAGTCTCTAATAGGCAAATAAGCCACCGCATGTGCCCAATGTTCGAATACACTACGTTCATGCGATAATAGATGATTCAGGTGATCGCTGGAAAAACCAGGCTGCCGTGACCAGAGTATGTGAAGATGCGCTCGCTCTATCACAGAAATCGTGTCGATCTGAACATAACCCAGGTGCTCAATCGTCTTCAACGTCGTCGAATGATCCTTTCCTTGGGAGTCCGTGGCAAAACACGAAGCGACAGCCAATCGACGGGCCTGTGATTGCGTTATTGTCAGCATTTTCCCATGTGCACTCTATTTGCGGGCCTTGACCCAATGATCAAAGAAATTCTGCAGCAGAATTTTCCCGTGATTCTGACTCTCGGAAAACTCTTCCGGATGGAACTGACAACCAAAGACGGGTAGTTTGCGATGAACGACCGCCTGGACCGCGCAAAGTTCGCTTTCAGCCAAACGCTCGAAGTCCTTTGGGCACGTCTTCACTTCCCAGAAATGATTTTGATGCATTGTCATCGTTCGAGGAATTCCAGTAAAGAGAGGATGATCGACAATTGAGTATACATTACAGAACCCCCGTTCATGAGCGTGCGAACCTATCAGGGAATCCGCCGACGATTCAAATGTTTGCGATAACAGCCCAATCTCTCCACCCCAAAATTGAAGCATCCATTGAAAGCTACCACAGATCGCAAAGAGCGGTACCGGCAGCGTTCTCAATAACCAATTAACCCCAATCAAGTCTGAAGCTTCATAATCGCAATGCAGTGTATTGTGCCCACTGCAAAGGATCGCCTTTGGCAGATACTCTGAATAGAGCCGTTGATCGAAGCGATCATAACGAACGACCAGACAATTATCCTGCGCCATCTCCTCGAATGCATACTTCACCTTCAGCCGCCTCGATGCCACTCTCGTTGCCAGATCAGGGTCTTTTTCGGCCAGCTCTTTATGCTCAAAATCGATGTAGAAAATCATTCTATGGACAAAGGATCAGGGATTCGGACAACGCTCAATGGAAAATACACAGACTTTATTACTCTTAAAAATGTCCTTCCCCGCATCAGAGAAAACTTGTTAACTCTCGTCTTATTATTCTTCTGCCCATGAAAAATCTCAAAGTCCTACCCTTTTGCGTTATCGTAGCCTTGTTAAACCTCAACTCCCTTAACGCCCAGGAAACCTGGGAAGAAAAAGCAGCGGCACGATTGAAGCCACTCACTGAGGTTGAAAAACGAGCCATCTATGAAGCCCAACCCCGCTCACCATCAGCGAAACGCTTGAATGAGCGCAAAATTTTGGTATTCTGGCGCAGCGAAGGTTTTATCCATACCTCCATCCCTTGGGCCAACTACGCCTTAGAACAGATGGGAAGCAAGACCCGTGCCTTCACCGCAGACTTCTCTGACGACTATTCGGTATTCACTAGTAAGAACCTCGAGCAGTACGATGCGATTGTCTTCAACAATACCACGCACCTGAAGTTTCCGGAAGCCGCAATGCGGGCGGCGATTCTCGATTTCATCAATAATGGGAAAGGTGTCGTCGGCATCCACGCTGCCAGTGACAATTTCTACGAATGGCCCGCGGGTGCAGCTATGATGGGAGGCCAATTTTGCGGACACCCCTGGACCTCGGAAGGCACCTACGCATTCAAGCTCAACGAACCAAATCACGTTCTCAATGACGCGTTTCAAGGCCAGGGATTCTGGCACAAGGACGAGATTTATCAATACGATCCCGAAACCTATGAGGGAGAAAAAGTCCTCCGCATATTGATCAGTCTGGACATGACTAAAGAGTCAACAGCCGCCCGCTTGTCCGATCCGAAATTCGAAAAACATAACGCCAAGTTCGAGCCCGGCATCCGCGAAGTACCAGTTACCTGGATACGGGAACATGGTAAGGGGCGGGTATTTAACACCAACTTCGGGCACAACGAATCCACCTACACCAATCCAGCGATGATGTATCAACTACTCGACGGTATTCAATACGCCATCGGTGACCAGAAAGCTGACGCCACTCCCACAGCCAAAATCAAGAAACCGAAACCGGCGCTGGCACCAGAGCGCTGAGATAAATCACTAATTCCTTTGTCAGTGAAAGGACTTCATCTTAACGTATCAAGAGGCAGATGAATTGCGTTATTTATATTTAAGGCGGATTTGTTTTCGTCGGTACATGGGACCAAATCCTAGCGTACGACTTTAACACCCCAAGTGTTTATTCACCGGAATACCGAGGGTAGTGATAATCACTGAAATCAAGAGGCTGACCACCTCGACTCTTCAACCTTACCTAAGCGATGTCCGTCTTTCGAAATCCTTTTGTTCGCCACCCTACTGCTTCATCTTCAAAACTCGATCCACTTCTTTCAAAAGCAGCGGATAAAAAGCTTCTTGCGGAGCATGCCCGTAACCATCCAGTTCGAGTAAACGAACATCCGGGTGCCCGACCACTTTCAGCATACGATACATATAGGCATTTTCTTCGTATCGACCCAACATCTCCAGTTCGCGATCACCGGTGACGAACAATATCGGCGGCGCATCCGCCCTTAGATGGGAGAGCGGTGCCAACTCGTCGATCACCATGGTCGTGCTATCAATCCCCCGTTCTTCACGCACCGTAAAATGAGTAAGCATTTGTCCTGCTAGCGGGATAAGTCCGGCGATACGGTTGGCGTCGATTTTATGCGCCGCCAACCAGCGTCTATCCAAGCCGACCATAGCAGCCAGATAGCCTCCGGCCGAGCTACCGGATACAAAGATCTTATTGGGATCCCCTCCCAGCGATTCAATGTTTTCAAACGTCCAGGCGATGGCGGCCGCTGAGTCCTCAATATATTCGGGAGCTTTTCCTCTGGGAAACAAACGGTAGTTCACAGCGACAACTGCGATACCCTGGTTTTTCAGTCGTTCAGCAACGCTTTTGTTACCGTTTTTCAGTCCACCCCCATGGAACCAGACCACCGTCGCGAAGTCCTTTTTTTTCTTCGGATAATATACGTCAAGAACGCAGCGCTCCTTCATATACTGATTAGAGCGGGTTTCGGTCTCGGAATAATACGGGACATCTTCCTTGAATCCGTAGTCACTGTCTGCCGCAGAAACGAAATTCAGGAGGGTTAGCAGAGCTATGAGCGCCAGAGCTGAAGATTTGAAATGGTCGATGGTAATCAAGCGTAGGACAAAGCGTTTGGGTTGGTTTAGGGGCGACAAAAATTATTGAACGGGAAAGTAGACGTTAGTGATAAGATCTGCCTCAGGAACTTCGAAAGGATCATTCTCATAGGTCTCGAAAGGGTGGATTTTCTTGTTCTGCTTAAAGACCTTCGCTCGCCCACGCATCATACCGGCTGACCAAGCATTCGCGAGGTGCCTGTATGGCCCGGTATGCTGTACCCTGTAGGCCTCACAAGCCGGAAACATACCTGCAAAGTACTCGGACGGTAAATCTTCGGGCATAGCCTCCACCATCATTCCAGCCGTAAATTCAGTCACATTCTTAAGGGGATCGAATTTGTGATAAATCGAAAAGGCCGGACCAGGATTTATAGTATTTTCCTCAAAGAAAGCTGCCAATTTCTCAAAATCATGACTCATCACTTCTCCAACCTCAGTGCGAGCGCAGGTGGTCTTGATTCCGATAAAGGGAAAACTGGTAAATGATTCTACGCCGACAAAATCGAGTTTGGTCGGCACCTGCCCCAATTCCAAATGATCCTTGAGCATGGCCAGTCCCCGCTCATAGTCCATTGCTACGAAAGCCCCCATCATCCTGGCCATAAAGAATAGAAAAAACGGCATCGAACCTTCCATCGTCCAGGTTATCTTTGTGCCATCGCCTTCTTTTTCGAAAAGGAAACTCACTGGTGAGACAGCTTTCCATGGTTTTAGGAAAGTCAGTGTATAGTAAATCGCAGCACCTGCCTCCGCTTTGTCGATAATCATATGACCTGATCCGACAATTTCCCCGTCCCAAGCGTACTGAGTTCCGTCAGGAGCAACTTTCACCTTAGATTCAGGATCTGCAATGGTCCAAGGTGACCAAATAGACCAGGACTTGAAATCCTTCACCGTGGCATAGGCTTTCTCAACAGGGACATCTACGAATATCGATTCTTCTACATTAAATTTTGGCATGGTGCAAAAGGCGGCTCGGTTGATTCGAAAATTTCGGTAATTCGTATTGATTCCCCGTTCAGGCCAAATCCAATCCAGTCATCGTACCGGTCGAAGAGGCAAACTTGTCCGATTCGATGCCCATGCTTTGGAGCATGGTGACAAACAGATTCGGTAACGGGTAATTATTCGCCCTATCGAAGGCCAGGTGCTGCCCATGTCGAAGTTTTCCTCCCGCCAGCAGAATCGGCATGTTGTTGGTCGTATGTTTATTCGCATCTCCCAGGTTACTACCATACATTACGAGCGTGTTATCCAATAGGTTCGAGTTACTTTCTTCCGCACCCTGCAAATGATCCAAAAACTCACCAACCAGTTTCATATGCGCTTTATCGATCGTTTGCAGCTGGGTCAGTTTCTGATCGTTTTTGCCGTGGTGGGACAGGTTGTGATAACCATCCGATATATTTTCGCCCCTTACCACAATTGTCGGTGAGTTCGTACTATCCAACAACAACGTGATACTTCGTGTGGAGTCCGTTTCGAAAGCCAGATGAGCCATCTGATACATCAGCTTGGCTTTATCCATGTAATCACTGGGTGAGCTCGGATCGGTCGGCATGGGAACATTGGTCTTCGGCTTAGGACGTTTTTCCCACTCCCTGGCTTTGACCATACGTTTTTCCACATCGCGCACCGCCGTGTGGTACTGATCCATGCGTTCACGGTCTTTCGTGCCCAGTCGACGCTGAAAGCTTTTCGACTGCGCCGCGATCGTGTCCATAATACTTTCCCCCATCCGAAGTTTACGCAGTTGAAGCGCTACTTCCGCTTCGGTGCCTTGTAGGAAAAGTTGGCGATAGACGTCAGAGGCCTTATCCTGACACGGAATCAACACGCCGGAATCGGTCCACGAAAGACTCCGTTGACCCTGTTTCGGATTTACACCCAGAGTCAGCGAGGGAAAACGGGTTTGGTCACCTATTTCCCCGGCGATGAATTGGTCTAATGAAATAGAGTTCTTAAACCCGCCACTCCCCGGATGGGGTGCCGCGGTCAGGAAGGACACATCAGACGCATGCGATCCATCCACCCCCGGATGAGATACACCACTAAACACGGAAAAACGTGAGCGGTGCCGCGCCAATACCTGAAGGTAGGGAGAAAGCTGATACGACTTTCCATCCTCTTTCGGGAAAAACATCTCTGGCAATAAACCCAGGTTGTTGCAGATCGCGATCATGCGCTTGGGTGACTGAACTGACGATACTGAAGCAATGGTATTTTTTCCGAACACAGGAGTCATCGCATCCAGCATCGGTAAAGCCATCGCAACACCGACTCCGCGCAGCAGTTGCCTGCGACTGATCCGTTTTGATTGAAAAGAAATATACATAACCTATCCCAGCGTACTACTTGATTTTAAAGAGATTACTCTTAACCACGTTGAGAAGCAAGGTTCTGACACCGAAATCATTCTTTTCTGAAGCATCAAGAATCTCCTCTACCTCCGCGCGGTCTGCAAAACTCACCGGTGCACCCGTCGAGTAAACGATAAACTGATTCACCAGGTTCCTCGCAACTGCCCTTTCATCTTCAGTAAGCAAGCGCTTGAACTCATGAATATCATCAAACGTCCGCCCGTCTTGGAGTACGCCACTGCTATCCACAGGCTGGGCATAATGAAACAGGAAGGAGTGCCCGTTCTTCCCCAAGCCTTCGACCGGCTCAACCGCTTCATCCACTGCACGGTAATGCTCCCGCCAGCCTCCGGCCACGTCGAAACTCTCCAATGCGAACCCTGCGGGATCGAATTTATCATGGCAGGCATTGCAGGACTGTACGTCGTTATGAAACTTCAATTGCTCCCTAATCGTCGTTGCACCCCGGGTATCGGGTTCGATCGCTTCGACGCCGGAAGGGGGCGGTGGTATTTCGACCCCCAGAATGCGTTCCATAATCCAGGCACCCCGCAGGACCGGTGAAGTCGTGGTACCATTGGCCGTGACCCTCAATACACTCGCCTGCGTCAATAATCCGCCACGAGGGGATTCCGGTGGAAGTTCAACCAGGCAAGGTTCCACACCTTCGAAACTCTTCAGTCCATAGTGATCCGCCAGCCTTTCATTTAGGAAGGTGAAGTTCGAATCGATTAGATTTCTGACTGGCAGGTCCTTATCGACCAGTTCACGAAAGAACAATCGCGTCTCCAGCAGGGACGACTCTGTGAGCATATCGTCAAGGTAGTAGTCCGTATACAGACCCGCATCCGGTGTGTTGGCGTTGATATCCCGAAGTTCCAACCAGTAGTCGAGAAACGCGTGCAGAAACCGATCTGAACGCGGGTCGTTCAACAGGCGGTTGGCTTGTTGAGCCATCACCCGATCGCCTTGCAGATTCCTTTGCTTCTTGAGAACCTCGTCTGGGGGACCATTCCACAAAAAATAAGATAACCGAAGTGCCAACTCATGATTCTCAAGCTCGCCCGCTTGATTTTCCAGGTAGAGGAAATCCGGCGCACACAGCATCGATACGAACCCCGCTAGCATCGCCTCTGTAAAATCTTCACCCATGGATCGCGCACGCTCGTAAATCGCGAAATAGGGATCCACCTCCCCGTTTCCAGAAAGTGGTCTGTTAAATACCCGTTTCATGAAGCGGGATAGTAAACGCTTCGCATCCTTACCAGGGTGCTTCGAGATAACTTTTACACGCTGGCCATCGACAATTTCAAACGGTAAATCTCCAAACAAGGCTTTGTAACTCGGCGGAGGCCACGATTCGTGAAGGGGCCCTTCGATTTCCAACCAGTTGAAGGCAACCCCCGGCACGCCAGGTGCATCTTCATCAGGGACGTTCGGGTTTCCCTTCCAACCAGGACGCGTCCGAACCAGTCGTCCTGCGTCAGGCCGAATGCCCTCACCTTTTTTCAGATCTACGATACGCTCCACCACGGTTGGCTCCGGAAACGTGTCGTAAGTCGTCAACCAACGGCTATCTCCACTTTTAGCCAATGCATAAAGCGTCATCGGTTCACTTCGGTTTCCTGGAAAAATTTCAGCCCGATTCGGTCGATACCAGGCCTTGCTTCCGCCCGTCAGTCCTTGGTCGTCGCCGCCACTCGCCCCATTCAATCCGGCCAGGAATGTATACGACTTTATGCGGACCTTATAACGCCCATCTGTTGGCAAATCGAGTCGCGTAAAATCGTATTTGGTGGTGGCTGCATAGGTGCCCGAGAAAAATCCAAGGGCCTCCTCTTCCCGGAGTTCCGGATCATTGGCACCCACCGTTACCGGTTTCAGTTTTCTAAGAACTTCCAGTTCAGGATTCAATCCTATGAGTGGAACCGCTGAACGCGTAGCCGATCGCTGCAAAGGCCGGTACCAAAGATAGTTTTGCATAACCGGTTCCTCACGGGCGTAGAACTTTTTCGTTTCGCTCGGAAAGGCTACGGTATTCATAGCTACTCGTAATGCGTAGTCAGCTGTTTCCAGATATCGGGTCATCTGTACATGGGAGACATCCAAGCGGTTGCCCACCTTATTAAAGTGATACGCCGTTCCATCTTCCGGCAAACGATCTGCGACCTGCAACCAGGGAGCATTGAGAACGTCGCGCAAGGTGTTTTCGTATTCAAAGCGATTGTAGCGACGCACGGTTGATCGACCAAGATCCGCAATGCGCTTTTGATCCGCGGCGACCATGGGTGCAGCCAAAGCCGCGAGAAAATCTTTCAGGTCCTCCGGCGCTGGGCGCTTCTTCTTTTTCGGAGGCATTTCCCCATGATCCGTCCTATCGTATACCTTTACCCAGGTTTCAAATACCAGGGGATCCGCCAGATCAAACGATAAACTTTCCATATCGAAATCCCCCTCCCGTTCGACCGAATCATGACAACTCAGGCAGTGATTATCGAGGAAGATGAATGCAGTTTCCGGGAGTTCGTAAGCGAAACTCGCCGTGGGTGTTAACACCAGCCAAGAAAGCAATCTTCTTAAATAAATCATCGGGCAGAAAATCCACAATTTCATCTCCACAAAGCCTTTAGTCAACGCTGGTCGGTCTGTATTTACCGATATTGAAATACCGAATTGAATAGTTACCGATTCATAACGGTATAGAAGTGTTCGCCCGATTTAGGAATCTCTGGATTGGAGATTGCAGTATCTACCATAGAACGACAAAACTTCTCACCATGAAGCGTTTTAGCCCGGCATTTTTCATTTCAACACTCCTGGCTCTGCTGATCCAAGGCTGCACAATGGAAGACGTGCCGACAGTGACACTTCTCGACTCGCTCACCTTTCACGCCTCGTTCGACGCTGGCCCAGACGCCGACTACGCAAAGGGCGACCGAACACTTTACACACTCGTGCAGGCGAAACCCGTTTTGTTAAAGGATCCCGGTCTTCCACCAGAAGCCATGATGGACGGGGCCGGCCGGTTCGGAAATTGCCTATTCTTTAGTACACCGGACGATGTGAACGGAACACGGGCCTTTTATCAACTGAAGGACAACCTGGCTTTCTCTGAGAAAGACTGGAGCGGAACCATTTCCTTTTGGATTCGAGTGAGTCCTGATGAAGACTTGCGACCAGGGTACACCGATCCGATTCAAGTTACGCCCAAATCAGCACTCGACGGCTGCCTCTGGGTAGATTTCAGCCTGGATGCTCCGCGAGACTTTCGCATGGGCGCATTTCCTGACAAGCAATACTGGAACCCAGAGAATAAGCCAAACAAGGACATCGCCGATGAAGATCGACCATTAATTCCCTTGGCCAATCCCCCGTTTTCACGCAACCACTGGTCACATATCGTGATGACCTGGGAAGGCTTCAATACCCGGGGCAAAGAAGGCGTTGCTAAACTCTTCATCGACGGAGTCCTCCACGACGACCTCACAGGCTGGGAACAGATCTACACCTGGGATTTGGATACGTCGCAAATAAGACTCGGCGTAAACTTTATTGGAGCACTCGACGAGTTGTCTTGTTTTGACCGGGCGTTGAATGCGAAGGAGGTAGCTGAACTGTTTTCTCTCGAAAACGGAGTGACAGAGTTACTTAAAAACCGATAACCGCCATCAGGCATTCATGATCGATTCGATCACCGCGCCTTCATTTTGATCTACCCGTTCGGGTCGGCCTTTGTGCATGTAGACCACCTTCGTGTGATCGAGTCCTAGCATTGCCATCATCGTTGCGTGAAGATCATGCACATGGACCTTATCTTCCACCGCGTAAAGCCCCAGCTCGTCGGTGGCTCCTACCGTAGTGCCTCCACTGATACCACCACCCGCCATCCACATAGTAAAGCCGGTGGGATTGTGGTCGCGACCATCGCCCTTCTCGCTCATCGGTGTGCGGCCAAATTCCCCGCCCCACACGACGAGTGTTTCTTCCAACAAGCCGCGGCGTTTTAGGTCCTGGATCAGTCCCACGATAGGTTGGTCCACCGATTCACACAATTTACTATGCGCAGCTTCGATGCGGTCGTGACTATCCCATTTGCTGCCTGCTCCGTGATAAAGCTGAATAAAGCGCACGCCCCGCTCTACGAGCCGCCTCGCCAGCAGGCAATTTCTTCCGTAAACTTCAGTCTCTTTACGATCCATACCGTAAAGGTGCTTAGTTTCTTCAGATTCTTGCGACAGGTCTACCGCCTCGGGAGCCTCGGCCTGCATACGATAGGCCATTTCATAACTTTTAATGCGAGCCTCCAGATCGGTATTCGATTCACGACCGAACCGATGTTCGTTGTTTAACTGATTTATGAACTCCAGCTTTTGACTTTGGCGTCCCTGGCTAAACCCCTTGGGCGCGTGGAGATTGGCGATCGGCTCTAATCCGGTATCCAGCAACACGCCCTGATGAGTTGAGGGCATAAATCCAGCACCCCAGGACCGTGCACCGTTTACGACCATTGCGTCGGTATCTTTAATCACCACGTAGCCCGGCAAGTCATTAGTGACCGATCCCAAGCCGTAGTCTACCCAGGCACCCAATGAAGGCCTGCCTCCGAATACCGAACCGGTATTCATCTGGCAAACTCCGCCCGCATGATTTATACCATCCGAGACACAGGATCGAATCACACAGAGTTCGTCCGCAATTTTGCTGTGGTTCGGCAACCAGTCCGAAATCCAAAGTCCACCCTCTCCATGCTGGGCCCATTTTCGACGGGACTCCAGCAGGGGCGAGCTTGCCTCTCCCATCGCAGTTACCGGTTTCTCAAAACTCTCGGGAAGTGTTTGACCGGCCAACTTGTTTAACAGGGGTTTCGGATCAAAGAGATCCAAGTGACTGGGTCCCCCTTCCATGAAGAGCCAAATAATGTTCTTCGCCCGCGCAGGAATATGCGGAATCTTCGCGGTTCCCGTTCCAAACTTGGCACCCAGTGCGAGGGGAAGCCCCGACAACACACTAAAAGCCAAAGAGCCGAAGCCACAACCCGCTGAGCGGAGAAAATCGCGCCGAGAAAAAGAGTTATCGTAGTGGTGGCAGGGCATAATCAGTGGAGGTATAAAAAGGCATTCGAGGTGATCAACGCGTGACAGAAATCGGTGACCGCACTAAAAACCGGGTCCTGAGACTTCTCGAGCTTGGATGGCAGCATCCAGGCTGCTCCGTCTGGAATTGCGGCATAAGCATTCGAACCGGAGAACTGCCAGTTCCACCGCCCCTCACTATCCGACTCGGCAGTTATAAACAGCTGGGATTCAGTCAGTGGAAACTCCGAAATAGAGAGCCGTGCAATCTGCCCATTCCACAGGTGTCCCTCAGCATCACGGCCACCGAGTATCTTTTTCGTATCCGCCATAAAGATACCGTCAGTAATGGCATGACCCACCACTTGCGTTTCGAGCGGCGCGTAAGGATCGGAAAGATCTTTCAAGTAAAATACGACCTCTCCACCCCCGCGCTCATCATTCTGTTTGGTGGCCGTAATCACAGCAGCCAAGTAAACCGGTTTCCCCAATGGAACTCGTAGGCCGGATGGTACGACCTCATACTCCATATTGCCGGCTGCGTTTCTGCCAACAAGCTGAACGATGAAATTCCGAGGATCGTATTTCGACTGCGTACTGGTTACTCCAATACTCCAACCACCATGCTCCTGGTCTCCATCCCATTGTGATAAAAGCGTGTTCACGCTGGCATTCTCGTGAAGACTATTGAGCATAACCACCGCTTCCACCGTGAAGGCTTCACCGGGAATATCAATCGAAGGCAGGACCAATCGCTCGAACGGACTACCCGGCTCCAGGTGAAGCGCCATGTCACCGAGCATCAGGTCTTCATCTATCGAAGCGAATCCCTCGTTGATGGAAAAAAGAGCAGAATCAGAGATTTCCCGCGCGGGAAGTTGCTTCGCCAACTCACTCTCCAAGCTTGCCGTCTGATTTTCGATAAACCTTAAAGACATCGACCGTTCCTTATCGGTCGGAGATCGGTTGTAAACTATTCGAAATGCGTCTTCGACTAAGGCTTCCGTTACCTGGTTGGAATCGCCTAAAATCCGTTTGGCAAAGTGCGCCGCGCGTTGAACGGGCCACGGACTGTTCACAAGTAGCAGAGACTGAATAGGTGTCGTGGTCTGAAGACGCTCTGGAGCGGAGTCAAATCCCTGCGGAGCATCAAAGCTATGCAGAAACTTCTCTGGTTTGTTTCTCCGTTTCTTAACATACACACTGCGCACAGCCGAATCGCCCTCCAGACTCGGTCCGCCGTCGAGGTGTTGAAGTTCACCGGAAGCAACGAGCATGGCATCCCGCGCCTGCTCAGCACTCAACCGCGATGGAGGAAATCGCCACAGTAACCTGTTGGATGGGTCTTCAAGCAGCGCTGCTTCATTGGGTTCACGATTCGCAGTTTGACGATAAGAAGCACTGGTCATGATAAGGCGGTGCATGTCTTTCATGCGCCATCCGCCCTCAATGAATCGTAGGGTGAGCCAATCGAGTAGCTCAGGATGACTGGGCTTCTCGCCCAAGGTACCAAAGTCATTCGGTGTTGGAACGATACCCTTCCCAAAATGATAGTGCCAAATACGGTTCGTAATCACGCGGGTAGATAATGGGTTTTTCGGGTCTGCGATCCAATCGGCAAGTGCCAACCTTCGTCCAGTCGTGGTGGCAGTGGGTTTGATTTCCGGTTTGGGTAGTCCAAGCAGCGTCAGAAAGGCGGGATCAACGATATCTTTTCCATAACGACCTCCCAGTAATACAGGAACAGGATCGGCAGCTATATCTGTCGTTACAAACGCTTCCGGAATATCCTGCGGTTTACTCTTTTCCAATGCGTTGAGTAGTTCCACTAATTCTTTATACCGATCCAGTTTCTCGGGCGCATGGGTCGTAATCTCCTTTACAAAATTAATGCGTCCGGTTTGATCAATAACCTGCTTCTCGATGAGCTCAGCCATCTGCTTTTCATACGAAGTACGTTCAGAAAACGGTTTATTGTACATGGCCTGAATATCAGGCGGGAACTGTTTGATCGAATAATCACGCTTGGCATCGTAATAAGGCTGCTTGATTTCCCAAATCTCATCGAGCAACGGCTTTGCCTTGACCTCCCAAAGAGCCGAATCCCGATTGAATCGTTCAATGGCTTCCGGTGTCGCCAGTTTCTGGCCATCCGGCCAGTAGCTCGTTGAAAGAAACGCCTGCAGCGCGTAATAATCTTTCTGCAAAATGGGATCAAACTTGTGATCGTGACACTGAGCACAACCGAACCCAAGCCCGAGGAATACTTCACCTGTGACATCGGTCATTTCATTGATGATCAATTCCCAGTGCATGCGGGCATTGCGCTGATTGTATTCGTATACTCCGTTACGAAGAAACGCAGTTGCGATCAAGGTATCCGGATCGTCCTGATTAACCTCGTCTCCGGCCAACTGCTCACGAACGAATAGATCGTAGGGTTTATCCTCGTTGATAGACCGTATCACATAGTCACGATACAGGTAGGCCGCACTGCGGTATCCATCTGCCCGATACCCATCAGATTCTGCGAAACGAGTCACATCAAGCCAATGCTGTGCCCAACGTTCACCGTAGCGGGGACTCTCCAATAGTTCATCGATCAAGGCGGTGTAAGCAGTATCCAGACCATTGATCGCTGCGACCTCAAAAGCCTCTAATTGCTCCACGCTTGGTGGCAATCCATGCAAGTCAAAATAGGCCCGCCGTACCAACTCATAAAGATCTGCAGTAGGTGCAGGCTCCAATCCAGCCGCCTGGAGTACGCGTAGTACAAAGTTATCGATTGGATTTCTTACCCAATCGGCATTTGCGACCTCGGGAATAGCGGAATCTTCAAGTGGTTGAACCGCCCACCATTTGTAATCCCCGTCAGTAAACTGCTTGGATTCAAAAGGACCTGAGCTGGTACTACTCAAGGCAAGACAGGAGACTATCCAAAGTATAATTACCGTTTTCATAGTAGACAACGGGTTCATAGGGTATCGGTCGCTGATTTCACTCGGAGCATTGGGGCTTGGGCACTGGGATGTTCCTTTGAGGCGAAAGCATGAACGAGTCTTTGCTTGTCGACCTCGCCGGTTTCCCGAACAAGAATAAAGGTTGGCATACCATCGCGCATTGATCGAACAAATTCTGTGAGTTCTGAAGAAGAGGCAGTGACCTGACTAAGGGGCGAACCTTTCGGGATTTCGAAGGACGCCAATCGACGGGCATTTTCAAGTTACGCCGCCAGATCCCAGGTCAGGGTAGCTTCATCCCATTCGTCTGCCTCCATTCCATATACTGCAAATCTGGAGTCCGGCGCCAGCGCAGAAAATCCGAGGCCACTGCTGCGAACCTGTAACACCAGTTCCGCTTGCTCAATCTCTGCATAATCGACTGATCGCAGATCAAATGACAAAACGAACCCTTCGCATCGGTAGAGACGATATCCATTTCTATTAGGCAAAGAAGACTGTCTCAAATTAGTTGACTTTTATACGTCATTAACGGCTTTTTAAATCGTTTCAAGCTTATTAGAAGCCTTTATTGACGCTTTATTTATTTACTCACTATATGCCTTTTATGGCGTTTATTGTTGATAAAATTATATTATTAGCCATATTTGGCGCATTATGAAGATTGATAATTTAGTGACTGACGATCAAATCCTTGGTGAGATCGGACAAAGAATTTCTCAACTGAGACTCGCTAAGAACATGACACAAAAGGAGCTCGCATTGGAAGCCGGGGTCGGAAACCGCACAATTCAACGCCTCGAGACTGGTAATGCGGCTACCCGCCTGACCGTCCTGATTCGTATTTGCAAGGCCCTCGGAGTCGTCGAGAGACTCGACCTATTTCTCCCTGAACCGAGCATAAGTCCCATCGCTTTACTCAAGCACAAGGGCAAACAAAGGAAACGGGCATCCGGGAGCCACGCCGTCGAGGAAAGTCATGGCACATGGAAATGGGGGGATGAGACATGATCGGAGAGGTAAAACTGTGGGGTAAAACGATCGGTGCTGTTTCTTGGGAAGCAGGCCGCGATTACGGATCGTTTCAATACGATCCTGCATTCACGCAAAGCGGAATTGAAGTTTCGCCGCTGACGATGCCACTCAGCGATCGCGTGTATGTGTTTCCGGAATTACCTCGGAGCTCATTTTACGGACTTCCTGGATTACTGGCTGACTCCCTACCCGACCGCTTTGGCAACGCACTGATCGACGCTTGGCTCGCCACCCAAGGACGCAGCGCCGCGAGTTTCAACGCCGTTGAGCGTTTATGCTACACCGGAAGACGTGGCATGGGTGCCTTGGAATTTGCTCCCCTGCTCGGTCCCCGTCCAAGGAAAGCTGTCAAAATCGAAATCGAGGGGCTCGTACGCCTCGCTTCAGAAATCCTGTCTCAACGCAGCGACTTCAGAAGCAGCTTCAAGAGCCCCGCCAGAGAGAAAGCGCTGAAGGATATTCTACGCGTTGGTACCTCCGCTGGAGGTGCTCGTGCGAAGGCAGTTATCGCGTGGAACCGATCTACCAACGAAGTGCATTCTGGACAAATCGATGCAGGTCCCAACTTCGAATACTGGTTGCTTAAGTTCGATGGCGTTTCAGCCAACAAAGATAAAGAACTGGACGATCCACAGGGATATAGTGCTATCGAATACGCGTATTATCTCATGGCTCGCGCCGCTGGTATTCATATGAACGAATGCCGCTTATTGGAAGAAGAAGGACGTCGCCACTTCATGACTCAGCGATTTGACCGCCTACCCGGAGGAAGAAAGCTCCACATGCAATCCCTGGGAGCTCTCGCCCATTTCGATTTCAACCAGGCAGGCGCCCATTCCTACGAACAAGCACTGTTGGTAGTCAGGCAACTCGGTCTCTCCATGAAAGACATCGAAGAGCAGTTCCGTCGCATGGTATTTAATATTATGGCCCGCAACCAAGACGACCACGTCAAGAACATCGCCTTCCTAATGAACAAACAAGGAGAATGGTCACTCGCCCCGGCGTTTGACGTTACTTATAGTTACAATCCGTCTGGCGCATGGACATCCACCCATCAGATGACGATGAACGGGAAACGCGATCAATTCACTCTGGCAGACTTTCAAGCCTGCGAACAGGCAGCGCAAATGAAACGGGGACGGGCATTAGCCATCATCGAGGAGGTCAGAAAAGCCATCACCCGTTGGCCAGAGTTCGCACACGATGCAAAAGTCACCTCAGCGTGGATCGAGGAAATTCAAAGCAACCACCGTATCCACTTTCCCGACGCGTAAAGATCAATACTTTATCAAAGGTGCTCTTTGAGAAAAACTGCCTTTAGCCACCTCGTATCCATTAACGCTGCAAGCGCAGAAGACATCGCGAAAATCATGGATGTGATCTCTGCCGTTTCGTGGTCGTTCGAATCGTCAAACGACTCAGACTTCGACTGCGCGGTTATCAAGCGTTCGGTTTACCAGGAGCTAGCGGCCGATAACCCCTGACAATAGCCGGTACTAGACGCCGTAGAACTAGGAAATTGCCAACACGTATTTGCCGAATTGCGGCGACACCTTCATCTGATCAATCGCCGTATTCCCTTCCTCCAGCGGATAAGTCGCGTCGACGAGGGGTTTGATCCCGTGCTCTCCGACAAACTTGAGCATCGCTTCAAAATCCGCAGGCGATCCCATCGTGGTCCCTTGCAAACGCAGTTGCTTCCAAAAGACTTTCCGCATTTCGAGTTTGTCAGGTGGTCCGAGTGTTGCTCCGAAATTAACAATACGGCCCCCCGGTGCAGCGACATCGATCAAGGTATCGTAGGTTGAACCTGCAGCACTATCGATAATTAGACTGGGTGCCCCAGCCTGTTCTACAAACGCTTTTGCCCACTCGTCATTCGTATAGAGAAAACCACCTTTAGCGCCTAACTCGACGGCTCGAGCGATCTTCTCTGCTGACGAAGACGTCACCCACACGTTGGCTCCGGCTGCAACCGCATATTGAAGCGCAAAGGTAGCCACACCACCGCCAACACCCGTTACCAAAACGGTTTCTCCCGTTTTCAATCCACCTTGAGAAAACAAGGCGCGGTAGGCTGTTAACCCTGCAAGTGGGAGCGCAGCCGCTTCTTCCCAACTCATATGGGCTGGTCGGGCATGAAGTTGGCTCTCACCAATCACCAGCTCAGTAGCAAAGGTTCCATCGACCGGCAGACCGAGTATCGAAAACGCGTCACCGAAGGCCTCCTCCCGGTCTCCCCAATCCAGACTCGGATTAACGATGACCTCTTTACCTAACCAGGCTGCATCCACACCCTCGCCAATTTTCGAAACCACACCGGCACCGTCAGATCCCAGAATGACTCCTGCCTTGGTTCCGGGATAAAGCCCTTGGGTGATCCAAAAATCACGACGGTTTAACGCAGCTGCCTTGAGCTGAACGACGACTTGCCCGGAAGCCGCTTCCAAGTCAGGACGCTCTTCCAATGCCAACGGTTGATGAACTTCTTTTAGTACGAGTGCTTTCATAAATTAGATGGATCTGAGAATGATTAGGGAACGATTCGAACGGATCAACTTAATCCCGCACCATCGCCCAACTAACAGCTCCGCCCCCATCCGATAACGGCGCAGCCGGAGGCTACTGCCCTACCCGAGAAACAATATACAGCGGTTATAATAAACAGCGACCCTGGTCGATATCACACCAAATTCGCCGTCCAGACCAAGAAACGCTTGCAGTACCTACTTCCAAAACCGATGATTTTAAAGCCACCTCAATCTGGGCAACTAATCATAAGTCAATAAACCACAAATACACTCCATGAAATTCCTTATACAATTCACCCTCCACGAAGAAAAACGACATGAAACACTGGCCATGTTTGCCCAAATGCCTGCCGATCAAGAACAAGCTATGATGGGTGACCACCTCAAACTGATTGGTCGTTGGCACGACTTGGCAAGCGGTACGGGAGTCGCCATTATGGAAGCAGACACCGCTGAAGCAATTGCAGCCTACGCACTCGCTTGGAATCGCTCTATGGACATTGAGGTATCACCGGTAGTCGATGACGAAGGTGCGAAGGCCATCGGCAAGCAGATGGTAGCCGGATCCTAGAAGCACATAACGACAGATAAAACACCTTGGGCCTCCATCCGGTAAACGGGTGGAGGTCATTTTGTGTCAAGCAAGCAACTCGTCCCCCTCAAAGCTCCTCCTGCGAGCTGGTATTTCCCCATACCCAAACCGTCTACTGAAGGTCCCAGAAAACGATCCGCTTTCCAAAATCCGTCAAGGCTCGCAGCTTAAAATCCGGTGATTACCACTGAATCTGTTTTGGACAATTAAGTTCCCTTATACCATCTCCGGCAAGGTGAGCAGGATACTATTTCAGCCATAGTATTTTAACCGATCATTACATAGCGAAAGTGTTTATGAAACGCCGCAATTTTATTCTATCTCTGGTGGGCGGAGCCGCCCTCGGATGGACCGGATGGAAGTCAAACTCCTATGTGTCCATACAGAACGCCCCCTCAAAAACAACCGGGCTCCTCGCCAAGGTTTCCCGTTCCTCCCAAGCTTTAGGTACCCGAGTGTCGCTCACGGTATACCATCAGGATATGAAGGTGGGCAACGAGGCGATCGACCATGCGTTCAAAGAAATCGACCTGGTCGAACAACAGATGAGCCTTTACAGAAAGGACAGCCAGCTCTGCCAGCTAAACCGCACCAGTAAACTGGTGCATCCCCATCCTTACCTGGTAGAAGTCCTTCAAGAAGCAGTCCAGCTCTCTGAAACAACAGGGGGCGCTTTTGATGTGACTGTCCAACCTCTTTACCGTGCCTACGCTGACTCCGCAACAGCTGGCGAAGTGCCAGACTCGAACGCCCTCGCCGAAATTCTGAAACGGGTCGACTGGAGAAACCTTAAAATTACTCAGAACAGCATTGAGCTGCTAGGCGACCATACAGAAATTACCTTGAACGGAATCGCCCAGGGCTTCGCTTCCGATGTGGCCGTCCGCGCCCTGAGATCATACGGTATTGAACATGCACTGATTGACTCGGGGGAAATTGCGACCCTGGGTAATCATGGTCAAGATCGAGACTGGTCAATCGGTATCAAACACCCACGCCTGTCAGACGAACTACTGGCCCAGGCAGCCCTGCACGGTCGCTGCCTTGCCACCTCGGGCGATTATGAAACGCGCTTCGGTAGCGGTTATCAGCACCACCATTTACTAGATCCTCACAGCGGCCTCTCAGCGAACGAACTTTCCAGTGTTTCCATAGCAGCGCCCACCGCGCTGCAGGCCGATGCATTATCCACTGCGATATTCGTTCTTGGACTTCGAAAAGGACGCCAACTCATCGAATCCATGACGGATGTCGATGCCCTCTTCGTCTCTAAACAAGGCGAACTTACAAGAACCCAACACTTTCCCATTATCACTTAATTATAACAGATACTCACCTTGTTCGAAGACCTCGCAGTATACATCACCAACACACTTCTCTTTTCAGGAGGGTTGGGCTTAGTACTGGCCTCGATACTCGCGGTTGCTAACCGCAAGCTACATGTCGCGGAAGACCCCCGTATCGATGAGGTCGAGGAGATGCTACCCAATACCAATTGTGGTGCCTGCGGTAGCCCCGGATGCCGGGCTTTTGCAGAATCCTGTGTCCAAGGAGCATCCAACCCCAGCCAGTGCACGGTGAGTTCACGTGATATGACTACCTTTATCGCGGGCTACCTCGGCGTGGAACTAAGCGATGAAGAAAAGAAAGTGGCTCGATTGGCCTGCGCGGGTGGTAACCACGTAGCGAAAATGCGAGCCGTTTACAGTGGATTAAAAACTTGCCGGGCAGCAGTCGCTGTTGGCGGGGGTGGAAAGGCCTGCTCTTGGGGGTGTCTGGGCCTCGGCGACTGCGACGTATCCTGTGACTTTGACGCAATCCACATGGATACCCACGGACTTCCGGTAGTCGACGAGGACAAATGCGTGGCCTGCAATGACTGTGTAGTCGCCTGTCCACTAGACCTATTTTCCCTTCAACCGGTTAGCCACCAACTCTGGGTCGCTTGCAAAAGTCTGGCAGAAGGCGATCAGGCTCTGGCGGAATGCGAGGTGGCCTGCACCGGTTGCGCCCGATGCGCCGCCGACGCTCCGGACGGACTCATATCCATCAAGAACAACTTGGCAATGGTTGATTACTCAAGAAACAAACTGGCCTCCAAACTCCCCATTCAACGCTGCCCGACCGGTGCTATTGTTTGGCTGGAGAATCACTCTGCTACCAAGGGAGCCGCCGCAAAGAAGATAATTCGCAAAGAACCGCTCCCGATAGAACCCGCACGCTAAAAGACCCCTTTCAAGGATCCACTTTAATAACTCAACGCTCAATAAAATGGCTGCACAAAAAAAAGAAGTAAAATACCCCGGAATCCCCGTCGCTATGGATGGTAACACCGCCGTCATCATGTGCGAACGCGAATCAAGTGACGCGGCCGGCGCCTACCCGATCACACCCTCCACCCAGATGGGCGAATACTGGGCTGAAGAGACAGCCAAGGGACATATCAACATCTCCGGTAAACCTCTCATTTTCATCGAACCGGAAGGTGAACACGCAGCAGCCGGTGTCACGGCAGGCATGTCTATGACAGGCTTACGAGCTTCTAACTTTTCATCTGGTCAGGGTATTGCCTACATGCACGAGTCGCTCTACGGGGCGGTCGGAAAACGACTGCCTTACATCCTCAACGTAGGTTGTCGGGCGATTACCAAAACGACTTTGAACGTACATGCCGGCCACGATGACTACCACCTAATGGATGATACCGGTTTCTTCCAGGTGTTGGGTAGGGACGGACAGGCTGCAGCCGACCTCAATATCATATCCAGAAAGATCGCCGAGCTATCCCTCACACCCGGCGCCGTGGGTCAGGATGGATTTTTAACCACCCACTTAATTGAAACTCTGCTCCTACCCGAACGGGAACTCATAGCCGAATTTCTCGGTCGCCCCGACGACCAGATCGAGTCACCGACTCCCGCTCAACGCATGGTCTATGGTCCGATGCGTCGCCGTGTGCCCATCGTCTGGGACGTAGATAATCCTGTCCTCTCAGGTGCCGCCCAGAACCAGGATGCCTACATGCAATCCGTAGCTGCCCAACGACCCTACTTCTTTGAACACATCTCAGCTATCACCGACCAGTGTTTTGCTGAATTCGCCGAGCTTACCGGGCGCCAATATGCCCGCGTATCCACGTTCAAATGCGACGATGCCGACTACCTGATTCTGGGTCAGGGAAGCGTATTGGGAACTGCAGAAGCGGTGGCCGACTATTTAAGAGAAACACGCGGTCTCAAAGTAGGTGTCGTAAACCTTACCATGTATCGTCCCTTCCCCGGCGACCTTATCGGACACATTTTAAAAGGTCGCAAAGGAGTGGTCATTCCCGAACGCACCGATCAACCGTTGGCGGAAGACTTACCTATTATACGGGAAGTACGAGCCAGCTTGGGCAAGTGCGCGGAAAACGGCATGGCTCCCAAAGGAGAACACCCGTACCCGAAGTACGCCAGCTTCAGCAAACCGGGAGACGCACCCCCACTCTACTCCTGCTCATTCGGTATGGGTAGTCGCGACCTCCAGCCTGAGGCGATCATAGGAGCTATCGAGAACATGCTTCCCGGTGCTCCCAGAAAAAAGTTCTTCTACCTATCCATCGACTTTCTTCACAAGAACAAGCCGTCCCCCAAGAACGAGATTCATCAACAGAACCTTCTCGAATTGTATCCTCACATAGGAGACCTCGAGGTTAAGGGCAGTGAGAACCCAAACCTCCTTCCCGAAGGAGCGATCACCGTGCGTATGCACTCTGTCGGCGGCTGGGGTGCCATCACCACCGGTAAGAATCTCGCGATTACGTTAAACGACCTCCTCGGATACGATATAAAAGCCAATCCGAAGTATGGATCGGAAAAGAAAGGGCAACCCACCACCTACTACCTGTCGGCTGCACCAGAACCTATCCGCATCAACTGCGAATACTATTTCGTCGATGCTGTGCTGTCACCGGATCCCAATGTGTTCAGTCACTCCAACCCGCTATTCGGCCTTGTAAAGGGAGGTACCTTTATCATCCAAAGCGACAAAGAAACCCCCGAAGAGGTTTGGAGATCATTCCCCGTTCACTCGCAACAATACATTATCGACAAAGAAATCCGCGTCTTCTACCTCGACGCTTTCAAGATCGCCCGCGAAGAAGCCACGGACTCAGAATTACAATTCCGCATGCAAGGTATTGCCTTCCAAGGTGCGTTCTTTGCGGGGTCGACCCTTATGCAAACCGCCAACCTCACCGAAGCTGGATTGTTCAAGGCAATCAAGGATCAGATCGAGCACAAGTTTGGTAGTAAAGGTGCGCGCGTAGTGGATGACAATATACGGGTCGTACGCCGCGGATTCGATGAGCTTACCGAGATCAAGGAAATGGTAGTCATGGCACCTGAAACGGTGTCAGCCAAGAAGGAATCGAAACTACCCGTAATGCTCAAGCGGATACCCGCCAGCGATGACCCTAAAACGGACACCCACCGGTTCTGGGAACAAACAGGAAGCTTTTACCTCGGAGGTAAGCCCAACGACCACATCACGGATCCATTCAGTGCGCTCGCACTCATCCCCGCCAATACCGGGCTGTATCGAAACATGACACAGATCCGTTTCCAGCACCCGGTATGGCACCCTGAAAAATGTACCGCCTGCAGCGACTGTTTTACGATCTGTCCAGACAGTGCAATTCCCGGCCTCGCTTGCTCCGTGTCTGACGCTTTCACAACGGGTATCAAATGCGTCCTCAAGGAAGGCCATGATGTCAAATACTTGCCCAAGGCCGTCCGTACGGTGGAAAAGAAACTCCGTACTGCCGCTGCAGCAATTAATGGAAATAATCCGAACAACAGTATCGATGTGCAACCGCTTCTTATAGATGCGATCTCCGATACCATCGCGGAGACAACGGAAGATCAACAAACACTGATTCAGGAGTTTGAGTGGTTCCGGAACTCGATCGGAGAATTCAAGTTCTCATTCACCAAACCGTATTTTGACCAACGGGAAAAAACTGAAACCGGCACTGGCGGCCTCTACGCTATCACCATCAATCCTTACACCTGCAAAGGCTGTATGCTCTGCGTCGACGTGTGCGAAGATGGTGCCTTGACCACCATACCTCAAACCAAGGAATCGGTTGATCAACTGGAAAAAGAATGGGACTTCTGGCTAGACCTGCCAACCACCAGCAAAGACTTCATTCGCATCGATGATATCGACGAAAAGATCGGTGCACTTGAAACCATGTTGATGGATAAATCAGTCTATCAATCCATGTCTTGTGGCGATGGCGCCTGCACCGGTTGCGGAGAAAAATCAGTGCTCCATCTCTTTACCAGTACCATCACGGCGCTCATGCAACGGAGGGTCAAAAAACACGTCGAGAAGCTCAACGAGCTTATCACCAAACTGGAAGCGCATTTGAAGCACCAACTGGCAGAGTCCGTCGATATCGCAGACACCGATGCCATCAAGGCTGCGCTGGCACGAAACAAAGACAAGGACCTCAAACTGTCCGATCTCGCCAGCGCCCTCGATGAAGGTAAAGCCGGTTCTCCAATCGATCAGGACTGGTTAACCTTCATAAGCAACCTGCTCGCTCAACTCAAGGATCTGAAATGGCGCTACGAAGTCGGTACGACCAATACTGGCCGTGCCAACCTCGGGTTCATGAACTCTACGGGCTGCTCGTCTATCTATGGATCCTCCTTCCCCTACAATCCGTATCCGTTCCCTTGGTCGAATCACCTCTTCCAGGATGCGGCATCCGTATCCCTGGGATTATTTGAAGGCCACATGCGAAAGATGAGCGACGGTTTTATTGCGATTAGACAAGCCGAAGCTGAACTCGCTGGCGAAGATCACGCCGAATTCAAAAAGACGCTTCAATACTTCAACTGGGAAAAGTTCACGGATGAAGAATACCTGCTATGTCCACCCGTCGTAGCCGTCGGTGGAGATGGAGCAATGTATGATATCGGCTTCCAAAACGTATCCCGCGCCCTCATGACAGGACGCCCGATTAAGATATTCGTGCTCGATACACAGGTCTATTCCAACACAGGTGGCCAAGCCTGTACTTCCGGCTTTGTTGGTCAGGTGTCCGATATGGCTCCTTACGGAAAAGCATGGCATGGCAAAAAAGAGATACGCAAAGAAATGGCTCTTATCGGAGCTGCCCACCGCAGCGCCTATATTTTCCAAGGGAATATTGCCAACGTGACGCACTTACTCGAAGGTTTCATAGACGGTCTCAATACAAGACGCCCTGCGCTCTTCAGTATTTACTCCGTATGCCAACCGGAGCACGGTGTGCCTGACAACTCCACCGCGTTCCGTAGCAAGATGGCGCTCGAATCGCGAGCGTATCCAGTTTTCCGATTCGATCCTGATCAAGGGGATTCCTGGGAGGATTGCATCGACCTGGACGGCAATCCTGCCATGGATGACGACTGGCCGATTTACAAACTACCGTATGTCGATGACGAGGGAAAATCGCAAACACTCGAAATGCCGATGACGTTTGCCGACTTCGCCGTGGGTGAAGGACGTTTCCGCAAACACTTCCGGGTTGCCCCAACCGATACCTGGAACGAAAACATGGTTCCTCTAGCGGATTTCATACAGTTAGAGGAAGAAGATCGCGAAGGGCAATTCCCCTACATCTGGTCAGTGAGCAAAAAGAATCAGCTCATACGGGTACTCGTTTCAGAAGAACTCGTCCGATCTACCGAGGAACGCCTCGATTACTGGAAGACGCTTAAGGGTCTGGCGGGACTGACCCGCAAGGTCGATCCGGTCCAAATAGCCAATCAGGTCCGTAGCGAAACGGCTCAAAAACTGGCTCAGGTTCTGATGTCAATGCTCGCAGGTGAAGGTAGCAGCGATCTACCGATCGACGTGACACCGTCCGCCGCAGCCAGCAACGGCTCAGCAGCAGCCCCTGCAGCAACCGGTTTCGAACCGGCCTGGATTGATCAAACCGAATGCACCAGCTGCGACGAGTGTACGCAGATCAACCCGAAGATCTTCGATTACGATGCAAACAAGAAAGCGTTCGTTAAAGATCCGAAGGGAGGTTCTTTCAAGGATATCGTGCGGGCCGCCGAAAAATGCACCGGCAAGTGTATCCACCCCGGCACCCCGGCCGACCCCAACGAGAAGGGCTTGGATAAGCTCATCAAGCGCGCGGAGAAATTCCAATAATAGTGCATCAGAAAATAGGAGTTAACGACTAATATGCACCCAGCACTACATCGGTGGCTAATGCCTGCGAAAACGCTGCTACGGCAACGTTTCGGCGATAGCCAATCCTGGTTGCGGGGTTCGTTCTCACACGGGATCCATCCCGAGGAGAACAAACACTTCACGGCCCACCTACCTATTCGTCGACTCCCGTTCCCCCCAGAGCTGGTATTGCCGTTATCTCAACATTTCGGTGGACCTTCCGAACCCCTAGTCCATCCGGGGCAGGAGGTTGTCCGCGGAGAACCCATTGCAAAGGCATCGGGATTTATGTCGGTGCCTTTGCATGCTCCCGCTACCGGTAAGATCAAGAGCATCGAACTGATGCCCACCGCAAAGGGACCCCGCACCCCGGCTATCATTCTCTCGGTTTATCCGGGCGACGATCAGGAGGTTCGTTGGTATCAGGATCGTGACGTAGAAAATATGACTCCTCAGGAGATCATCCAAGCGGTTCAAGACACTGGTTTGGTGGGTCTCGGAGGTGCAGCTTTTCCTACTCACGTTAAGCTATCGCCACCCAAGGAACACTCTGTCCATACCGTGCTCATCAATGGTTGTGAATGTGAACCGTTTCTCACCACGGACCATCGTGTGATGCTCGAGCAAACCGAGGACCTCATTCGCGGGACTCAGATCCTGATGAAAGCCTTGGGAGCAGACAAAGCGATTATAGGCACTGAAGATAATAAACTGGACGCAGTCGAAGCGATCCGAGCCAAACTCCCAGCGGACGGTTCAATCACCGCTGAAGCGGTTCAGACCAAATACCCACAAGGCGCGGAAAAGATGCTCGCAAAGGCCTTGACCGGGTTAGAAATACCGTCCGGAAATTATCCATCATCAGTCGGTCTCGCTGTATTCAATGTAGCGTCCACCGCCGAGCTCGGTGCTCTCCTCCCACGCAGTATGGGCGTTATTGAGCGAGTCGTTACCATCACCGGTCCAGGGATTGAAAAGCGGGGCAATTACGTGGTTCCCCTTGGTACGCCTCTCCGTTTTATTCTCGATCAGCTGGGATTCAATGGAACTGCTCAACACCTTATAATGGGCGGTCCCATGATGGGTGGAACCGTTTCTTCACTTGATGTTCCAATCACCAAAGGCTGTGGCGGCATCCTCGTGCTGACCGAAAAAGACACCCACGGGCAAATTGATCAGGCGGCCTACCCGTGCATCAATTGCGGCTACTGTGTGGATGCCTGTCCGATGCATCTGAATCCTGCGCAGTTAGGTAAAATGGCTTACAAGCATCGCTACGAAGAGATGGCTTCAGACTTTCACCTCAACGATTGTTTTGAGTGCGGTTGCTGCAGCTATGTTTGCCCCGCGAGTATTCCATTGGTTCAATATTTTCGCATCTCTAAATCCTCGAACCGCGAAAGGGTCAAAGCATCATGACTGAATCACGCGTCCAGTCAAAGGGAGCAGTCGAGGCCAGAGCCATGCTCCATACCTCACCCCACCTAAGGATCGCACCCAGCGTGGACATCATTATGCGCAACGTTGTTTGGGCTATGTTGCCCATTTGCGCATTCTCTGTTTTTCAGTTTGGCATCAGCTCGCTTGCTTTAATAGTCACCTGCACCCTTGCCTGCATCGGAACAGAACACCTGATCTGTCGGCTATCGGATAAACCCTCGACCACCCGGGATTGGAGCGTCGCTATCACCGGGATACTACTGGCTCTGACATTACCTCCCAGTTTTCCCCTGTGGATGGCGGTGGTGGCCAGCGTCGTCGGCGTGGCGATCGGTAAACTGTTTTTTGGAGGCTTGGGCCACAACGTCATGAACCCTGCCCTGGTCGGCCGGGCGTTTGCACAAGCTGCCTTTACCGGACCCTTAACCACCTGGACCCCGTACCTTGCCGAAGGACGCTTCACTGAGTTCATCCCTTCAACCCTGACCCTGCCCTTTCTGCGACCGAATTCGATCACTGAATGGCTGGCCAATACCGCACCGGACGCTTTCACCGGAGCCACTCCCTTGGCACTAATGAAATTTGAACAAGTATCTACGAATGGAATACAACTGCTCATTGGCACCACCGCCGGATCAGCTGGCGAAACTTCAGCAGGCCTGATACTTATCTGCGGGATCTACCTGATGATTCGCAAGATGGCCGACTGGCGTATTCCGTTTTGGATACTGTTGACCGCTTTTGTCACCTCTGGCGTTTTCTACAAAATCGATCCCAACCTCTACCCGGATCCTTTGTTTACTCTCTGTTCGGGTGGATTGATGCTGGGTGCCGTATTCATGGCAACCGATATGGTAGCCTCACCGGTCACTCCCCTCGGCGTAGTGCTATACGGGATACTCATCGGCTTTATCACCGTTATCATCCGTCTGTTTGGTGGCCTCACAGAAGGGGTCATGTACGCAATCCTATTGGCGAATGCCTGCTCACCACTCATCAGCGCAGTCACCCAACCCAGAATTTACGGTGCCGTGAAACTGAAGAAAGGACAGCCATGACTGAAGAGTTGAACCCGAGTGCCCCGACCCTTCCCAAGAGTCGAAACCTCATTATTACTCTGGCAGGAATCGCCATGATATCGGGTTTATTGGTCGTGCTGACCTTTCAACTAACGCTACCCCGCATCACCCAAAACCGGCAAGATGCACTGGAAAGAGCCGTTTTCACGGTACTCCCGTTTGCTGAAACTCGTACAAACTACCTGCTCACAGAAGCAGGCTTAGAAGAACTGCCCGACGCAGATTTTGCCAAGGCCAACGTATTTGCAGGCTACGACCAGACTGGCACCTTAACAGGACTGGCTATGGAAGCATCAGCCCGCGGCTATCAGGACGTAGTCAAAATCTTGTATGGATATGCACCTGACACCGAATGTGTGGTCGGTATCACCGTACTCGAAAGTCGCGAAACACCGGGACTCGGTGACAAGGTGGAGAGCGACCCTGACTTTCTTGATAACTTCGCCTGCCTCGATGCCAAATTGACGCCTGACGGATCAACCGTAATCAACGCCATAGAGACGGTGAAGCACGGTAAGAAAACCAACGAATGGCAAATTGATGCCATCTCCGGTGCGACCATCACCTCGACGGCTGTTGGAAACGCTCTCAGCGAAAGCACCCAAGAAATGCTACCCCTTTTGGCTAAGCACCGTAACTCACTAAAGACACACAAGGAGCCTGAACTCAGTAGCAAGGAGTGAGAATTTTACTATGATCAAAGACCCACGAGCACCCGAGCCACTTGGCTGGAAAACCTTCTCCCAGGGTATCTGGAAGGAGAATCCGGTTTTTGTCATGCTGCTTGGCCTGTGTCCCGTATTGGCGGTGACGAACACCGCAATGAATGCTTTGGCCATGGGCGTGGCAACGACCTTCGTCCTCGTCTGCTCAGGTGTATTGGTTTCTCTGTTACGCAAGGTTATACCCAAACAAGTTCGGATCGCCTCCTACATCATTATCATCGCTACCTTTGTCACTATTACCGACTACGCGATTCAGGCCATAAGTCTCGACCTCTACAAGGCGCTGGGAGCCTTCATCCAACTGATCGTCGTCAACTGTATTATCCTGGGCCGGGCTGAGGCCTACGCCTCCAAGAACACCGTTGTAAATGCCTTGGTTAATGCCTTGGGTATGGGCGTCGGGTTCACATTTGCCTTACTTTGCCTCGGAGTCGTACGCGAGGTATTGGGAAGCGGCACCCTGTTCGAAGTCACCCTGTTTGGACCAAGTTTCCAACCCTGGGCCGTATTCGTGCTACCTCCAGGGGGCTTCTTTGTCCTGGCCATGTGGTTGTTCCTGTTCTCCTACGTGAGAAAACGGAGAGCTCGTACACAAGAACTGAAAAAGGAGGTGTCCCATGCAACCTGATTCTCTGACTTTCATTTTCTTAAACGCCTTCATCATCAATAATTTCGTGCTGGCGATGTTCCTTGGACTTTGTCCGTTTCTGGGGGTTTCCGGAAAGATCAAAACCGCCTGGAACATGGGGCTGGCGGTCGTATTCGTCATGTTGGTCAGTTCTACCTGCGCCTACGGTATCAACTACCTACTCGTACGTTTCAATCTGGAATTCCTCAGATTGATTTGCTACATCGCAGTGATTGCTTCAGCCGTTCAGCTGGTTGAAATGGTCATAAAGAAATTCAGCCCGGCCCTATTCCGAACCCTCGGCATATTTTTACCGCTGATAACCACGAATTGCGCCATCCTGGGGCTGGCGTTGTTCCAAACCAATCGCGATTACAACTTCGCCCAATGCCTGGCTTTCAGTCTCGGTGCCGGCTTTGGCTTCACTCTCGCCCTCGTATTGATGGCTGGACTGAGGGAGAAACTTGAGCTGGCAGAGGTTCCCGACGTCAGCACAGGGGCCGCGCTAAGCCTCATGCTAGCCGGACTACTCAGTCTGGCATTCATGGGATTCGCCGGTCTTGGAGGTTAGCCAATGCAACAGTACCACATCCAACCTTTCATAAAAGTATGCTCACTTACATCCTAGCCGTTCTTATTATTCTCGGAATGCTTTCCGGGTGGATATTCGTACAGCATGTAGCCCGCGTCTTCGCCGCCAGGCATCCCGAGTTTGGTCCGGTAAGAGAGGACGGAGAGGGCTGCGGTGGACTTCTCTGCCTTTGTAAGGATGAAAGCCGCTGTCCGAAAAAACTTTTGCTTTCCAAGCTAAACCATTCCGAAGAATCCGACAAAGACCTCAGGTCCCAAAACTCTAACTTCAAAAAGCTATGAAACTCACCGAATACGATATCAGCCACCCCTACCAAGCAACCGTAGTCAAATCCGACCGTATCACAGATGATGATACCGATGAGGTTCGTCACATCGTATTGAGCATCGCCGATGCGACGTTTCATCACTTCGAAGGCCAAAGCGTCGGCGTACTCGTTCCAGGGCCTCACGATTTCGGAAATGAAAATCATCTGCGTCTTTACTCAATTGCCAGTTCGCGCTCTGGTGAGAATGAAAATATATCAGAGATTTCGCTCTGCGTGCGTAGGTGCTTCTATGTCGACGACGTGAGCGGCGAGCGCCATCCGGGCGTGGCCTCAAATTTCCTCTGCGATAGACAACCGGGGGAAACCGTTCAGTTGACCGGTCCCTACGGACGGCATTTTCTCGCTCCGAAAGACAATACCTGTAACATGATTATGATCGGCATCGGCACCGGAATTGCCCCTTTCCGTGCATTTCTTCAACATATCTACAAAGAAAGAAAAGAATGGAAAGGTCACGTTCGACTGTTTTACGGAGCCCGTACTGGAATGGATATGCTCTATATGAATGATAAGAAAAATGACTTCAGTCTCTACTACGATCAGACGACTTTCAAAGCATTCGAAGCCTTGAGTCCTCGACCGCACTTTAACGAACCCGAGCAGGTCGATCGGTCAATCATGGAAAATGCAGAAGAAATCTGGGCCCTGATACAGGACCCCAAGACTTACGTGTATATTTCCGGACTTTCCCGATTGGAGGAAATGATCGATAAGATTATGATGGTGTTCGCAGGTTCTGAAGAAGTCTGGAGAACTACAAAAGCAGAAATGATTACGAACGGCAGGTGGTCCACCCTGTTTTACGATTGAGATTTTCAGAGACGCCCTAAGCTCTCCACCAATGACTCGGTCCGTATGCCGGAAGTTGAAATCCGCAGGCAAGTCGGCAATTCTATCAAAAAACATCGACTTCCTTTTCGGTTGGCCAAAGGTTCACGTTCTAACCATTCGAACCCCTGTTTTTGACTATATCTGCATACCATGGAGCAACTCGTAACCTCTGAGTTTAAGCTTGGAATCATAGGTGGAGGCCAACTCGGAAAGATGCTGACGCTTGCCGCAAGCACCTGGGACGTAAAAACCTACATTCTCGACCAGGATAAGAACTGCCCCGCTTCTTCTTCTTGCACCCGGTTCATCAAAGGCGACCCAAAAGACTTCAACGACGTCTACAAATTTGGACAGCAGGTCGATATGATCACCTACGAGATGGAGGCGATCAATATTGAGGCACTCAAGAAGCTGAAGGGTGAAGGCAAGCGCATCGCCCCAGAACCCGAGACACTTGAGATCATTCAAGACAAGGGCCTGCAAAAAGAATTTTTCGAAACCAACGCCATTCCAACATCCAGTTTCTCACTCTTTGAGAATCAGACCGAGGTCTTGGCGGCGATCGAAGCTGGGACCATCAGCTACCCATTCGTTCAGAAAGTGCGTAAGGGAGGCTACGATGGTCGAGGCGTCTCGGTTATACAGTCCGAAGCTGACCACAACAAGCTATTCGATTCACCATCCGTCGTAGAAGACATGGTGGAAATCGCCAAAGAAGTGTCTGTGATCGCCGCCCGAAATGAAGACAACGAAATCAAATGCTTTCCGGTAGCGGAAATGGAATTTAATGAGCAAGCCAACCTGGTCGAGTTATTGATATGTCCCTCCTCGATTGGTCCAGAGCTGGAACAAGAAGCGGAGGCCATCGCGCGCAAAGTCGTTTCAACATTCAATATGACCGGCCTCCTCGCTATCGAGCTGTTTCTAGACAAAGCCGGAAAGCTCTGGGTCAACGAAGTCGCACCGCGCCCTCACAACAGTGGCCACCATAGTATCGAGAGTATCATTACCTCTCAATATGAACAATTGCTTCGAGCGATCTTCAATATTCCCCTCGGTAGCACTCGACTCAAGATGCCATCTGCGATGATAAATCTTCTCGGTGAACCAGGCTTTCAAGGGCCGGTTAAATATGAAGGGCTCAACGAATCCATGAAGGTTGAAGGCGTTAAGATTCACCTCTACGGGAAGCGCATCACCAAGCCCTTTCGAAAAATGGGACATATCACCATTTTGGCACCTACCATTGAGGATGCGAAAGCAAAGGCTGAAATCATAAAACAAACGCTGAAGGTAAAATCATGGAACAACCAATCGTAAGCATTATCATGGGGTCAGATTCTGACCTTCTCGTTATGCAACCAGCTGCAGATATTCTGAAGCAATTTAAAGTGCCCTACGAAATGACCATTGTCTCGGCTCACCGGACTCCCGATCGCTTGTTCGATTTTTCCAAGCAAGCTCACGAACGTGGCATACGAGTCATCATCGCAGGTGCTGGCGGAGCCGCTCACTTGCCGGGTATGGTAGCATCACTCTCTCCTCTTCCCGTCATTGGCGTGCCAGTGAAATCTTCCAATTCGATCGATGGCTGGGATTCAATTCTTTCGATATTGCAGATGCCCGGAGGCGTTCCAGTTGCGACGGTTGCACTCAATGGTGCCAAGAACGCCGGATTACTCGCCGTTCAAATTCTCTCAACCGCCAATGACGAGCTCCGCGAAGCTTATCTGAACTACAAGGAGAAACTAAGCGCAGACGTTCACAAGAAATTGGAGAAGTTTGGAAAGTAAGATCGAAGAACCAGTCATTCAGCCAGCCAACCAGGTTTCTTCGAAGGGATCGTTTCCTCATAGATGTCCCACCCATCGATCAACGCGTGAACCACTGGAGCTGGCACGCGATAACAAGACTCATGGGCCGTCAAACCATCAGCGGGATACGGTGCAGTGAGACTCCAGATAGCACTCTCCCCGGGCGGTTGATGCGAATAATTACTCGCGGTCCGTAAAACAAGAATCCGGTCGCGATCCAAGCGGCCGCTATCAGCCAAGCGAGTGAGAGCACGCAACGTTCCGTTGTCCTCAACATTGGTCATCACAAAATTTCCTTTGCCTCCGGTATACAGGCTGACCCAATCATTGGCCCATTGATTTAACACCTGACCATGCCAATAAGCATTTGAGCCCATACTTTCCCCGAGTATTACCCGAGGGGGTCCACTTGCGTTCGGCAGACCGTCATAGAGCGCACGGTAAGAAATCACTTCCTCGTGCTCACTCAGTTCGACATCTTTACTCAAGTCATAGGCCCACTGCACCAAACCAGGATTTAAAGTAAACGCCATGTTCGGCCACGTATAACCTATCCCACCGATTTCATTCGGTCGCGAACCATCTGAGGCAAATAAACCATAAGGCCAATCATCCGGGGCTTCCCGCGAATCTATGGCTCGCGTAAGGTCGCCATCGACCACCCAACGAGCCCATGCCGCACCCCCAATTGAAATGTCGGCCGGATCACCCCCAGCAATTCCAGAGACGATAAAATAGGCTTTTGAAAAGTCGAACCGCGGATCCAGTCCCAATGCCGTGATAACAATCGCTGCATTCGTGACACCTCCGCCCGTGCAAACGCCCAGCAAACCACTTTCATTCATCCTTAGGTCATGTTTTCCCATCGAGAATGGGATCACTTGATCAAGCCCCTCACGCTCAACCCAATACTGAAATTCACCAGGAGCATCGCCGGTATATTCGCCGATCTCGTACATTGTAATGATGACAACCTTGGGGGCTATTGGACCTTCGGCATAGCTGTTGAGGCTCAGGCTTAGCCCTGCACTCAGAACGGAAACCCACCCAAAGAATTTTAAAACGAGTTTGATTTTCATCATCAATTTTGAGCAGAGGAGGTGCCAATAAGCGAACTGATCATTTCGAACAGACCGCAAAACGGTGAGCTTATGAATACCTGACTGGACGAAAGAGTCATTCATTCACTTATAGAACGATGCCTAAAGTAAGTTCACTGAGGATCTCAAAAGTAGAAATCTATGGAGTCTATTTCATAAACCCGTCTATAGCCTGTCGTTATGAAACACCAATTCCCCTGTCCCGTATCTACCATATTTTCCCGTCGAGTCGCTCCCGGCCATGAAGAAGCGTATGAAAAGTGGTTAGGAGGTGTCAGTAAAATCGTCGCTCAGTTTCCCGGCAACCAAGGGTCCACTATATTGAAACCGTCGGCAAACCGCGCCGAGTATATCTCGATTGTGCAATTCGACTCTACCGAGAATCTGGAACGCTGGATGACCTCCGAGGAAAGAAAGGAATGGATCGCTAAGTTGGATCCTATAACTTTGAGTTCAGAGGATATTTCCTCGCTAACCGGTATGGAACGTTGGTTTACACTACCTGACCGATCCGTCAGTCAAGCACCCCCCAAGTACAAAATGGCCCTCCTTCTACTCCTCGGATTATTTCCATTATTGCTGATTTTGAATCCGATTCTGAATCTCATAGCAACAGATTGGCACCCTGTATTCGCCACACTACTCACAATCTGTGTCACGATACCCATTATGGTTTGGATAGTTACGCCACAGCTAACGCGACTTTTCTTCAAATGGCTGTATCCCGGTATTCGATGACGTAATTGAAGAACTACTTTAGTGGGAGAGTCCGACATGGCCGTCTCACCTATAAACACAATTAAACTCGAGAAGACCGAACCCTTCCTTCCATGGCAAAGTATAACGTCCTAATACTAAGTTTCTTCACTTTAATAACAGCAACGCTATCAGCGCAGGATCGCCCCAATATCCTGTGGATCGTCGCCGAAGACATATCGCCATTCTTTGGTGTTTATGGGAATCCTGACGCCGATACGCCCTACATCGATGCCTATGCCGAGCGATCGCATGTTTTCTTAAACGCCTGGACTACCGCTCCCATTTGCGCCCCGTCCCGCTCAGCCTTGGCCACCGGTATGTATGCCACCTCCATTGGGACACAAAACCTGCGCTCCGACGTGCCAAGACCCGACTCGATAAAGCCCCTCGCACAAATTTTTGGAGAGAACGGATACTGGACTGCCCTTCGCGGAAAGACTGACTACAACTTTGATCCCGCAGGACTCTTCGATTATTGGGAAACGGATGAAGCCCCATGGCGGCAGAACAACACCGGAAAGCCCTTCTTCGCATTTATGAACCTCGGATCCACACACGAGGGCTCCGGAAACATGGCCGAGCGGGCAGACCCGGCCTTGGAGCGGCTGGCAAAAGATCGGTTCCATGATCCTAAGAAAGTTTCACTCCCCCCCTATTTCCCCGACACGCCGGAGATGCGACGAATCTGGGCGCGATACCACGACCTGATTTCGGTATGGGATCAGGACGTGCACGCCGTCCTCGAGCGCCTGGAGGCGGATGGAAAGGCAGACGATACCATCGTTTTCCTGATGGCAGACCATGGGTTGGGTCTACCCCGCTATAAACGTTGGCTTTATAAAACCGGACTCCATGTCCCTCTGATCATCCACATCCCCGAAAAATTCCGAGCGTTCTCACCCGGTGGAAAAATGGGGACGCAAGAAGACGGTCCGGTGTCTTACATTGATTTGCCACCCACCGCACTTACACTTGCGGGTATCACTGTGCCGGACAATTTTCACGGTAGTACTATTCTAAAGAAGAATGCCGATTCGACAAAGCATCGTGACTACGTATTCGGGGCACGAGATCGCGCGGATGACATGTACGATCTCTCACGCTCAGTCTACGACGGACGTTATCTTTATATCCGGCACTATATGCCGCACCTTCCGCCTATCCAAGAAGGATTCATTTTCTCTCCGCAGCACAAAGAATCGCTAATGGAATTGCACCGGGTTCACAACGCGAAAGCAGATACGAAGATCTCCCAAAGACTCTGGTCACCCCGCCCTTATGAAGAGCTCTATGATCTAAAAAACGATCCGCAAGAGCTCGAGAATATCGCCGACGACCCAAAACTTTCAGAAAAGAAAGATCAACTAGCAAGCGTATTGCGAGACTGGATACTAAGAACAAGAGATAGCGCATTCCTCACCGAACCGGAAATGCATCGCCGTGCCCAAGCCGCAAAATTGACACCCTACGAAATGATGCAGGACGCTAAGCTCTTTCCTCTAGAAGCAATCCTGAACATAGCGAATATGGCTTCGAAAATGCAAGGGGATGGTCTGGAATTTTATACCAGTCAAGACCCCGCCATCCGTTACTGGGCCTTGATGGCGGGTATTATGGCAGAGAGAAACGATGAACGCGCCCGAACGATTTACCGCATCGCCCTCAAAGACCCGAACCCGATCGTGCGAACCACCGCTGCAGAAGCATTGGGCCGAATTGGTGAGCCAGCATTGGCGATTCCTGTTTTCAGAGAATTGCTAAAAGAACCCGAGCCTAACCTGGGCCTTTTCGTTGCCCGGGCAATTGCGGTTTCTCTCGAAGATGCCCGTCCGCTTGAAAACGAGATCCGACAAAAAAGAGATGGTTATTTAGCGCCTCCCGGATCCAGTCGACCGTGGAAGGATTTCCTCTATTCAGCTTTCAGTACCTGGGCTTTGGAATGGGCACTCATCAAATCTGATCTCAACAAGCTGGAAGACTTCAACAACTAACCTCTTACATCATGAACGCGCTTTTGAGGTATGCTCAATTTCTTCTGATTCAAATGGTCATCGCCACACCCATAATCGCTAAGCAATGGGACGTCCAATCTCCCAACGGACAGATTAGGTTTTCAGTTCACCAGACAGAAGACAAACAGCTGGAATACTCAATCACCTACAATTCTGATGAAGTCGTTGGATGGTCGAGGCTCGGCGTTCAACGCTCGAGTTGGACAAGCACAGATGGCCAAACATCCACCGACTTCTCCAGCGATCTGATCTTCATACAGGAACAACGGAACTTCACCGAAGACCGCTACACGCTCATAACCGGAAAACGGCTGAAGAATACCTCCATAGCACAGGAGCTGGTCTTACATTTCGAAACAACGGACGGACATCCACTGTCCATCGAAATCCGTACGTATGACGATGGCGCCGCATTTCGTTACGTATTTCCTGATAAGAGTATCGTTTACCACACAGTTGAAGCAGAATACACCGAGTTCAACCTGGGCACCCACGGTAAGCTCTGGGCTCAACCGTATCAGAATTCTGGATTCTGGTTTCCTGCCTATGAGAACTACTACGAAAACGGTATTCCCATCGGCTCACAGGTGGATGACGGCGAAGGCGTTGGTTGGGCCTTCCCCGCTCTCTTCGAAAAAAACAAGACCTGGATCCTACTACATGAAAGCGGTTTCGACGGAAGCTATCACGGCTCCCAGTTAAGCCCCAACCCGATTGACGGCATTTACCAAATCGCTCCACCCGATCAGAGAGATGCAATCGGAGTCGGTAGCAATCGATCCAGCTCATTGCTTCCCTGGGCATTGCCATGGAGATTCTTTGTCATCGGCGATAACCTGAACACCATCGTATCGAGCAACCGCGTGTTCGATTTGGCAGCACCGCAAGCCATCAAAAATACCGATTGGATCCACCCCGGAATTTCTTCCTGGAGTTGGTGGTCGGACCACGACAGCAGTCAAAACCTGGAGGCACTTAAGACCTTTATTGATTTGGCGGCTGACATGAATTGGGACTACTCATTAGTCGATGCAAACTGGAACCTGATTAGCAACCAGGCGATGGAGGAGCTCGTTGATTACGCACGTAATAGAAACGTAGGCCTCCTCTTCTGGTATAACTCGGGAGGCCCCAACAACTCGGTCACGGAACAGCCCCGGAATCGCCTGAGCGACGCCTCTACCCGCCGAACTGAATTCGCAAAGCTCTCCCAGCTGGGAGTCAAGGGAGTGAAGATCGACTTCTTCCAGTCAGACAAGCAATTTATGATGCAATATTACCTCGATATCCTGAAAGATGCCGCTGAATTCGAGCTCATGGTCGATTTTCACGGATGCACTATCCCACGGGGTTGGGAGCGCACTCACCCGAATCTGATGACCAGCGAGGCCGTTCTAGGCGCAGAAGCCTACTCCTTTAAAAAAGACTACGCAGAAAACGCACCGTGGCAGAACACCATACTGCCTTTCACGAGAAACGTGATCGGTCCCATGGATTACACTCCCATCACCTGGACTGAATGGGCTGGTCGCAAGCGCCTTACCTCCCCTGTGCACGAAGTCGCATTGGCCATCGTATTCGAATCCGGGATTCAACATTTTGCTGACTCGGTCGCCGCATTTAAGAAACTTCCCAAGATTTACCGACAGTTTCTCAGCCGGGTTCCGACCGTATGGGACGAAACCCGCTACCTGGCTGGATATCCCGGGCGGGACGTGATTTTGGCGAGAAGAAAAGGTAAACAATGGTTCATCGCTGGTATTAATGGAGAGAATATGGAAAAAGTATTCGAATTAGACCTCAGCTTTCTCGGCGACCAAGCGACCGAAGCTACATTACTGCACGATAGTCGTTCCAAAGGCGGGTTCAAACACGACACTATCTCCTTTTCCCCCACCGCTCCCTATCGATTGTCAGTACAGGAATACGGTGGGTTTGTGCTCATAGTCGAATAACGCGACCGGAGAAGCCTTCCCCTTTTGTGGTTTTTTTGGTTTATTTGCTGATTTTCTTAGTCATTTGTGAAATGAATGGTGTCGACAAACTAGTTACCTGAAATCCACAAACTAAATGCCACCGGAAAACTCCGAACAAGGACAATGGTTCGCAGAGCACCTGTTACCCCACGAAGCTATGCTACGTTCCTGGCTGAACAGCCGTTTTCCGAGTCACATCGACATCGATGATATTATACAAGAAGCCTACATTAAGGTCCTTACAGCAAGAAATAAGGGACAGATAAAAGCCCCCAAAGCCTTTCTTTTTGCGACCGCCCGCAACCACGCTTTGAACGCTATCCGGGCGGCCTCCGTACGGGGCGAGAATCACAAGCTGGAACTGGACGACTGTGAAATCATCGACGGCCGTGCAGGCGTAGCCGAAACGATTTCGCGCAATCAGGAACTGGAAATTTTGACTAAGGCGATCCAGTCACTCCCGAACCGTTGCCGACAGATTTTTACCCTAAGGAAAGTATATGGCATGCCCCAAAGAGAGATAGCTAAGAAACTCGGCATCTCTGCCCGCACCGTGAATGCGCAAATTTCAATCGGAGTTAACAAGTGTGTGCAGTTCGTCGAGAACTACACAGAGGAAACTTCACAATAACCATGGACGAAGAAAATCTAAAACCCTCGGATCAGGACCGAATAGAGAGCGCGGCGTCAGACTGGGTCGCCAAGCAGGATGAGGGTTTTACGCCCGAAGAGCAGGATGCGTTTTTTGAATGGCTCGCCGCTGATCCCCAACATGGCGAGGCCTACAGTGCCCGCCAACTGATGTGGAAAGAACTCAACCTACTTGCGGAGTGGCGGCCCGAACACAGCGTAGAACCCAATCCCGATTTACTAGCAGTACGTCCCGGATCCAAAATCATCAGATGGTCGCTCGCTATTACTGCCCTAGCAGCCGTATTTCTTGTAGGATTGTTGGTGAAAAATCCATGGACCGAAGATCCGTCTAGCGAAACAATTCTACTCAGTTCAGAAGGCGGCGCTCTCTTTTACGAATACCATGTATTGGAAGACGATTCCGTCGTTGAGCTCAACCGTGGAGCACAGGTTTCGGTAAGCTATTCCGAGGATCTACGTTTGATCAACCTCATTGCCGGTGAGGCGCATTTTACCGTCGCCAAAGATGCCTCCCGTCCTTTCGTCGTCCAAGCCCGCAATACGGTAGTAAAAGCCATTGGAACTGCCTTCAATGTTTCGCTCGGGTCTGAAGAAATAGAAGTGCTCGTCACGGAAGGACGGGTCATCATGACTCCGGCCATTACGCCACTAGAAGAACTGACAGAAGACTTTGAAACCACCGATGGGCGAGAGTTGATTGCAGGACAAGCTTCATCCCTTTCACTACAATCAGTAACCGCTTTACCTATGATCGAGGAGTTCACCAGTGAGCAGATCGCCAGACGACTCTCATGGAAAAACGAAGTCCTCGAATTTACAGCCGTCCCCCTCTCAGAAGTCATTCTTGAATTCAATCGACGGAACCACACTCAATTGGTTATCGAAAACACGGCACTCGGCCAACGGCAGATCACAGCAACCCTGCGTCCCAATAACTTGAACGGTTTTATTGAACTTCTGGAACTTACCTTAAATGTAAGGGCACAAAAAACCGATGAATTCAAAATCATCCTCCAAAACGGAACCCCCTGATTATTTTCTCATAACTACTTAGTCACAAATAACTCCGAAGGTGTCATGAGAGTCATACCAAGGCTCTGATGATTCTTCTCAAGCTACTTCCTCAAACTCTAAATGCCTATTGTCCGTTGCATACGCAACGCGTCTCTGAAATGCATGGCCCTACTGATCATGCTACAAGCAGCTGTGTACGGAGATGGCGTGAGACAATTCTTCGATGTCAAAGCCGGCGAGGCAGAAGTGACGCTCCAGGAAGTAGCGCTTCAGGGGGAGGTAGAAATACTGTTCGATGCAGAGGCACCGACAGGGATCCGCACCCACCCCGTTCAAGGAGAGTTTACCATCCAGGAAGCCTTGGAACTGATGCTTTCAGCCACGCCTCTCGTCGCCGTATCGGTAAGCCAAGGTAACGCATACGGCATCATTAGCCGAGACAAACAAGCCGGAAAAGCAAACAATCTTTCTTTTGAAATTCAACCCCAACTACTAACAGAAACACCTGCACAAACTGACATGAAAATAGAAAACAAACGAAACGGAGGAATCTTAACCGGAATTCTTTCGGCCTTATTATTAGGGACCCCACAATTAACTTCGGGTCAAGAAGCGAGCAACGAGGAAGACGTTTTTGAACTAAGTCCGTTCACCGTCGATGCCTCCGAAGATACGGGTTATACGGCAACATCTACGCTGGCTGGAACCCGCATTAGAACGGACTTGAAGGATCTCGGAGCGGCCATCAGCGTTTATACTTCAGAATTTCTAGATGATACCGGAGCCACCGACGCTGGGACCCTATTATCCTATACCACAAATACAGAAGTGGGCGGAATACAGGGAAACTTTTCTGGAGCAACCGATGCCGGAGATGGGCGCTTCTATCAGACAGATGCGCGGACGAATCCGCAATTCAATCAACGTATACGTGGCTTAGGAAGCGCCGACCTCACCCGCGGGTTCTTCCTTACCGACATAGCCTTTGACAGCTATAATACAGAACGCGTCGAAGTAAGCCGCGGACCCAATTCGCTACTATTTGGTATCGGTAGTCCAGGAGGAGTAATCAATAACTCTACGAAGCGAGCGATCCACGGAAACGATTTTGGTGAACTCCGTGTTCGTTTGGACAACTATAGCAGTTGGCGGACCGAATTCGATGTAAATCGCTCTATTGTGGAAGGTAGAATCGCCCTTCGTCTGGCTTTTCTAAATGAAAGCCAGCAATACAAACAGGATCCCGCATTCGAAGACGAAACTCGTTTTTACGGAGCCCTTGATATCGTTCTGTTTGAGAACGAAGATAGCAACTTTTTCGATGCGACAAGACTCCGGTTCAATGGTGAATCTGGTGAAGTCAGCAGTTCACCTGTTGAAATCATTCCACCCACTGTAGCTTATCATGGCTGGTTTGAGCCCACTCCCCGGTCCATACAACAATTCTCGGGTATTGCTCCACCAGACAATGTAGTCTCTCCAAGCGAAGGTGGTTCGTGGGTATTTCAGGACACCTACAATCCATTCGAAAAAAGAACTGAAGGCCAAATCAATACCAACGTGCATCCCAGTATCTTTCGCCACATAGGTATCGTTTACGAGGATCCCAATTCGGCAGTGGCGGATCTCGGAACAGGAGATGGCCTACAAGGTTATACCGGATTGATTCCTTGGAATGTGGGCCGCGGTGACACACTGGGTCGATCTGGACTCTTCGGAACCCCTGGATTGGCCGGACTGCCTGCAGAAACGACGAGAGCTTCCACAACAGAATATCATAGCAACAGCCCCTATTCCGAGCCATTCGCTATTGGATTTGCCGCCCCTACATTGCAAAACACTGATATTTTTGACTATCGCAACCACGTGTACTCGGGTGGAATTGACAATGTAGAACGTGAGTTCGACGCCGTAAACTTTGCCTTGGAACAAACGTTTCTTGATAACCGGTTTGCTATCGAGCTAGCCTACGACAAACAACACTACGAGACCTATCAGGATTTCTTCTTTACCGGTGGCAATGGCACCAGCACCTCGGGTCCGTATGACATCTATGTTTCGATCGCGGAATTTCTGCAAAACGGTGACGTGAACCCGAATCTTGGACGGGCCTACACACGGGTTGCCAGACCAGAGACTCGTTTTACCGAATCAGACCGGGAAACCTTTCGCGTTACTGCATTTGCTTCTGTAGATTTCTCTGAAAAGGACGGATTCTTCCGCCACCTTGGACGACATCGCTTCACCGGACTCTTCAATGACTACTCTCGCGATACTCACAGCTACAATTGGCGTGAAGCATGGAACAGCAATGAGTTCGACGTAGGAGCCGCCGTTGCTGGATTCACACTCGACCACTTTAGGCGCCCCGTAAATGCTATGGTTTACACCAGCAATTCATTACTGGGACTTCAGTCATTGGATGACGTGCGCCTGCAACAAATCAACATTGTTCGCCCACAACCCGGAGATCAATTCAATGTTGCTTACGCAGATGTAAATTCCACATTTCCAACTTCAGCCCGTAAACTGGAAAATGGAAACGTCTTTCTGCAGCGATACCTAAATAATGAAGGCGTTGGAAGAACGGAAATAGAAGCGAAAGCAGCTGCTTGGCAGAGTTATTTCTTTAACGATCACATTGTTGGCTTACTTGGATATCGGCAAGATGATACCAAAAACTTTGGACGTATGACTGTTGCGGAAAGAGGGATTGAAGATCGTCTACCAGATGGGAGTTACGACCCAGATTTCGCAAGACTATCAGATACTCCAAGCTTGGAAGAATCCGGTGAAACCGTTACTTGGAGCGTCGTAGGTCGCTTTCCTGAAGACCTGCTATTTGAGCTACCAGCTGGTATGGATCTTCAGGCGCAATATGCAGAGTCTGAAAACTTTAATCCAATCGGTCTCAGGAACAATGCTCTGGGTGTAGCGATTGGACAACCGACAGGAACCACGAAGGAATATGGGTTTACCGCTTCCTTCGCCGAAAACAAGTTCAGCGTAAGGGTTAACTGGTTTGAAACAGCACTTAATGACGTCAATGCGGCTCCCAACGTGAATGTTGCGGGAGAGATTGCCGGTCGAATCAATGGCTATCGCAGTGCAGAATTGGATGGACAGCCATGGTCATGGCAAACGCAGACAGTCAACGGTGATCCTGCAGCCTTCCCGATACAAGACTACGCAACATTTTACGACAGAATGGAAGCCACCTTTCCAGCTACCCTAAGAAACGTCGTAAGCCCACGCAGAGTGGATACAGACAATGACGGACAATGGGACCGCTTGGAATTCGATGGCGTGCCAGCCCTGCGCTCAACTCAAGACAGAGTCTCTGAAGGTTTCGAAGTCGAAGTGGTAGCCAACCCCGTTTCAGGTTGGCGAATATTGGCGAACATCAGCCAACAGGAGTCGATCCAAAACAACACCGCTTCCGTGATGGCTCAAGTCGTAGAAGACTATAACCAAGCTCTACAGTCATCCAGACTAGGTGAACTTAACCGAAGCCCAGATGGCACAGTTCAGGTCAGATCCATCAATGAAATCTGGTTGGTTGACGGAGTGGCTCCGATCAGGGCAGCGACTGCCTTGGACAATACGGTAGCTAACGAACAACGCGAATGGCGCTTTTCGGCGGTATCCACATATCGATTCATGGAAGGAAGACTCAAAGGCTTCTCCGTGGGAGGCGCTGCACGATGGGAGGATGAAGCGGCAACCGGCTACGTATTCCAGTTGGAACCCGATACTGGTGTTCCTATTCCAGACATCACGCAGCCTTTTTATGATGATGGATTATTCTCAGGAGATTTATGGGTTGGATACGAAAAGAAGTTAATGGATGGCAAAATTGATTGGAAAGTACAACTCAATATTCGCAATGCCTTCGGCGACAATGATGACATACCGGTAAAGACCAATCCAGACGGCCAGGTAGCGGTAATACGTATTCCCAATCCCAGAACTATTTCTATCTCAAATTCATTTAGATTTTAGTTTGTAGTAAGTTTCATTCAAGGAAGCCCGGACCATTGGAAGATGTCCGGGCTTCTTGTGTACTTGATTTCATGAATTCAAGAAGGGATTGACCAAAAGGGAACTCAACAACAGTTTCGAACCCGTTGGGCACAAGTATTCTACCCACCAGCGATTTCCCATCATGAAAATAAAGTTACTGATTCCCGCGTTCTTATTTATAGGAATTTTGAACCTGCTAACGGCTGCATCCAGCCCCAACATCATTTTGATACTCACGGACGATCACGGGTGGAGCCAATTGTCCGACAACATGGATCCCGAGCTTGCGACGTCGCGGTCTGACTATCTCGAAACGCCACACATGAACCGCCTGATGCATGGTGGAATGCGGTTCACGAGCGGTTATTCTCCGGCTCCGCTTTGCACGCCTACGCGACGCAGTATTCTTTGCGGAACGACCGCAGCCAGAAGCGGCTCTGAGTTTACAAGTCCTACCTGGATTCCTGCTGAACAGCTCACCATTCCCAAAGCCCTAAAATCAGCCAATCCAGCATACCAAACCGCACACTTCGGCAAATGGGGCGAGCAGATGCTATCGACCCCTGAAGAGAGCGGTTATGACCTGAGCGACGGCATGACCGGCAATATCACCGGCGGCATGCCAAAATCGTTAGGGATTGCCTCTGGCAGCCATACAGAAGGACCGCCCCACTTCATAGACAACCAAGACCCCAAACGCACGAAGACAGTCACAGACAGGGCGATTAAATTCATGCGCGAACAAGTAGGCTCTAGTAGACCATTTTATGTTCAGGTCAGTTTCTACGCTCAACACCTCTCAGTGGTAACCTCCGAGAAGATGCTTAAGAAATATCAGGACAAAGGGCCCACCGACCGCGCTTACCCTCATGCATGGGCCGCCATGATGGAAGAACTGGACAATGGCGTTGGTCGAATCATCGATACGATCGACTCGCTTGGTATTGATGACAACACGTATATCTTCTTCACTACCGACAACGGAGGCCGAGGAACGGTACCAGGTGGAGACAACCGCAAGACCGCGCCGAACTATCCGCTCACCGGCGCCAAACACCACCTCTATGAAGGCGGTATTCGAGTCCCATTTATAGTTAAGGGCCCTGGAGTAATGGCAGGATCGGTAACCAGAACCCCGGTCGCGGGATATGACTTTCTACCGACCTTTCATGCTTTGGCCGGAGGAAGATCCAAGGACCTGACGAGTAAAGTAGATGGGGTCAGCCTGGTGCCGCTGATCCAAGGGGTACATGAAACCTTCAAGCGTCCAGAGGATGCGCTTTTCTTCCACCGCCCCCGCCGTGGGTTCTCAGCCATTCGGCAAGGTGATTACAAACTCATGCTCTTCTGGAACGACGATGATTCTATAAAAAACGTAGAGCTATTCGATGTGAGTTCCAACCCTACCGAAGAGGGTAGAGACATTGCTCAGGACAAACCTGACGTCGCACATGCGCTGCAAAACAAACTACTCGCCCACCTTTACTTGGTGGACGCAGAACGGGTTCCAAAGAAACAGGGACCTTGAAGGATTATTGAGTAACGGGCTGCTCCCCACGCTGAGCGGCAAGGTATTCCATAACCCGAACGTCGTAGGCTTTGTAACGTCCCATCCAATCGGCAGCTTCCAATTCGTTACCATTCGTTGGCCAGATAACCATCGACTTCTCGAACACATTTTTGTCGTACGGATATTTTTCCTGCACATGATCCAGAGCGTTTATCGCTTGTAATCGAGCCAGTACATTGGGGTTATTCAAGAGCACATCATTGAGAACAGGGCGCGGGTCCATCTTTCCGATACGGGCCAAGTGTTCAGCAGCCGCGATGCGGGTGGAAGCGATCGGACTCTGAGTAAGCTCTTTTATTCGACGAGTCGCTCTCGAAGCATCCCTCCCCAACACCATGCAGTTTACCAGAGCCCAGTATTGAACCAAGGGATCGTCGGAATTCAAAAGCTTCACAAGATCAGGCATCGCTTTCTTTCCACGATCGAGTAGAGCGTCTGCAGCATCCATGATTTCTTCCAACGGATATTGCACATCGTCCTGTCCAATCTGGTAAGGCGTCTTTCCGGAACCTCTGCTCCACTCTACCATCAACGCTTCAGGCATAAAGCCCGTATCGCGCGTATTCAATAGGTGGGCACGATTAGCTGCCCGCATACGCAACAAAGTATCTCGGTGCGCCGGATCATCCGCCAGATTATTGACTTCATCGGGATCGGCCTGGGTATCGAAAAGTTCTTCCAACGGAGCAGGCAAAAAGAATGCACTTTGAGCTTCATTCGTTTTCCCTGCCTTAAAGAGCGCTTCCCACTCCGGCGTAGCAGGGTTGTCCCAGAGATAGTTTACATGCTGCCCGGTCGGCAGGTAAGCCAGATAATTCCGTATATAGCGGTAGCGCCCATCCGTTAGCCCCCGCTTGAAATCAATACGTTCGTCTGCACGCGCACGAAAGAGGTAGGCATACTCAGCAGGCTTTGCACGTTGCTCGCCTAAAAAGGCCCGCCCTTGCATATGTTTGGGGATATTCGCACCCACCAAACTTAAAAGCGTTGGTGCAAAATCCACGAAACCAACCAGTTCATCGGTTTCAGTGCCTGGTTTATTCGGCGACAAGTGCTGCCATTTCTTTGGAAAACGTATAACCAGCGGGACGTGAGTGCCACTGTCATAAATGAAGCGTTTGCTCCTCGGCATAACACCACCGTGGTCCGAGTAATAAAAGACAATCGTATCTTCAGCCAATCCTGCATCTTCGAGCTCTTTCAATTTCTCGCCGACGAACGCATCCATCTCCGTTATTCTGTGATAGTAAGTCGCAATGCGGTCCCGCACGGTAGGCGTATCAGGAAGATAGGCCGGAACATGCACTTTTGCCGGATCGGCTCCATGAGGAAACGTATAGCGCGACGGGTGAAGACGGCTTTCGTGAGTCGTGGTCGTATTGAAGATTGCAAAGAAAGGTTTGCCCTCTGGACGATTCTTCCAATGAGCCTTCGTACTACTCTCATCCCATCCCGGTAAATCCTGATCGATATTGTAATCCTTTTTGCTATTATTCGTGGTATAATATCCAGCCTCCTGGAGGTATTGAGGGTAGAGCTTCGCAAAGCTGGGAAGTGGAGTTTGACTGCGCATGTGCTCCCCACCCAAAGTCGGCGAATACATACCTAGAATCAAAACCGTCCGAGCAGGACCACAAACTGCAGCCGTAGAATAGGCATTCCGGTAGAGGACACCATTTTCGGCAAGGCCGTCGATGTTGGGGCTATTCGCCAATTCATCTCCGTAGCAACCAAGAAAAGGGCTGTTGTCCTCACTTGTGATCCAAAGAATATTGGGCCGCTCGACTCCGGAGACATAAGCCGTCAGAGCTAGAATTATTAATAACGTTCGGGTAATAACTGAGTTTATCATAAGAGTAGGAACCATTTCTATCCATCGCAATTACTCAGGTCACTTAAAATTTTCGTACGCTAGATATTACTTTTGCACTCCTACCTTGAGACCTCAACGATTATGGACTCTCAATAGACTTAGAGAAACCCGTCGAACTCCGAAAATCCTACCCTACATAGCTATGAAAACTGCAGCTACACTCAAGACCCTGTTGATAGGTCTCTGCCTGACGCCCATTGCTTCGGCCGATATAGAGATAAAACGAACCGAAAAGGCACTCGAGGCATTCGCATCTGGAAAGCCAGTACTCACCTACCACATCGCAACCGTTGCAGCACCGGAAGGCATGGACCCCATTTACTCCAGAAGCGGATTTATCCACCCACTTCGATCCCCTTCCGGTAAGATACTGACCGATGCTTTTCCTATCGGCCATGTTCATCAGCACGCGGTATTCAGTGCCTGGACCCAAGCCACCTTTAAACACCAGGTCGTGGACTTCTGGAATCAACACAAAAAACTGGGTACTGCTCAGCACGAAAACGTCGGAAATACAACACCGGACAGCTTTCAAGTATTCCTTAAACAAATCAGTCATCAAAAAGGTGCCGCCATAGATGAGTCGTGGACCGTCTCAATCGAGGAACAACCAAACAGTTTCATCGTGGACATCGCCATTGAGCAGAAGTGCGCAACTGCAGACGAAGTCTACCTGCACCCCTATCACTACGGAGGTTTCGGATTACGAGGGAGTGCCCACTGGAATGAAGACGACCAGACGCATTTTGAGTCACCCATGAAAGTCCTCACGGGAGATGGCGTAAAAGATATCGCTGAAAGCAACCATACGACTCCCCGTTGGATCGCCACCTATGGCCCGATCGATGGAGCCACAGCCGGGTTTGTAGTGATGGATCATCCCAGTAATTTCCGTTTTCCCCAACCCGTACGAGTTCACCCGAAAATGCCCTATTTCGTATTTTCGCCTGTGGTCAAGGGCTCCTTCATCCTAAAACCCGGACTCAGCTACCAATCGAAATATCGAATCGTTACTTTCGATGGGGAGCCAGACGCTGAAAGAATCCAGAGCTGGTACGAAAACTTCAGCAAACGTTAGAAATTAATGGGGCTCAAGTTTCCCTTAAAAAGCTCCTGATAGACCACGTTGGTCGTTTTTCCGATCTTGTTAATGTCGAACTGATTTCTCCTGACGAAGTCGGGACCTTTATTGTAACAAGCGGCGAGTAACGGATAGGAAAAACTCTTCTTGTTTTCCAAATAGTCCTTACACCAGCCGAGGTAAGCGGTTCCGACTTCGATATTCACCTGCCAATCCCACACCTGATCATAGGGGTAATTACATATATCCCCCCACGTGGCCTCACTGACCTGCATCATGCCATTGCCCCCAGTATTACGAGCCCGAGGGCGAAAGGAACTTTCAGCGAATACGATGGCAAATACGAAGGCTGGCTCCAGTCCATAAACAGCAGATTCCTGCTCCACCTTATTCCAAACCATCGACTCAGGGATCCGATAATTAAAATAGAAAAGGCGCTGGACTCCCACCAGCAAGCCCAGCAATACGACGAATCCAAGTATCGAATATGCGATTACGCGCCACCTCGGATGATCCTTTGAGGATTGAGCCATCTCAGCCAACTACACTCAAGGTATTTGAAATTTGGTGCGCAAGGACCAAAGCCTCTCAAGCTCTTCGATAAGATCTTTCAAAACTCCCGGAGTAACTGATTGCTTAGGGTCATCCCCGATACCCTCCTGCGGGTCAATATGACATTCGACACAGACACCGTCAGCTCCATAAGCTATCGCTGCAGCCGAACAAAACGGGACGTAAATAGCCCGCCCAACAGAGTGAGAAGGATCCACTACCACCGGCGCCCAAGTTTGTTCTTTCAGCAAAGGAGTAATGCTTTCGTCTGGATGATTACGATAGCCATCCAAGCCTGGAGCCGTGCCCCTCGGACAGAGAAGCACATTCGGATTTCCCGCTGCTACGATGTATTCGGCTGCGGATACGAACTCAGAGGTCTTTCCCATGTGGAGTCCCCGCTTGAGGAGCACCAAGGTTCCATGGTTTTTCGTAGCCTGCCCGATTTTCTTCAAGAGCGAATAATTTAAGGCGTTGCGAGTGCCTACCTGCACCATATCAATCTTGGCATCCATCGCGATTGCCAGTTGTTCTTCGTCCATCACCTCAATATTAACCGGCAGACCGGTTTGCGCACGGGCCTCTAGCACGGTTTCGATTGAACGATTGTCCCCCTGAAAAGAATGCGGAGTTGTCCGAGGTTTCCAAACGCCGCCCCTCAGCACTTTTGCCCCTGCTTCTTTTACTGCGTGAGCCGTTTCAATAAAGTAATTCGGATTTTTGGGATCTACGGTACACTGACCGGCTATCACCAAAAGCTCCTCTCCGACCGTCACACCACCAATTCGTATTTTGTGACTCGCGAGATCCGACTGGCGACTCATGAGCTTATTTTGCGTCTGAATACGATCTACACGGTCTATAAATGAAAGTCCTTCCAGCCGGTTCACCATCGTTTCACTGCGCTCGTCACCGAGAATCGCGTAAATCGAACGTTCCGTTCCCACAATGGTCTGTAACTTACAATTAAAGGACTCAACGATCTCAGTGACTTCCTTGAGTTGCTCCTCTGTCAGTTTTTTGTCGCGTGGCAAAATCATGCGCTTCAATAAGGATCATGCCACAGGGCGCAGCAATCAGATTATGAGCCGAATTAATACTTCACCTTCATGACCTGATTGAAAATCTCCGGAACTTCAGAGTCCGCTTCGAAGACATACTCTCGGTCCCGCCATTCCCACCGAATCCGGATCGACGTTGCGTGGAGAAATAAGCGCTGTTCACCGACTGCTTTTTGCACTTTCCTGTTAAACGGAAAGTCACCGTAGGTCGTATCTCCCAGAATCGCAGTCTTTCTTTTGGCAGATTGCACTCGAAGCTGGTGAGTACGCCCCGTGAGAGGGTTCAGCTTCAACAGGCTTAGCCGAGGATCACTGTATTTCGTTTTAACAACCTTTACCCGTGTCTCAGCCAGCCCACCCCCTCTGGCATTGGCATCCACTCTCAATCGAGAGCCTGACATACGTTTCCTCAAGGTATCTCTCCATAGTGTATCATCTTCCCGAACGAGTCCACCGACTATCGCCATGTAGGTCTTGGAAACCCGTCGTTTTGAGAATTCTTTCTTTAGTTCGAGTGCGAGATTTGGGTTTACACAGCCCAGTATAACTCCGGAGGTAGCGGAATCCAGACGATGCAGTAAATAAAACCGAACAGACTGATCTTCAATTTTCCACGCAAACCGTTCCCGGTCTTTGCTCCATCCCGCACGCAGTAGACTGCGATTTCGGTCTGTATCGACGTTCGGATGGGAAAGGATGCTGCATGGTTTTTCCAAAGCAATAAGACCCAACGGATGAACGTTCAGAACCTTAACATTCCTGCCCAGCGGCAAGCTTTCAACGATCGAATCCAAATCCATCGCGCAGATTAGCGGAACAAAAAGTTCACAATGATCCGTTCAGGATCATTAAGTGTTGTTTTCATATCCCGCGACCACTCTCCAAACGGAGCGCGATTATTGATTGCGGCAGCACAGATAACCTGAGCCTGCAGGGTCGAAGTAGTTTGAACAATTTCCCAATCCACGATCTCACCGTCTTCATTGATCAAGAACGCAATTGAGACCCTCGATCGACGCTCTGCCAACCGTTGTTGACTAAGTAAATTGTGCCATTCGATCTCGATGGTTTCAAACATACGTTCCAAATAATCCCCGAACTCACTAAATTCAGCGGAGTACTGCGCCATTTGAGCAATTTGAGAAACACCTGCCATATGATTCTTCAAAGGCCCGGTGTTAGCGTATCTGACCCTGGGTTGAGGTAGTCGCGCAGGGCGATCCTCAGGGTTTGGTTGAGGCTGAGCCTCCTGCGGAGGGGTGTACGGTCTTTCGTCTTGCACAACACCGTCATCAATCTTTGTACGATCCTCCAGCGCGTCCTCCTCGCTTTCAACAACTTCGAGTGCCTCTTCATCCTCCGGAACTTCCTCTGGAATCTCTGGAATGGACAAAGGACTCTCCTCATCAATGGCTTCGTCTTCCAAAGCCACTGGAGCCCGGGCACGCTCCTCGTTTATTTGGTCCTCACCCATCGGTCGATTGATCCGGATCTGAGGGATACTGGGAGTCTGTTCCTGCTGCTCCTGCTGAGAATCATTCGCCTGAGACGGCGGCACCGGCGGGCTTGGAGGTATCCTGATCGGCTCACCCTGAACGAGGTTATTAAACTCTTCCGATTCTCCCTCAATAAATGGCGTGTCTTCATTCAAGTCTTCGCGAAGCTCGGTATTCTTGGCCTGCGCATCTTGAGATGCAAAGTTCTCCGTATCGTCGGGCGCATTAGGAATATCATCTTTATTCACAGGAACAAACTGCTTCATGACTTCCGGTTCCTCTTCCGCCAAAATAATATCAAACTCCTGCCAACTCTGCTTCGGGACTTCAGAATTTGCCATAATCATCAGCGTCTCAGGAATAAACAGGTACAATAGTGCATGAGACAAAATCGATCCAACCACCGCTAAAATGATGGGTCGCCACTTTCTCTTTTCGTTCGTGTCGAATTCGTTGTGAGTTTGACTGTGATGATTATCCGGCAAAGTGAATTACAAAATTAGACGTTTCTTGCGCAGATAGGCTCTGCTTGGCGATTGAAAAATGATAAACTCAGCGCATGAGAAAGCACATTCCTCTGGACGCTGCCCTGTGACGAAGGTTCCTGACCAGGCCCCAAATAGGGTCTTGTTTTTCGCGTTCACATCCGTCAAAACCTCCCATTATGTTAGTTCACACCGTATTCTTTTATCTAAAGCCGGAAGTTTCTGAGGAAGAAAAGGCCGCATTCATTAAGCGCGTTGAGGGATTAGGCGACATTGAAACCGTCGTGGCCCTCTACGTTGGAACGCCTGCAGATACGCCACCGCGCCCCGTCATTAAGACCGACTATTCCGTAAGTTTGACCGCCGTATTCGAGAACATTGGAGATCAGAATATTTACCAAGATCATCCTATTCATCTTGAATTCGTGGAAAAGAACAAAGACCTGTGGACCACGGTTGCGGTCTATGACGCAGACTAGCCTGCCACTAGTGTGAGCAAAAGCATTTCAGAGCGGACTTCACGGTCCGCTTTTTTTCGTACGCTTCCCCAAAATGACTGAAACGATCGTCTTCCTGTTAACGACTCAGCTCTTCGCAATGATGAGCCCAGGACCCGATATGTTTTTGATCATGAAAAACGGCCTCGGGATCCGCAAAAGCAACGCCGCCTACTTTACGGTGCTAGGTATCGGTTTGGGACTTTCAATCCACATCGGAATTTCAATTGCCGGTCTGGGAATCTTGCTGACTGAAAGCGAACTGCTTTTTACGTCTGTCCGTTATTTGGGTGCTGCCTACTTGGCGTATTTGGGGATTCAGGCATTTCGCAACCATTCAACCATCAAAACTCAGATTGCCCCTTCAGAAAACCAACCTCGAGCGTTTACCGCGTTTAAGGAAGGACTCTTTACCAACTTGCTAAATCCCAAAGTTACGCTCTTCATCTTGAGTTTGTTCACTCAGTTTATAGAACCAGATGCACCTCTAAATGAGAAGCTGGTATATGGCTGTGTCCTCATCGTCGAGGCCATCGCAGTGTGGTGTATTTTTGCCAAAGCGATACGCCTTAACACCATTCAAAAGATTGTCGAACGTTACAGTCAATCGATTGATCGAACGTTCGGGGTTATTTTAATCGTTATCGCAGTTTCCGTCATCTGGAAGCACTGAATCAAGGCCGATAACTCGTTGAATTGCGCTGCTAAGTTCTTCTACGCGAAACGGTTTTTCAACTACCCCTTTGAATCCATGCGCCTCAAAATTGGCCATGATAGGATCCGTAGAATAGCCACTACTCACGATCCCTTTCACATCCGGATCAATCTTAAGTAGCTCTTTAATGGCTTCTTTTCCTCCCATGTGCCCAGGAATTGTCAGGTCCATGATAACGATATCGAATTCCCGCTCAGTCCCCATGGCTTCTTTGTATACAGCGATCGCATCTTCACCTTTCGTAGTCCCAGTCACTGTGTAGCCCAAACGTTCCAGTATCAACTTGGCAACTTCTCGAATTGCCGAATCGTCGTCCATCAATAAGACTTTTCCATTTCCGTGCATAATCTTCTTATCCTCTTCTACGTCCTTGTTCAGACATTTATCTGTAGCGGGAATATAGATGGAGAACTGTGTCCCGTAACCCAAGCTTGAATTTACTTCGACATGTCCAAAGTGGCGTTTTACGATGGAATAGGAGGTCGTAAGTCCCAGCCCCGTTCCGAAAGACTTGGTCGTAAAAAACGGATCGAAAATCTTTGCCAGATTTTCTTCAGGGACTCCCATACCAGTGTCCTGTAGATCAATGCATATGTATTCTCCAGGAGCTACAGGCACCGGTGAATCTTTATCGAATTCGACCTTGAACAGCTTCACTTCATAAGTGCCACCGTCAGGCATCGCCTGGACAGCATTGATCGTCAAATTCTGAATTACCTGATTCATCTGAGTCGGGTCCGCCTCCACAGCGAGCTCTACATCTTCGAAAGTAAAGACGCCCTCGACCTTGGAGCCCATCAAGGCAAGCTTTACAGACCGACTGACAAGATCCTTAAGGTCCGTAACCTTTTTTATAGGCGCCCCACCCTTTGCAAACGTAAGCAATTGCTGAGTAAGGTCCTTGGCCATTAAACAGGCTTCCTCACTCTGATCGAGCACTTCGACTGATGCGAAATCGTTTTGAACCAATGAAATATTTCCCAGAATCGTCGTAAGGAGATTATTGAAGTCGTGAGCAATCCCTCCAGCCAGCATCCCGATAGACTCCATCTTGCTGGATTTTATCATTTCGTGGGCATAGCGCTCAGAACTTGTAATATCGTGATAAATCAAAACCGTTCCAATAACCTCACCCGCCTCGTCTTTCAGCGGCGCATAACTGCGGGATAAAACGATTTCCTGCCCATCAGGCCCCTTGATAACTCCCTTGAACTTAAAGTCATCAGTAGGTCCGTCTCCGATGTCTAGATTTTCATCCAGAGGAAATGGGGCTCTGGTCTTGGGATTTACGATGAACAACTCACGGGGAATCGGTTTCCCAACCACATCTTCAGCTTTTACATCAAACCAGGCTTCAGCGATCGCATTGAACAAAACCACGTTGCCTTCATTGTTGGTAGCGATGACCGCGTCTTTAATTGAGCTCAAAGTTACTCGTAACCGCTCTTGTTCTTCACTTAGAGCAATCTCGGCAGCTTTCTTTTTTTCGATGTCCGTCAAAAAGCCCGTCTCACGAATCACCCTGCCCTGAGGATTACGAAAATACACACCGTTAATCTGAACCCAAATATACTCCCCATCTTTACACAAGAGCCTACACTCACGCACATAGGTTTCACGTGTTTCGTTTTCTCGCTTTTCGTAGTCTATTCTTGGATACTGAGATTCCTCTTCATGCACGAGCGCATTAAAGGCAGCAAAACTATTTTCTAATTCATCGACCCTGTATCCGAGCATACGCTTCAAGATGGGCGAAATAAACTCACGGTCGTCCTTAAAATTAAAATCAAAGAACCCAATGTTCCGACTATTGAGGAGTATATTAAATCGGCCTTCACTTACCCGATAGTTTTCTTCAACAAGCTTCCGAATGGTTATGTCCTGGAAGATTCCATAGATTCGACCTTTATGATCCGCATGACTGAAATATTTCACGCCAAACGCTTCAACCCAGTGATATATGCCTTCGGCATGCATCAACCTAATCTCTTGACGAAAATTATAGCTCTCATCGAACGGATTACATCTTTCAGTGACACTCTTAATTTCAAAAAAGTCCATGTCATCTGGATGAACAAGCGCCTTAAAGAACTGGATATCAGGTTGAATATCGGACAGTGAATAACCTAAGAGTACCCAAAGTGACGGCGAAATCCTGTGTAGGTTTGTCTGCAGGTCTATATCACAAAAACTGAGTTCAGAGTCATCACCGATTCTGTCAATGAGGTCTCTACGAGCAAATGGGTGATGGGTATTCGAACTCCAGAAGAAGCAATTAACCAAAAACGAATGGGTGTTCCCCGAATTTAGTCTTTTGAACCTGGCACAAGATTTTAGCTCTGGATGACTTTTCACCCGAACATTGATATCAAACGACGGATGATCAAGATTCTCGATAATCGCAGAACTTACAAACGTATCACCATCTTCACTATCGAAAATATCATCTACCCATGCTCCCAACCACTGATGTGGTTCAATGTCACTTATAGGAGGATCATCAGCATGGATAGAATCAGCCCGCAGGTCTTCGTTAAGGATTACCGTTATTTCCCAACCCGAAGTACGCTTGCTCGGCCATATGCGTTTACGAGTTTTTGAGATAGTTGAGCGTTTTGATGAGATCATTGTAGAGGTTGAATATTAAGCATCATCTCAATCACCTGACCACTCAGGCTCAACCGCAACCTTCTATGTAATAGGGATTTTACAAAACCCCTAACCAGAGTCGGATACGAAATATTTACTTACTTATTCTTTAATCTCAGACTCATTTAGCAGCGGAAAGAACAGGTCAAAACGAGTCCCAACAGCCGGACGACTTTTCACTGATATCCATCCATTGTGCTGCTTTATAATACCGTAGACTGTAGATAGACCGAGACCCGAGAAAACCTTGTCATCGCCGTGCGATTTTGCACTGAAGAATGGTTCGTAGATATGTTCCAAAATCTGGTCGTCCATACCTACACCGTTATCTCCTACTGTGAGTCTCAAATAATCGCCAGGTTCCAGATCTTTTCCTGCAAAATACTGTGGTTCTTCAAGCGTATACGGGGAAGTCGATATGCTAAGGACCCCGCCCTCTGGCATAGCATCCTTACTATTTCCAACCAGATTGAGAAGAATCTGACTGATCATCGAATGATCAGCCATGACAGGTGGTAGTTCTTCCTCTAATTCAGTCTCCAAAACTACGGAATCAGGGATCAACGACTGAACCATCGGAAGAAGGCTCTTTATCTCAAGGTTCAAGAAAACGTACTCCAACTGAATTTGACTCTTTCGACTGAAAGCCAACAATTGCTGGATCAGCGTGTTCGAACCTTCCGTCGCTCTTCGAATATCGCTCACATATTGAGAAACCGCTGTATGGTGCGGAACAGTATCTTCAATCAAACGTGCAGAGCTATTTACGGTGACAAGCATCTTATTAAGATCTTGTGCAACACTTGCTGCAAAACGATCGAGACCTTCCATTCTTTGTTTTTTAACGCTCTCGATCTCTAACTGCTTTCTATTAGTAATATCGAGAATAGTACCTACCATCCGGACTACTTCACCGGCATCATTACGAATGGCATTCCCGCGGGTGAGCACCCAACGAAATTTTCCCGATTCTCCAAGTAAACGGTGTTCTTCGGTATACTCATCGGACTCTCGGTTCCAGTGGCTTCTTATACTGGCAAGAATAGTATTTATCTCGTCCGGATGCAGATGCTTTTTCCACATCTCCATACCAGTGCCTGAATTGTTTTTCGGGAGGCCTAGGAATTTTCTCCAGTTCTCGGAAAAGTAGATGGAACCACCAGCGATATCCCAATCCCACACTCCATGACTTTTTCCTGAAATAGCTAGATTTAGACGTTGTTCACTCAACTGCAGTTCCTCATTCAATCGAACGCGACTGGAAGCATCGGCAACAACTGCCATTATACGGGTTTCACCCTGCAATTGAAATCCGCTAAACTTGATTTCAACGGAAAGCTCATTTCCTCCTTTGGTGACCTTGACGGTCTCCAAGGTAAAGATATCTCCCGCTTGGATTGCACTCACATCCCTGTAGGCTTCAGGGATCTTGTTCTTACGGCATAGGGAAGTGAACGGCTTACCGATCAGATCATCCGCACCAAATCCGAAAAGTGCTTCAGCAGGGGGATTGACATCCCGAATAATAAGATCAGCCGGATTGAGAATAAAGATTCCATCGTGACTGTAATCGAAAGTCGCACGGTACTTCTCTTCACGCAAAATGATTTCCAACTCCTGAGACAGATTCTGCTGTTTTTCGTTGTATAAATTCAGCGCTGACTGACACCTCGCCAAAAGGTCAAACCTGTTCAACGGCTTACTGATAAAATCAATGGCTCCTGATTCGAAGCTTTTACAAAGTGCGGTATCAATTTGAATTGCTCCCCCAGTTACCACAATAACACAAACACCTTGGGTCGCAGGATCTGATTTTATCCTCCTGCACACTTCATAGCCGTCCATTCCAGGAAGACCGAGATCCGTCAAGACGAGACCAATCTGTTTGTGGGCATCCAAAGCCGCCAGAGCCGCCTCACCATTCTCCGCGATAAAAACGTCGTCATAACCAGCACCTACGAGTATCTCCCGCATGAGTTCCAAATGGTCCGGTTGATCGTCTACGATCAAAATCCCAAGGCCGTCTAGAGAATCCGGAATGCGAGGAGAATTGACGATTTGATCAGGCGTTTGCCAGGGGGATTGAGTACTCATACTTTGATTTGGTTGAACTGCGTTTACATCAAAACTTTAGGAAGTAAGATGCCTATTTCTAACGGGTCTGCTCGAATCCTTCAGAAATCGGCCAGCATTATACTTCTTTTTTTACAAAGAGCCCGCTTCTCTCCCCCATTTTCGCTTTTAATCGTAAAGGCAGTTTTATTGTAAATACACTACCCCTCCCAGGGACGCTGCTGAGATTCAGGCTTCCCCCGAGAAGACCAACTATCGATCGAGAAATCGTCAGCCCCAATCCTGTGCCGCCAAATTCCTGGGGCGTCGAATGATCTGCTTGAGAAAACGCTCTAAAGATTTTTTCGTGCATATTTTGATCGATTCCTATTCCCGAATCGGAGACGTCTAAATGCACACAATTATCGTTATCTTCCGGTATGTAGCACCTTACCGTCACTCCTCCTGCCTGCGTAAACTTGATACCATTCCCAACCAAATTGACCAAAACCTGCCTCAACTTTAGTCCATCCGTAAGGGTCGTAAGGCCTTTCTCTTGAAAGTCTTTGACTAGGTAAAGCCCTTTAGACTCAGATTGAGGTTGAAGCATGTCGATCACGTCTCCGGTAATTTGCTCCAGGTCCACCACATCCTCCTGCACCTGCATTTCGCCAGCTTCGACCTTGGAAAGATCCAGAATGTTATTTATCATCTGCAGCAAGTGATTTCCGTTCCGATGGATTTTTTCCAACCGGTCCAAGTCCACCTCGTTTAGATTCCCCGGCTTGTTCTTTTCCATGATCTTAGAAAACCCGATGATCGAATTCAGCGGAGTTCTCAATTCATGGCTCATACGCGCAACGAAGTTGCTTCGATTTTGATCAGCTAAAAGCAGCTCTCGATTGATGCTCTCCAGACGAATAGACTGCCGGAGCGCAGTCTGATAACTGACGCAATTAGACAAGGCGTTTGAAAATGCTTCTATATAGTTTCCAAGACGACGTTTCTCCCGGCTATCCATCTCGGATTCGAGTTCTAAAACGACAAATCCCAATGGCTTACTGTCAAAGTGAATCGGTATAAAAAGCCCTTTACTGCCTTCGAATTCCCCGCCCAGTTCTATGCAGTTCCAACGGCGTCCGCCTGTGATAACTAGCGTGCTTTTCTCAAATGGAATATCTGGTAAAATGCGATACTCAGTCGAACTGCTTCGAATGCACGTATTATGGCCGGATTCAGGATCAAAATACACAAGCCAGGCCGCAGATGCATCCGATATTTCGCCAAATGCTTTCAATGAGATCTTTGCGAGTTCTCCCGTCTGTACGGTAGCGATCGACTCGAGAAATGAACCGAATCGAGCCTCAGTTTTCAATACCTCGTGCAATTCCTCATTTTGTTCTTCCAGACTTTCGCTGACTTCCTTCAGGTCTTTGATTGAGTGTTCGATCTGATCCGCCATTTTGTTGATCGCATGCGCAAGATTTCCGATCGCGTCGAAGTTAAGATCTTCCGATCGCTTGCTCAAATGACCACTCCCCAAATCCGTCGCAATCGCAGACAATTTCTTTAGACGGTGGCTCTGCCGAGCGACTTGAACCAAGCCTAAAGCCAACGCATATATGATGAGCACGATCTCTAGTGAAGATACACTGATACCCATGGACGTTGTAGAAATAACCCCCCACTTCACCAACAATACGAATACAAGAATGGCGAACGAAGACCACCAAACGGGAAACAGTAAGTTCTTAAACTTAACCCTCATAACAGCGACTTACTTACCAAGCCCTCCACTACGTGAAATAGTTCCTCTTCCTCCAAGATCGGCTTACTCAGATACCAATCGAAACCTGCTTGGATGAGACGTCTTCTGTCATCAGCCATAGCATGAGCCGTCAGGGCGAGTATAGGAATACCTTGATAAAGATAATCCGAACGAATTCGCTTCATTAGACTTACGCCATCCATGCCTGGTAGACTTATATCCAATACAAAAAGATCCGGAAGACCTTCCACGTCCGCTCCCAAATGAGCCATGAGGTCGAAGGCAGTCTCGAACGTAACAACTTCAAACCGGCCAGAGAGCAGCTCATAAAAGAGGTCAGAATTGTCTTTGTTGTCTTCTACCAGATATACAACAGGAGATTCCATTTTGAGAATCTGAAAGGATGATAAGATTATGGTGAGTTGATCAAAAACTAATACCCCTCCCAGCCTCATCGAAGAAAACAAATACTCGGAAACGGTTGCCCTTTATCATTTATTTTACGCACATGTCTTCAAAACAACGAAAGGTCTTATCCGCACCACTTTAATAAACTCATGCCGATTCAAATAATTGATCACCCTATTGCTCGCGTTCTGATCTCCCAGCTAAGAAACAAAAAAACATCGAGTGAGGCTTTCAGGGCAGCAAGTAGGAAAATAACCCAGGTGCTGATACTGGAAGCGACTCGAACTTTGCAAACGGACAGCTACTTCGTTGAAACCCCCATCGAGGAAGCAACCGGCTACAAGCTCTCAAACCTGATCACCTTCGTTCCGATTATAAGGGCCGGTATTTCGATGGTCGAGCCAGCCTTGGATATGATTCCTGGGGCCACTGTAGGTTACGTCGGCCTTGAAAGAGATGAGGAAACGGCAATCGCCAGAACCTACTATAAAAAACTGCCAAGACTTTCCGGACAAAAGACTTTTATAATTGATCCCATGCTCGCGACCGGGGGATCTACTTTGCAAGCCATTGAACTTTGCAAAAAGCAGAACTCGGAAGATATTACTGTTATTTCCATAATATCTGCACCTGAGGGAATCTCAGCCGTCAAAGCCAGCCACCCTGAGATAAATATCTATACGGCTGCGCTCGACCGAGAGCTCAACGAAAAAAAGTTTATCTTACCCGGATTGGGCGATTTTGGCGACCGCCTCTACAATACGTAGATCCAGTTTATTTCAAAAACCTATCTTCAAGAATCTGCTGAAAATATGAGTAGCCAATGCGAGAAGTTCTTGAGAGTTGCTGACCAATACAAACTGGGCTCCCTGGATACTGAAAAGCCTCACCCACTGACGGCCAACTTGTCAGTGGAAGCCAAAAAAGACCTTCCGGCCGCCATAGCGACTCTGAAAAAGGTCGATACTTGGGCGCTGGAAAAACTGGGAGATTACCTTCCCCAAGTACATCGTCTTTCCTTAGCGATTCATGACACACTAAAGTCCAAAAAAAAAATCTACCTCTGCGGCTGTGGAGCCACTGGCCGGCTTTCAATCGCGATTGAGGTCTTTATTCGCCAAGGCTTTATCGAAGAAAAATACCGTGACTGTTTTGTTGGCTTTATGGCTGGAGGAGACGTGGCCCTCATAAAATCGATCGAGAATTTTGAGGACAGACCAGACTATGGGGCGCGGCAGCTGGCAGAATTGGGATTTTCCGAGGGAGACCTGCTTCTTGGTATTACCGAAGGGGGAGAAACTCCGTTCGTAATCGGCGCCACAGAAGCGGCACTATCAATCTCGACAAGAGAACCTTGGTTTCTCTACTGCAACCCAGAGAAGCAACTTATGGACCTTGTTTCTCGGTCAAAGCGAATTCTGGAACACCCCCGAATTCGAAGTATCAGCTTAGCCGTTGGTCCCATGGGCCTCTCGGGAAGTACGCGTATGCAAGCAAGCACGATTCTGATGGCCGCGATAGGTTGGTCCATTGAATCTGGCGGAAATTTAGAAACGCTGCAGGTCCTTCACCGAACTTTTCTGGAAACATGGAAACACCTGAGACTTGAGGGACTTGAAAAGATTATCTCTGCAGAGGCTGATGTTTATGAACATGGCTGCGGTACGATTTATGAAACCCGGGAGTTCGGAGTGTCCGTACTAACTGATACCACAGAGCGTTCTCCCACATTCAGTCTACCACCGTTCGAAAACGAGCAAGACAACTCCCCTACGCCGGGATGGTGCTACCTCTCAGTGCCCGATTCCCTGACCAGCATGGAAGCTTGGCGCTCTATCCTCGGTAGAACTCCCAGATGCCTCGATTGGAATGACATCAGTGCCAAGACGAATACAGAATACCTCTATGGGTTTTTTATCGACGGGTCATGCCTCAAAAAACGAAAGGCCCGTTTTCCCGACAAAGATCAATACAGGTTCAAAATCATGAAATCTTCGCTGGGGTTTTCACTACATTTTCGTGATCAGGAGTGGAGCTTTGAAAGCAAGCACCTTTCGATTCTTGATAAGAACCTGTTTCTTAAACTTATCCTAAATATCCACTCGACTCTGGTTATGGGGCGACTCGGACGGTTCGAAAGCAACTTCATGACCTATGTTCGTGCTTCCAATCTAAAGCTTATAGATAGAACTATTCGCTACGTACAACTTCTCTCAAAACAAATGTATTCCGAGCTTCCAGGCTACGAGGAAACAGCCAAGGTATTGTTTAGATTGGCACCAGACTTATCTGTGGAGGAACCAGCGGTGCTGAGAATTTTGGAAGAGCTTCGCACTCAACGTTAAAGGAGCTGTTGCCCAAAAGTGTCTAAAATTGTGGTGTTAAGTTAATACTGCGGATGGGCGGAAGAGTTAGTCTTC